>CAIYES010000233.1 GCA_903925275.1 uncultured Bacteroidales bacterium
CAAAGTTTCCATCATTTCGAGGGAAATAAAAGAAAATAACAACCTGGAAATTGAATCTTTGTGGAATTCCACGGAATTCATGGATGAAATCAACATGGCTGCTACCTGCAATGTATCGTTTAACCATGAACCGCTTTATGATGAAGCAAAGCCGGACTTTTATTTTCGCACTAAAAACAAAGGGAAGCAAGGATTACTGGCACAATCGTGTTTGTGTACATTGATACCTCCTGATTCGGCCATTGATAAAATATTTGTGGAATATATCCTGGATGCCCCGATTTTCTGGAATTTTGGGAAAAATGGTTTTAACCACCTCCCCGTAGTTTCCAGGAAAACAACACTTGAAGAATATATTTTATTTTCTGATTCAACTGTGCTATTCCCGAATAGAATAAGGGTAAGAGATATTTCCACTAATCTTTATGGCGTGATTGATACCAACGGCCGCGAAATCGTTCCACCGGTATATACTTTTGTCTCTCCGTGGAAGGATTCGTCATTACTGGTAAAAAAACTATTTCACTATACGCCCTATATCGCCGGGGTGGATGATACAAAATCAATTTTTGAAATTCTTGAAAAGGAGGGAATAATTTCTATGAGTAAACTATCTGGAGGTGATAATAATTATTGCATTGGAAAAGTAGGAATTATGGATTTGAACGGAAAATTGACCGTTCCGCTTATCTTCGATTTTATCAGGGAATCTGATCATATGAGAATTCTGGGCAGGGGCTATGACAGTGCGGATTTCCTTCGTGGTGAAAAATATGATTTTCCATGGAATGATGTTGTAGAGTTCAACGGAGAGGCGGCGCTTATTCATATCAACGATAAATGGGGAATGATCGACAGAACCGGGAAACAGATTCTGCCATCGGTATATGATATGATCAGCTATTTTGACGATCCCAATGATATTGGGTGCTCTCATTCAGTTGTTATCCCTGATTCGGCCGAGGACGTAATCAACTATCTCGACTTATCAAATGATTCCGGTTGCTGGCGTTCTCTTGTGATCACTGAGAAAGATCAAAAGAAAGAATTATATACCTGCACAGGTACAAAAGTGATTCCTTTTTCATTTGATAAAATTGAGGTGCTGAGGGGGAGTAACCTTGCAGTGGTAACATCAAACGGAAAGCAGGGAGTTTATACCAATGAGGGGGTGGAACGGATTCCGCTCATCTATGATCGCATTTCTTTTAATGATTATGATTATATTTTCTTTGATGTTAATACGCCCTTTTCTGTTTGGATTAATGGACAGAAGGGGACGCTGGATCAAAATGGCGTGATTTTGGTACCGTTTAAGTAATAAACAAGATGAACCTTTAAAATTAACTCGTATGAAAAATTTATTTTCGTGGATGATCATTTGCCTTGCTGGTTATGTATTTCCCGCAGGATGTGATCATGCTTTTGCTCAGTCGGCAGGAGATATTGATTTCGATATGGTGCTCGTTGAAGGGGGCTCGTTTCTGATGGGGAGTGATAAGGGCGAAGACATGGAGAAGCCGGTTCACAAAGTCACACTCAGTGGCTTTTACCTTGGGAAATTCGAGGTTACGCAGAAACAATGGAAGCTTGTGATGGGAAATAATCCCTCTGAAGACTTTATTTGCGATGATTGCCCGGTAATTTATGTGAGCTATTATGACGTCGAAAAATTTATAGAAAAAGTGAATGGCCTCAGTAATAAAATCTACCGGCTGCCAACTGAAGCAGAATGGGAATATGCATCCCGTGGCGGAAAAAATTCAAAAGGATACCTCTATTCGGGCAGCAATAACCCCAGAGACGTTGCATGGTATGCCGCTAATTCAAATTCAGAACTTCATCCCGTCGGACAGAAAAAGCCCAATGAACTTGGGATATATGATATGAGCGGGAATGTATGGGAATGGGCTAATGATCTTATCAGCTATACCTATTATGAGGAAAGCCCGGCCGAAAACCCCAAAGGGCCTGAATCAGGTAACTGCAATTCCCTCCGCGGAGGTTGTTTCATCGATAGTCCGGTGCGATTATCGGTTACGTTGCGTGGTCATGAATTTCCCGACAAGAAGTTTAGCATTCTTGGCTTCAGACTTGCAATGGACTACAAGAAAAAAAAGTAAATCCGCAGGCGATTAATCCTTTTTTTTAATAATCAGTTTATCGATTCGGTTTCCATCGAGGTCGACGATTTCAAATTCGAACTCTTTCCAGTTGAACTTCTCGCCCGGGATGGGAATGTGCCTGAGGATGCTCATCGCAAGGCCTGCGAGGGTATCAAATTTAACTTTGTTTTTATCGAAGCCCTGGATGTTGAACTCATAGGCGAATTCGTAGAATGACATTTGTCCGTCGGCTAACCAGCTTCCATCGTCGCGCTGGTTAATCTGCGGTTCATCGGGGTTGGGTTCGTTAAAATCGCCAACCAGCGCTTCAAGAATGTCATTCAGCGTAACCATGCCCACGGTGGAGCCGTATTCATCTACCACTAATCCGTAGTGGATTTTATTCATCTTGAATATCTCGAGTGTTTCATAGGCCGTGAGTGTTTCAAGCACAAATTGCGCCGGTTTGATCTGGTCTTTGATGTTGAAATTATCATCGCATACATTTTCCAGGAAGAGGTCCTTGATGAAGATCACCCCCATCACATTATCAAGGTCATCTTCGCAAATGGGATACACGGAATGCAGTTCGTCGCGCATTTTTTGCCGGATCACTTCCGGGGTTTCGTGAATATCGAGCCACACCAGGTCCGAATGGTGCGTCATGAGTGAGGAAACCTTGCGGTCACCTAAGTGGAAAACACGTTCCACAATATCCTGTTCTATTTCCTGAACCTCCCCGTCTTCGGCCCCCTCCTGCACCATGGCCTTGATCTCCTCCTCTGTCACTTTCGATTCGGCGGATGGTTTTATACGCATCAAACGGAGAATTCCATCACCGGCTTTCGAGAGAAAAAAGGTAAACGGGTAAGTGAGATATGTTATCGCCAGCAGCGGACGAATCATGGCTTTGGCAATGCCTTCTGAATTGATCAGGCCGATTCGCTTGGGCACAAGTTCGCCGATCAGCATTGAAACAAAGGTAACAAGGATTACGACCAGGGTAAGTGCAAGCGAATGGCTTAATGCGGGATTGACACCAAGGGATAGCAACAGCCCTGCCATGCCATGCGCAATTTCATCGCTGGAATAAACCCCTGTCAAAATACCTACCAGTGTTATTCCTATTTGCATCGTGGACAAAATGCGCGATGGAGAATTGGCGTTGTCCAGCGCCAGTTTCGCCAGTTTGTCGCCATTGCGCGCATCAAGTTCGAGCCTGGTTTTTCGCGCTGAAACCAAGGAAATTTCAGCCATGACAAAGGCACCGTTGATAAAAAAAAGTATCAATAAAATAATGATAGAGGATATCATGAGATCAGAATATTAATGTTGCGGGCAAATATACGAATAAACTGAGGGATGCCGGCGACTCGTGATGCTAACGCACAATGCATCAGGGGTTACATGAAATTCATCCTGTATTTGCTTTTATTGTAACTTTGTTTGTTTTGATAAAGACACTTTTGTGAAGAAATACATTTTACTCACCTTTTTGTTTGTAACCCTCATTGCGGGAACGGATTATGCACAGCCGTTGAGAATGTTGCCAGAAGTAACACCAGCCGGAAAGGGCAAGGTAAACACCAAAATCGACAACATCGGATACTGGAACAGGATGGTCGACATGGGTTATGTAACGCCCAATCCATGGCACCCGCAACGAAATGCTACCTTCACCGGAAGCATGATTCACATTCCAGGCATGCACCCGCAGGATTCACCTGACATTCCTGTAACCGACAAAACTGATGTGACCCAAAGTGAAAATTCAGTTTTCATCGATCCGGCAAATGAAGAGGTAATACTAAATTCGAACAATTCGACTAGTTGGAGACTTGGGTCTGCACAGGATAGTTATGGCGCCGATGCTTTGTACAGCTACGATGGTGGCCAGGACTGGGGAGGATCAACCCTGGGAACCAACGGCGACAACAATGGCGACCCTTCCACAGCCATCGGACTGAATGGCTGGTGGTACGTGGGCAGGATCAACGTGGATTACGGACAGGCTGTTTCATACAGCAAAGACCAGGGTAAAACCTGGACAAAGGTGAAGGTTGCAAATGGACCCAGTTCAGCGAATGGGTTGCTCGATAAAAATCATCTATGGATCGATAATGCCACGGACAGTCCTTTCAAGAACAACGTTTATGCCGCCTGGACCAACTTTATTCCCGGCTCTGCCGACACAAACCAGATCGAAATCGTGCGTTCAACCGATCATGGGCTCACATGGTCATCGCCGTTAAACATCAGTGCGGCTGCGGTTGCACTGGAGCTGAATCATGGAGTTAACATCCATACCGGTCCGAACGGCGAGGTTTATCTTGCCTGGAGCATTTATGATTCCTGGCCATCGGATGAAACCGCCATTGGCTTCACCAAATCCATAACCGGGGGGGATGTTTTCTTACCTGCTGTCAGAATCATTGATAATATCAAGGGAATCCGTGCTTCGATGACTGGTAAAGCCATGCGCGTAAACTCCTTTCCCTCGATGGCCGTTGACAACAGCGCCGGTCCAAACCGGGGAAACATTTACGTTGTATGGTCAAATGTGGGATTCCCGGGCATAAATACCGGATCAGACATTGATGTATACCTCATCCGGTCGGCAGACGGCGGTAGCACCTGGTCGGTTCCCATCCGTGTAAACCAGGATCCGTCAGGGTTGGGAAAACAACACTTTTTCCCTTGGATCACCTGCGATCCTGTGACCGGAGGATTGTGCGTGATTTATTATGACGATCGTAATCTCCCTTCAACAGATGCATCGGTTTTTGTTTCCTGGTCGTACGACGGCGGACTATCATGGGCCGATATGCAAGTGAGTGATTATACCTTCACCCCGGAGCCAATCCCCGGTTTGGCCTACTATTATTTCGGCGATTACATCGGTATCCAGTCGCGTAACATGAAAGTTTTTCCGGTATGGACAGATAACCATGATGGAGGCCGTGCCATGACCTTCACCTCTCCGTTCGAACTGGGGCCCAATCCCAACCAGCCCTGGGTGACCTACTATTCCGGCACCCTGTCACCGGTTCCGGGTGGAGGCACCGTGACCATGAACGATGGTGATTCGCTATACCTTTCGTTGGGGTTAAAAAATGTGGGCGATCAGCAGGCTGTTAATGTGAACGCTTATATATCTGCTGATAGCCCGTATATCATGATCACCGATAGTACGGCTGCCTATGGGGCAATCGATTCTGCGCAGGTAAAAATCATCCCGAACGGTTTTACATTTAAAGTTTCCGATACCATTCCCGATAACCAGTTGGTTCAGTTCAATGTGCGGGTGACTGATGCCGATTCAACCTGGTACAGCCGGTTTTCCATGGAATCACATGCCCCGGCGATGAAAATCAATGGGATCAGCATTGTCGATACCCTGGCAGGGAACCACAATGGGCGATTGGATCCGGGTGAAACAGTACAATTGGTCGTTTCGAATACCAATACCGGTGATTTTTCCTGCAGATCAGTATATGCATTGCTGTCATCAAACTCTCCCTACGTGACATTTTTATCCGATAGCGTTTACGTTGACAGTCTCGCGCCGGGCGAGGTCAAAAATGCAGTGTTTACGGCCATCGTCAGTGCAGATGCACCTACAGGCAGCGCCGCTGATCTGCAATATTCCATTCATTCGGGGTTGTACCGGTCGGAACGATCATTCAGGCAGATGATCGGTATCCTGATTGAGAACTGGGAATCAAATACATTCACCAGGTTTCCATGGCAATCAGGGGGATTAGTGCCCTGGATAATCACGGCCCAGAACCCATGGGAAGGAATTTATAGTGCCCGGTCGGGCTATATTCCTGATTATAAAAATTCACAACTTATCCTATCCTATGCATCGGCGACCGACGACAGCATTTCATTTTACCTGCGCACCTCTTCCGAGGAAGGATGCGATTGGCTTTTGTTTTACATCGACGGAGTACTGCAAGGGCAATGGTCGGGGATAACTCCCTGGACCCGCGTTGCTTTCCCGGTTGGAAGCGGGCAACATCTGTTCAAGTGGATTTACCAGAAAGATCTCTCGGTATTTTCCGGCGAGGACCGGGCGATGGTCGATTTTATTGTCTTTCCCCCACCCGTTTTGCCTGCAGTGGATCCCGGACCCGATGATACCATTTGTGCAGGGATGATTGCAACATTGCAGGCGACTGTTCAACAATGTGATTCACTGAAATGGTCAACCACCGGTGACGGGGTATTCGGCAATGATACATTGCCAGCCACTACCTATACACTCGGAACAAATGATGTGTTCGCCGGAAATGTAACATGCAGGCTTACCGGCTATGGCACGTACGGCAGTACAAGTAAAAACAAACTTTTACGAATAAACCCGCATCCTGTTGCCAAAATATCTGTATTCCCGCATGATACGGTGTGTGCTGAACAAGCTATTAATTTATCGGCCGATACAGCAGGAATTTCAACCTGGCTCTGGACTCCGGGAAACCTGAATACGCCGGAAGTGATATATGATACCGCCAATACAGGCGGAATAGGGACACACATGATCAGGCTTTTTGTAACAGACCGGTTTCAATGCCAGAACAGGGATTCTGTATATCTGAGATTTAAAAATTGTACCGGGATTGAAGAAAATACAACCTCCTCAACACGGATCTATCCAAATCCCGGAAGTGGCTTGTTCATGATAGAAGTTAATGACAAAGAACCCGGATCAATTCATGTGACAATTAAAAATGCAATCAGCGAGATAGTTTACGATGAAAATGATCCGTTCATCACGGAACAAGGACCTAAAAAAATAAACTTGAAATTTCTTCCGGATGGCGTATATTTGCTATCACTAACAACTGCTCACGGAACTACTTTCCACAAACTGATTATCCGGAAATAAACGCTTGAAAAAGCTTGCCGTTATCGCCGTCCTGATCCTGTTCCTGGTAAATACCATGGGCTATTTTATTATATTCAGGTACAACCAGTACCTGATTCAGCAGGAGATGGTCTCCCGGATCAGATGTGGTGCCAATCACGAAAAAACAGTCATCCTTAAAATTTTACATCCGGAACGGCAAACTCAATTTCGTCGTATTAAAAAAACCGAGTTTATTTACTTTGGTAAACTGTATGACGTGGTTACTGAAAGAAAAAACGGGGACACCTCATTTTTCTATTGTATCCAGGATAAAAAAGAAGAGGATCTGTTAGCCGATTATTCCTTATACCTCAGGCGCAACGGTGATTCCTCGCACAAAGACAATTCGATATTGGCCCTCGTATACAACCTGATTTCCCAGGCGCTTATTCAATATCCTTCCATGACCGTTCAGGAACAAGGGATTGCACTTCATTTCCCTGTTTTCACACAAATAATTGTTCCGGTTTACCTGGTCCACTTTACCCCTCCTCCGGAATCTGTTTGATTTCTTTCCATAATCTTTTCACCTGCCGGGATCATTATCCGGGTATGGGTTATACCCACGCCTTACCCCTTCCTATTTGAAGGATTGGCAGGGAGTGGGTACATTAAAGACTGACATTCACAAATTATTCAACAATAAATTTATAAACCCATGAAATCACTTTATATAATTTCTTTTCTTTTATTATTCAGCATTTTCTCTGCCATGGCTCAGGATAAGCAGGGATCATCCCCGGCAGTGCGTGATACCACGGCCATAAAATATCTCAATGAAGTTGTTGTTTCCGCTTTAAGGATCAATATTCCCCTGAGGGAAATTCCGGCAGCCATATCGGTGGTTACCCCAAGGCAATTAAATACGATGACAAAAACCATCGCAGCCGATGATGCTTTAAGGCTTGTTCCTGGTGTCAGGATTGACAATGGAACCGGCGGATCCCGGGTTCATGTGTACATCCGCGGCCAGGGTGTTTTAACCGAAAGCGGATTCAGGGGAGTCGGGGTGTATATCGATGGTATTTCCATCAACAACCCTGGTGGCTTTGCCCCCGATTTATATGATGTTGACTGGGAAACCGTAAAAAATGTGGAAGTTGTTAAAGGACTTGCTGCTTCTTTGTATGGCGCAAGTGCAACCGGCGGAATCATAAACATCACAACCAAAGATGGTGGTGATAAACCTGTTAACAGTTCATTGTATACCGCTGCCGGTTCACACGGCTTCTGGAAAATTCTGGGGCAGGTTGACGGTACACAAAAAAATGTGAACTACCGGGTTTCATATTCCCATATGCAAAGCCATGGTTATCGCATACACCAGTCCTATATGTCAGACAATTTAAGCGAAAAGCTCACCTGGACACCATCCGCTAAATTAACCGTTACCCAATTGCTTACCTATACGAGCTATTTTAATCAGAACTCCGAAGGAATTAATTTAGGCCGTTACGATACCGTTGGCCATACGGCAGCCAATACCGATGCAATCCGTTACAATGAGTTTCATAAAACCCAACGGCTCACCGGTGCTACCAGCGTAAAATACGATTTTGCCAAAAACCAGGACATCACGGTCAAAGGGTTTATGCGGTTCAATAACTACAGGGAAACCTCCAACAATGGCGATGATTACAAACCATACGTCAACCCCGGCATTTCAGCACAGTATAATCTTCACTTTGGCAAGGAAAACCTATATAATCACCTCAGCCTGGGGGTGGATTATCAATCGATGACGATGAATGAACACATGTTTGCCGTACCTGTCTGGAAGGATTTTAATAACAACCGGATCGACAGCTACTGGAGTGAAGAATCTTTTGACACCCAGACAGTGCTGATAAACCAGGTCATTCGCCAGCGGAGTACGGGGGTGTTTTTGATCGACAAACTTGATATTGCCAAAAAGCTCTTTGCCATCCTCAATGTCCGTTATGACTACGTGTATAACAAGCTGGATTCCTCGACAGTGAGTGACAGTAAAGTTTTTCAAAAGCCCACTTTCCGGATCGGTTTAGCCTATGATATGGCCAAGGCTGCCAATATCTATGCAAGTTATGGTTCCGGGTTTTTAGTCCCGACAGAAGATGAACTGTACAACAACCCGGTAAAATACGGCGGGTTTAATTCGCTTATTAAACCAACCAACTCGATGGGTGGTGAAATTGGTGTTCGCGGCGAGATCGGCAAGATGTTTTATTATGATGTTACCGGTTTTCTCATCAATTCCAAAGATGAATTCTACCGTTACAGTGTTCCGGGAAGAGGCAACAATACGGCATTCTTTGGCAATATGGGACAGAGCAAAAGATGGGGTGTAGAGACATTTTTGTCTTTTTCGCCGGTTGATTTCCTTAAATTCGATGTTGCCTATTCCTATTCAAATTTCCGGTATACCTCACCTGACAGCACCGCCGGGCACTGGATTCCTCAAAGCCCTGAACATATGCTCACGGCTGAAGCCTCTGTAAAGTTCCTGAAACATTTTACCCTGACGTTGAATGCCCAGTACCAGTCGAAATGGTGCATCCAGGTCGACGACTCTATTTATTTCCAATACCATGAAAACGGGCAAATCCGCAGTTCCTGGGTGAATGGATTCAAGCTATTCAATGCCAACCTCAATTATGCATGGAAACTGGGTTCACTGAAAGGCGACATCGGTGTATTTGCCAAGAATTTCCTTGACGAGCAATATTTCGGGTTCACAGAGCCCAACAACGGACCGGATTATAACAGCTATCAGGCTGCTCCAGGCAGGGAGTTCTTTGTAAGCCTGCGGCTCAGGTTGTAGAATGCTGTCAGCATGTGGATTAACCCAAATGCCCCCACCCCTTCCCATCTCCTTGAAGGGGAGGGGCCAGGGGAGAGGTCATAAATAATTAAACGCTCTGACAGGTTTATTTACGGTAAAAACATGATTTGTTACGTCTGAATGACTTTGCATGCTACCGGCTTCAGCCCTGGGAATGAGGTATTTCAATCCTTTCCGTGCGCCTTTTCAAACTTAGCTTTGGCCTTATAGATAAACAGCGCTCTGAGTTTATCCCAGAAATCTCCTCCAAGCACAAACAGGCTTGCAATGAAAACGAGATCCGAGAAAACGACGATGATGTAACGTGCCTGTATTGAGATCGGAAGCAGGTGGGGCATTAATGAGATCATATAGTTGGGAAGGAAAGGGAGCATAAATAAAACCAGTCCGATATTGTACCGCAAAGGCGTAATATGGTGTGGTTTGGCCACCTTGAAAAAAATATAGCGCATCTTGTAGTTTATCCAGGCATACGAAGGTTTGCCCAGAATGGCCACACTTACGATTTTCATCAGGGGTGCACTGATCCAGAAAATCCCCAGCACAAAGTCTTTCATGAACTGACTCTTCACAAATTCTTTCAGTACCAAACCGGTCGGCAACATGAAAAAGGAGATGATGAAAATCACAAGTCCAACATAAAACCGGATGCCGGGGTTTTCAGGCCTCTTTATGTCCGATGCCGGTGGACGATGGAAAAACAGTGGTACGCTCATATTTTTACAAAATTAACATGTTACACATCCACCCCAAACTCATCCCATTTGAAGGGAAGCGCCTGGTTGGATAAATCAGATGAAGAACATGGCCACACCCAACACCGCAATCAAAGCCCCGGCTATTTCTTTAAAAGTTACTTTTTCCTTGTACAGGATCATTGATGGCGGAATGATCAGTACCGGCACGATGGCCATGATGGTGGAAGCAATGCCGGTATCAGCATATTTGATGGCGATCAGTGAAAAGGAAACTCCCAAGAACGGGCCGAAAAAAGCTCCGACTGAAAGCTGCAGCATGGGTTTTCGTTTGTCAAGCGCCCTCCAGGCATGTTTCCAGAATCCCATCAAGCTGAACAACACCGAAAAACCGACAATGCCGGCAATGACACGGATCTGCGTTGAAGCAAAGGTGTCGTATCCCTTCATGCCTAATTTACTAAGCACCAGTCCTGCAGCCTGGCCAACCGCTCCGCCCAGTCCCAGTAAGATTCCCCAAACCGGGTAATTGAACTTTACCTTTCTGAACCCGCCGTTGCTTTCGGCCTTGGTATGTCTTTTTAGCACCACCAGGGCAATGCCCGAGATGGTCAGGACCATCCCGATCCAGCTTTTCCACGAAAGAGTCTCTCCCAGGATCATCCAGCCGATGAGGGCCGTAATCGGCGGAGCCAATGCCATCAGCAACATAGAGATACGGGCTCCAATGACCACAAAAGCCTGAAAAAGGCAGAGGTCACCAAACACAAACCCTATCAATCCTGAAAGCGTAAGGTAAAACCAGGCACGGGGTGTTGCATCCAATGGCAACAAATATCCCCGGTAGAAATAAACAAACAGCGTCAGAAAACAAAAACCAACAACCAGTCTCAACAGGTTTACAACCATCGAGCCAATCTTCCGGCTGGCCGCTTCAAAAGTGAGCGCTGTTATGGTCCAGAAAACTGCTGTAAGCAGTGCGGCAAATTCACCGGTATGATTCATCAACAATTGTTCCTCCTTTTTATTTTCCTGCCAGCCACTCTTCGGGATTTTGTATCACCTTTCCCCGCCACAGTTCAAAATGCAACTCTGATTTTTTATCATCGGGATTGGTATGTACCTTCCCGATAGCCTGTCTGGCCGAAACTTCCTGCCCCTCCCGCACCCGAACCTCCTCTAAGTTTGAATAAACTGTTAGGTAATCACCATGACGGATAATTACAACTTTATTAAGGTTGGGAAAGGACATCACACGGCTCACCCTTCCGTTAAATACCGTCTTAATTGCTGATTCCGGCTCGGTCATGATGTCGACACCATTGTTCTTAACTGTAACATGATCCAGCACCGGATGGGGATGCTCGCCAAAACTGCCGGAAATAAAACCCCGGTCACATGGCCATGGCAACCGACCCCGGTTAGCAGAGAATGATGATGACAATTCCTTTTCAAGGGGTGTAAATTCCATTACCGGGCTATGGGCTGCCTCTTTTGTCGTTGATGCCGGTTTATTCAGCTTCGCATCCTTTTTCCGCGATCGTGCTTCAGAGGCTTTAATATCCTCCGCTATCAGCTTTTCTATTTCATTTTCAAGCTCTGCTGCAGCCTTTTGTTTCACTTTCAATGTTGCCAGCAATTGCTTTTCTTTGGATGAAAACTCTTTAACAGCCTCGGCCTTCTCCGTTTTTTCCCTGTCAAGCTTTTGTTTTTCCAATTGTTGCGACTGAACCAGGGTTAGTTTTTCAATTTTTACCGACTCCAGTTCCTTCCGGTGGTCGTCAATCGCGTGTTTTGTCGATTCTATCTTGGCAACCTGGTGGCGACGGTACGAACTATACTGCTGGTAATATTTCAGACGCTGATATGCCTGGTTAAAATCCTTTGCCGCGAAAATAAACATCAATTTATTGTGCCCATTCATAGTCCGGTATGCATAATAGATCATCCGTGCATATTCCGTTTTCATATCCTGAAGCTGTTTTGACATCCGTTCGATCTGAAGATTTTCTACCGAAATCTGTACCTGAACATCATTCAGTTGCAGATTGATGGTATTGATCAACGCTTGCCGGCTTTTGATCTGTTTTGCCAGTATTTGAAGTTTGTTGAGAGAAGTTTGCTTGTTTTTCTGCGTTTTTTCCAATAATTCGCTGGTAAAACGGATATCCTGTTCAAGTTGTTTTTTCGTACGCTGTAATTTCTCTTTATCTTTTGACAATTGGGAATAACCCGTTGCATTTGAAAGCATGAAAAATACCATCAGCAGAAAGTTGGCATATGTGATTTTGCTGAAAAGGCATTTCCTTCTGATCATCGGGTTGAATTGTTATTTAACCGGCAGGTAACTGGCAGGAATTTTAAAAGGAAATTGAAACGGTACATTGATGGCCATCCTTGAAAAATCAACTTTGACTCTGATCGTATTATCGGCCCAGATGATGTAATTCATCTTTCGTGGAAAAAGCTGATCCTGTACCAACTCAAAATCGGAATATGCCGATTCGAGCTTGATATTATCGCGCCGAATCTCCTTTATGTCGGCATTGGTGATTTTAAAATTTTCAGGATCAAGCCAGATGTTCTGGATATAGATTTTCAGATTTTCCTGGCTGTTGCGTACGAATTTCCTGAGTTTTTGGCGTTCACCTGTTGAGAGTTTATACTCGCCGCGGTCGATGGATGCTCTGAATTTACTGCCCTCGTAAAATTCAAGGTCATTGCCGAGCAGAATGGCCTGCAACAAATCATAGTCGATGTTGGCATTGAGAAACCGGTTTACATATTCATAATTACCGATGAAATAGGTATCGTTGAGCCGGTTTATCATCTTAACTGAATCCTGGGAAATCATCAGTCTTACTGCCTCAATGCCAAGCATAGGGGTTAACGAAATCCAGATCAGGCTGTCTTTCCGGATACGGATCTGGCCATTAAAGGAATTTTCCTTGCCCTTATTCGAATATTCTGCCGAAAACTTCGCCGAAAACCAATCGAATTTCAACTCCTTTTCTTTCAATTTTCCAAATAAGAAATCAGCCCCCTCTTCTTTAATGGGCGCTTTCATCACTTTCCGCGCAGGGCTGCAGGATTCAAGAATAAAAAGAGAGGCCAGAAACAACCAAAAGAACCAGCAGGAGAATATGGGATACCTTTTCATGAATTATGGATGATATTTTTTATCAGCGATCTTTTTATCGAGTTGATCAGAGCCAGGGCCCTTTTGCTTTGCCTTCATCCAATATTCAACCGCCTGTGATTCATTGCCTAATTTGTAAAGCACATCTCCGTAATGTTCCAGCACTTCGGCGCTCGCTTCTTCCTTGTTTTGCAACGCTTTATAAATCCATTCGCCAGCCTCTTTATATTTTTCCTGTGCAAAGAGTACCCAGCCATATGTATCCTGGAACGATGCATTCTGCGGTTCAAGTGCCACTGCCTTTTTCGCCATTTTCTCAGCTTTATCCAAATTGCTCCCGCGCAGGGAGAGATAATAGGCGTAGTTGTTTAGCACATAGGCATTGTCGTCCTTCAATAGTATTGATTTCTCATACGCTTTGAATGCATCTTGTTCATTCTTCAATGCATGACAGGCATCCCCCTCATACATATAGAACTGTGCAAGGAGTTCATTGTCATCAACCACCAGCTTCGCACCGGAAGTCAACAATGCAAGGGCTTGCTCATTCTTTTTTAACTGAAGACAGGCCAATCCTGTAAAGAGAAAAGGCAGGGGCAACTCTGGAAAAAGCTCTACGGCACGGGTACCGTAAGTAACCAGATGTTCATATTCACTCAGTTGCAGATCAAGGCGGAGAATCTGTTCCCAAATGGCGTATCTGCCGCTATCCAGTGCCAGCACCTTAAGAAAGGTTTCCCTTGCCTCGGGATATTTTTTATCCTGGGTTAATAAATCACCATAAATGGAATAAACTTTCGGATCTTTCGGATGTGTTTCAATGAGAATTTTCGCCAATGTAAACGCCTGGTCTTTTAAGTCATTGTATAGCTGATTCACACTGTAAAATGAAAGCAGGATGTTTACCTTGGTATCAACATCGAGGTTGGGAGTGGCAAAACCGAGTTTGAGTTCTTCGAATGCCTTTTCTTTATCCCCGGTTTTGCGATAAAAATCGGCCATCGACATATGAATATAGGCATTTTCAGGATCCTTCGCGGCAATTTTTTTATACATCTCAAGCGCCTTGTCGGGTTTGTTGTTGGCAATATAAAATTCAGCAAGTATCGATTGGTAACGGCTTTCAACAGGAAATGCCAGTATTAATTTCTGAATTTCATTTTCGGCGCCCTTCAAGTCATTCTGGTGCAGGTAAATTTTCTCTTTCTGGATTGAAACCTCTTCTGAAATCCCGGCGTTTTCTTCGATACGGTTATAGACTTTGATGGCGTCCCCATATTTTTCTACCTGAAGATACAGGGCAGCAAGTTGATACAGGTAATCAAGGTTGTCGGAATTTTTTTCAATAATTTTCTCATAAATTTCAATGGCATCCCCAGGCCGGGTGGAGTTCTGGTAAAGTTCGGCAAGGAAAAGTGAATACCATAAATTGTCAGGATCGAGACGCGTTGCCTCCTTGCACATCCTGATGGCCTCATCCTGATTTTTCTGCATCGATTCGATACGGGCCATTTCGTAGTAACCAACCGGATCATCCGGGTAACGGCTTACATAGTGTCGGAACATCTCCTGCGCACCTTTAAAATTCCCGATGATGGCCTCTTTTTTGGCATCGATCAGCATGCCTTGATTACCCGGGTTTAACCCTGATGGTGCGGATTGTTCCTTTTTTGACTTTTTCTTATTCTGTTTTTGCTTATCAGGCATTTTATACCCGGCAACTGATTCGACCCCCTTTATTTCACAGGTATTTGCAGAAAGCCCAAGTGATAAAATAAAAAATATGATAATTATCGATCCTCTCATGCGTAATTTTTAATGGGTAATTTTTAATTACTTCGTTCCGGTGTGACCAAACCCGCCGGAGCCACGTTCGGTAGCAACCAGTTCCTCAACTTCAACCCAGTCGGCCTGTTCGTGTGCGGCAATTACCATTTGAGCGATCCGCTCACCATCGCCGATCACAACCACCTCATTCGATAAATTGATCAGAATGACTTTAATTTCCCCCCGGTAATCGGCATCGATCGTTCCCGGCGTATTCAGCAGGGTGATCCCGCTTTTGATGGCAAGTCCGCTGCGTGGCCTGATCTGGGCTTCATACCCAACCGGAATTTCAATATGCAATCCGGTCGGAACGAGAATCCGCTCCAAAGGTTTCAGTACGATGTCGGTATCAAGGTTTGCACGCAAATCCATTCCTGCAGATGCCTGTGTTTCGTAGGCAGGCAAAGGATGTTTTGAGTGATTGACAATCCTGATCTTCATGGTTATAAGTAAGGCTGCAAAGGTAATAAAATTCCTGGTTACCGGGATGTGGAAAGCCTGGGCACTTCAATAAGATATACAACTGCCGCAAACACCACGAGCAGAAAAGTGTGAAACATGATACGCAGAATGGTTCCCTCTAAAACAGTATAACTGCTTATTCCGTATAGCAATACGGCAAATCCAAGGTATCCGAAAAATTTGAAGAGGTTATATTTCACCGGGAAATAATGTTGTCCGATCAGGTATGACAGTACCATCATAAGCGCATAACAAATAAATGTAGCCCAGGCAGAACCTAAGTATCCATGGATCAGATGGTCGGCGCCAAGCGGAATCCACCAGAAGTTCAGCACAAGGGTAACCACCGCGCCAATCACAGACAGCCAGGCGCCCCAAATCGTCTTCGAAGTGAGTTTGTACCAGATCGAAAGGTTGTAATAAACCCCAAGAAACAGGTTGGCCATCAATAGGATGGGAATAACCCCTTTGCCCTCCCAGTAGTTTTTTCCAATAAACTTCCGCATGATAAAATCGTCAAGATAGACCATGGTTACCAGGAAGATAAATGAAACCGTGATGATAAAATAATCCATGATCCGTGCATATACTATTTTAGCATCCTTCTCTTTGGCTTGTGCAAAAAAGAAAGGTTCGGCGGCATACTTGTATGCCTGGACGAAAATCGTCATCAGAATGGAAATTTTATAACATGCACTGTAAATTCCAACCTGGTAGGAAGCAACATCCTTTGGTAGTAAATACCGCAGCAGCAGCCTGTCGAAAGTCTCATTAACGATACCCGCCATTCCCGCGAAAAGCAATGGAAAGGCATAGATCAGCATGGCTTTAAGCAGTTTTGTGTCTGCTTTCCATTTCATCTCCATAAACTGAGGAACCAGCAGCAGGAGCGTAGCAGCACTGGCGATTAAATTTGATATGAAAATATATTCGATGCCCCAGTCGGGACGGTATAGTAATAAAATGACCCGGTTGGCTGCTCCCCATGATTCATGCCTGATAATATACGGGCAAAGCAGGATAAAAAACAGGTTCAGCCCAAAGTTGATCATGATGTTAGCCAGGTTGATCCCTGCGAAACGGAAAGCCCTGTTCTGCGCCCTGAGCCGGGCAAACGGAAGCTTTGAAAGGGCATCCAAGACCAACATCCATGCAAACCACTGTACATATTCAGGATGTCGGGCATAATCGATCCAGGCAGCAACATTTTTCGAAAAGACAAAGGAAAGAAATAAGAATATCAGGGAGGAAAAAATCAGGGAGATCATGCCGGTACTGAAAACCTTTTCTTTGTCCCTTTCGCTTTCGTTAAACCGGAAAAAAGCTGTTTCCATCCCATAAGTCAGGATGACCATCAGGAAAGCTGCATAAGCATAGAACACCGTAACCGTTCCATATTCTCCCGGTAAAAAAACCCGTGTATACAACGGAACGAGTAAATACCCGAGGATGCGCCCCAGAATGCTTGATAGCCCGTAAATGGCAGTTTGACCGGCAAGTTTTTTAAAAGGATTCATCAGGACAAAGATATCGGTTTTTTGAATTACTTTGGCAGGGAGTAGGCAGTAGGCAGTAGGCAATAGGCAGTAGGCAGTAGGTGATAAGTGTTAAGTGTTAAGTGTTAAGTGTTAAGTGTTAAGTGTTAAGTGTTAAGTTTTAAGTGTTAAGTGTTAAGTGTTAAGTGTTAAGTTATTACCCTGTTCTTTCATTATTTATTTCCTGCATTTCCCTGCATTAATTGCATTGTTTGCATTGTTTGCATTGTTTGCATTTTGTTTACTTTTGTTTCATGCCGAAAAACAAATTCTACGTCGTGTGGCAAGGTAAGATCCGCGGCATTTACGACAGTTGGGCCGACTGCAAAAAGCAGGTTGACGGTTTCGATGGTGCCTTATACAAGGGATTTCCAACCCTCGACCTGGCAAAAAATGCGCTGAATGACGATCCGCGCAGGTATATGTCGAAGGGGCTGCATGTTCCTAAAAAGATTGTTTGTTCCAATCCGCTGATCGGTGAACCTGTTTCCGACAGTATTTGTGTAGATGCCGCATGTGCCGGAAACCCGGGCATCCTCGAGTACCGTGGTGTGGATACCAAATCGGGTGCTGAACTCTTTCGCATGGGACCTTTCCCCGAAGGAACCGTGAACCTTGGAGAATTTCTCGGCATCGTTCATGCCCTTGCCTACCTGAAACAACGCAACAGCGACTGGCCGGTATATTCCGATTCACGAACTGCCATCGCCTGGGTTCGCAAAAAGGCTATCAACACGAACCTTGCTGTTTCGCCGAAAAACGAAAAACTGTTCGCCCTTGTGAGCCGCGCCATTACCTGGATTAACGAGAACCAATGGCCAAACAAAATATTAAAATGGGAAACGGAATTCTGGGGGGAGATCCCGGCAGATTTCGGAAGAAAATGATTACCTTCGTTCCTCAATATTTTCGATATGCGTCTGCAAATTCTTACTCTTTTTGCCTTCCTTTTGCTTAGCGCCTGCAGCAACAAGGACACGCCGGTGTATGTTCAATGCTATCCCCTGATGCCCTCCCCCCACCGTATTTCGGAGGAGATACTTTACTCAGGACCCGATACAACTTACGTGAAAAGTACATTTTTTATTTACGATGGTTCCGGCCGTTTGGTTTTTAAACTATCCTCCCAGGGCGGAATCAAGGATACCATTGAAAGATATACCTATTTTTCAGATAAAATTATCATGAACTCACTCGAATATACCCTGAACGGAGCGGGATTGGCTGTGTCACTTTACAATTTAAAAACCTGGATGTACAGTGCATCAGGGTATCTCACGGAAGAAACTGAAACCTATGGCGGCGGAGCCTATGCCAGTCAGGTTTATTACACCTGTTACAACGCCGAACAGATCATCACAAGGCATCAAACCTCGCTTGGAACCTTTACTGATACAACCTTTTATCACCATTATACCGACATGGTCAACACGATTGGGAATGAAAACCACGGGATTCTATTCCTTGGCCGGCAGGACAATACACTGCTTAAATCACAAATCAAAAATGGCCAGACACTCTATGTCTATACCTATGTGCTTGATTCAATGAACCGCGTGCTGTGGGAAACGAACGCCGACCAGAACGGAAACCTTACCTACCGGAAGTTTCAATACCTATAAAGTCGCGTAAAAGGCGTCAACAATGTGGTTGATCGTTTTTCCCTCAGGTCGGATCAGTATGGTAACAATATCAAACCTCACCTCCCCGGGATGCCTGCGATAGCGTGCATAGGCGTTGGCTGCACGCACCAGAATCCGCTGCTTGTGCTTTGTCACCGATGTTTCGGGTTCGGCGAAAACATTGGAAGAGCGGGTTTTCACCTCCACGATCACGAGAAAATTGCCATCAATGGCAATGATATCGATCTCCTCTTTTCCCCACCGCCAGTTCCTTTCAAGGATGCGGTATCCCTTTCCTTCGAGGTGAGCGACTGCTAAGTCTTCCCCTGCTTTTCCCAATGCAAGATTGTCTTTCATATTATGGGCTGATTACATCGCAATGGCATAGAATTTTATGCCCCTACGACGGTAAAAAATCCAATTCCACCTCATCTCCCACCCGCAGGCTGACCTTGCGCCCCAGGATCAGCGCCAGGTTTGTATCGAGATGTCCGGCAGGAAAATCAAAACAAACCGGAAATTTATACTCTTTTACAACATCAGCAATAATCTCCCCGGCGCTCTTCCCAAATGGGATGACATTGTCATTCATTTTGCTCATTCCTCCCACGATAAGTCCTTTAATACGGGCAAGTTTACCGGCCCGGTAAAGGTTTATCATCATACGGTCTATATGGTACAGATATTCGTCCACGTCTTCCAGAAACAGGATCTTTCCTGTGGTATCCAACTCAGAAACCGACCCCATGAGGTTGTGCAGGATTGACAAATTCCCTCCGACCAGCAACCCTTCCGCAATGCCTCCACGCGACAAGAATGGTTTAGGATAAGCATAGGCGATAGGCTCTCCGAAGAGAGCACTGATCAATGTTTGCAGCGTTTCATCCCTTTTTTCGTTTTTAATATTGATGGGCATGACTGCATGAAGTGTTTCGATCCCAAACAACTGATGAATATGGGCATGCAGCACCGTAACATCGCTGTACCCAACGATCCACTTTGGACTTTTGCGAAACTTTGTAAAATCAAGTTTGTCAATGATGCGCACCGTGCCGTATCCGCCCCTGGAACAAATAATCGCCCGGATGGTATCATCATCAAGCATTTGTTGAAAATCCTTGCAACGCTGCCCATCGGTACCGGCAAACTGATGATGTTTGCTAAAGACATGGGTTCCTAAAACCACTTCCAGGTCGTTTCGTTGAAAAAAACGGATGGCCGGATGAACTTCATCGAAGGTAATGCTCCGGGCCGGAGAAACAATGGCGATTTTATCGCCCTTTTTAAGATAAGCTGGCCTGATCATGCTTCAAAAGTAACTAAAATGAGGAAACATTTTTTTATTATTCCTACTTTTGTTCTTCTAAAAACCAACTCCCATGAGAATTTTTTCATACCTGCTCCTGTTTGTATTTTCGATCTCGACAACCCTCATCCAGGGACAACGACCTGTCGTTTTAGTTTCCTTTTCATTCCTGAATTATGATCTCAATACACACATCGCAGGAACCGGAGGGATTTCCATGGTATCCTCTCAGCTTTACCCTGAAACCGGGCTGATTCACAACCCAGCCCTGCTTGCAAACGATCAACGGTTCTTCACTGCAAATGGCGCTGCTGCAACCATGTTGCGACTGAACGATATAGATAACTGGACTGGCGACTTGAGCGGATCCTATGCATTCAATGCAAACAATAACATCGGATTCAGCATTTCATATTTTGATAATGGCAATATTTACGTGGTCGCTCCCCCCGATCCTGAAGGGTTATACACGACCAGATATTATGACCTTTCTGCAAAAGTTGTCTATTCCCATTCGTTCGGAAAGGGAATCTCTTTGGGAGGAGCTATAAAATACTGTCGGTCGGATTTTGACAACGCTGATATAGGCTATGGATACAAAATGAAATCCATGAATGGAGTTGCCGTGGATATCGGTTTCAGCTACCGCAAATCGTTCAACCTGGCTCCATGGTTAAACCTTGGATTAAACACCGGTATTGCTGCAACCGACCTTGGCCCAAAGGTCAGCTATGATTACGGCGTTGCTTCGGGAAAAATGTTCCTGCCTTCACAACTGCGTGTAGGTTTGCTGTTGACCCCTGAATTCATTCTCCCTTCAAACTGGAGAATTGCACTTGATGTTGCCTTGCAGGCTGACAAACCAATGACTCCCTCGCAACCTGAATATGTTCTGAACGATGATGGTTCCTATTCTATAACCAAAGGCATTGATCCTGATGTCTCAGCATTCAGGGCTCTTTATCAATCCTTTTATGATTCCCCGGAAGGATTCAAGGGTGAGATCGACGAAATTGTCAATCATGCCGGATCGGAATTAAGATTTTTGTGGAACAATAAGGTTTATTTCGCCATCAGATATGGTCATTCCTGGAAACCGCAGCAGTCGGGATACTATTCGTCAGGAGCCGGTGGCCTGGGGGTGGGATTTTTTGGTTTCTACATGGATTTTTTCCATGTACTCGACAGGCCCAATACTTACGAAGAAATTCATAAGAACTACGGATTCTCTTTCGGCTTCAGGGGTAATCTTTCCGGAAAAATGTTCAGGTTCTGATCTGTTTTCATTACTTCATGGTTAATAATTTCTATTTTAGAGGCTGTTTAAATTTCTTATTTTGTTGTGTCTCTATGTGTAAGACTGTGCCATAGGCACAAAATCCGGATAGAAATCTTATGTTCTGAGAACCATCTCGTCCCGTACGGGACGAAATAATGCATTTATCCCTGGTTTTCTACCCATTTAAAATCCCTAACGGGATTAATAAGAAATTTAAACAAACACTTAATGGTCACATGGAATAGCCATAAATAATCATTTACGGTTGGCATGCACGTTGTGATTATGGCAATTTCATATCTTTGCTTCTCATTTTTTGACAATTCTCTGAGCCTGTTCCCATGAGCGACAAACCTGTTTATAAACGGTATACCGTTACATCCGCCCTGCCCTACGCCAACGGGCCAATCCATATCGGTCATCTTGCCGGTGTTTATATCCCTGCCGACATATATGTCCGTTTCCTTCGGATGAACGACGAGGATGTCATCTTTATCGGTGGTTCCGACGAGCACGGCGTGCCCATCACCATCAAGGCACTGCAGCAAGGAGTTACCCCCCAGGATATTGTGGACAGATATCATGGCATCATCAAAAAATCATTCGCCGATTTTGGAATTTCCTTTGACATTTATTCCCGTACCTCCAATAAAACCCATCATGAGACAGCTTCTGCATTCTTTCGCAAGTTGTATGATGCAGGAAAATTCATCGAAAAGGTTTCGGAACAATATTTCGACGAAGCCACGGGCCAATTCCTCGCCGACCGTTACATTACCGGAACATGCCCCTTCTGCGGTTTTGACAACGCCTACGGCGACCAATGCGAAAAGTGCGGCACCTCGCTTAATGCAACTGACCTGATTGAACCAAAATCAGTACTCAGTGGCAATAAACCGGTTTTGCGTGAAACACGACACTGGTTTCTCCCGCTTGATCAATATGAACCCTGGTTGCGTGAATGGATCCTCGAAGGTCACAAAGATGACTGGAAAACCAATGTTTACGGGCAATGTAAATCATGGATCGATCAGGGACTTCAGCCGCGCGCCGTTACCCGCGACCTCGACTGGGGTGTGAAAGTTCCCGTGGAAGGTGCCGAAGGAAAAGTGTTGTATGTTTGGTTTGATGCACCCATCGGATATATTTCGGCAACCAAAGAACTGACTCCGGAATGGGAAAAATACTGGAAGGATCCGGAAACCAAGCTCGTTCATTTTATTGGCAAAGACAACATCGTTTTTCACTGCATCATCTTTCCGGCGATGCTGAAAGCCGAAGGTACCTATATACTTCCTGATAATGTTCCTGCCAATGAGTTCCTGAATCTTGAAGGTGACAAAATATCCACCTCCCGGAACTGGGCAGTATGGTTGCATGAATACCTGGAGGCATTTCCGGGTAAACAGGATGTTCTAAGATATGTACTCACATCTGCCGCCCCCGAAACCAAGGATAACGACTTCACCTGGAAAGATTTTCAAACAAGGAACAACAGTGAACTTGTTGCAATTCTCGGAAATTTTGTGAACCGTACCATTGTTTTAACACACAAATATTTCGAAGGAAAAGTTCCTGAAACTTCTGCATTCACCGACTATGATAAAACGGCGTTGGAAGAGATGAGGCAATTTCCCGGCCGCATTGCCGGTAGCATCCGGAACTACCGTTTCCGTGAAGCATTGGCAGAACTGATGAACCTGGCCCGTCTGGGGAACAAGTACCTCACCGACAATGAGCCTTGGAAGGTTTTCCCCACCGACCCTGTCAGGGTTGGAACAGTTTTAAACATCTCCTTGCAGATCTGTGCCCAGCTCTCGATCGTTGCCGAGCCTTTTCTCCCATTTTCGGCTGCAAAGATCAGGCAGATTCTCAACCTGCCATCCTACAAATGGGGGGAGGCCATGTTGCTCAACTGGCTTTCAGCAGGTCACCGGTTAAACCAGCCTGAACTACTCTTTGAGAAAATCGATGATGGCGCCATTGAAGCCCAGGTACAAAAGCTGTTGAGTACCCGCGAAGCCAATGAAGCCTTGCAAGCCAAAGCGCCCGTGAAGCCCGGCAAGGAGGCGATCGTATTCGAGGACTTCTCTAAAATGGATATTCGTGTGGGAACCATCATGGAGGCAGAGAAGGTAGCTAAAACCGATAAGTTGCTGAAATTGAAAATTGACACCGGTCTCGATCAGCGCATCGTGGTTTCCGGAATCGCAAAGTTTTTTAGTCCCGAAGAAATCGTTGGAAAACGCGTTTGCATCCTGGTAAATCTTGCCCCCCGCAAACTCAAAGGTATCGAATCGCAGGGTATGATCCTTATGGCCGAAAACCCTGATGGAACACTGTTTTTTGTAACCCCCGGTGAAGGATCCATCAATGGGGCGGATGTTAAATAGTTTCCAAACCTTCCAGGTTTTAAAAACCCGGAAGATTTGGTTTTAAAAAATAGTTTAATTTTGCGCCACTCCCGGCCCCGTAGTTCAATGGATAGAACGGAAGTTTCCTAAACTTTAAATGCAGGTTCGATTCCTGCCGGGGCTACCTGATCATCATACAGAAGGCTGATAATCAACAAGATGTCAGCCTTTTTTCTTGTTGGGTACAACATAGGTACAACTAATTACGGATCAAGAGGAAAATCTGGGGGATTACATTTGAAATTGAAATCTACTTGGTGAAATGAAACTGAAAAATCACTGCAATCTCAGAACCCCATAGGGGTGATATCTTTGTAGCAGGAGAAAAATGAACCATTTCCAGAGCCCCATCGGGGCGACATAGTTGTTGAATCTGTAGAAGCTTAGCTATTGAGTTTATCAAACAGCAGGAAGAATAACCTATTTCGCAGCTACGCTGCTTTGTTATTCACGACCTGTTATTAGTACTACAAAGATTAGGCAGCTATGCTGCCAATTGGGGAGCAAGGGCAAAACCTCCGGATTTTTCGCTTGAACCTACCTTCCCCCCAGATTTATCTCTTGATCCCTAATTACAACTATCTGAATATTAGTTTATTACAAATAAGGATTTTCGGATAAACTACGTAATATATTGATATAATGCATGTTGGTCATTTTATGCTTGAATTCCTAATCCCAGGCATTATTTATTAACGGGCTGTTCATAACTGACCTGCTCTGACAATAACAGTTTCTCCAAGCATTTAGTTTCGCAGGGAATTCCCTACTTTTACTGTTGATTTACTAACCAACTAAGCGAATGCCTACACTCAACTGGATCGGCAAAGACAAAGTCATCAACCACCATCAGGATGTACCCTTCCGTATACTCGACCATCAGTACGGTTTTACACCGGATGGCAAACAAGAAGCACCTGTTAACAGCGGTAATCTCATCATCCACGGTGATAATCTCGAAGCGCTTAAAGCCCTGTTGCCTCAGTACGAAGCGAAGGTTAAGTGCATCTATATTGACCCCCCTTATAACACAGGTAATGAGGGTTGGGCATATAACGATAACGTTAACGATCCAAAGATTAAAAAGTGGTTGCACAAGGTTGTAGGCAAGGAGGGTGAGGACCTGAGCAGACATGATAAGTGGTTGTGCATGATGTATCCGAGAATGGTGCTTCTGCACAAGCTGCTTAGTCCTGATGGTGCAATGTTCATCTCAATAGACGATAATGAACAGCCAAACTTACGCTTATTGCTTGATGAACTATTTGGTGGTAAGAACTTCATTGCTAACGTTATATGGCAGAAGGTGTATTCTCCTAAGAACTCTGCGAAATACTTTTCTGAGGATCATGACTATATCATGGTTTACTCTAAAGACTTCACAAAGTGGGTGCCTAACATGATTCCACGTTCTGCAATACAAGTAAGCCGATATAAGAACCCAGATCATGATTCAAGAGGGCCTTGGAAACCTGGTGATCTGTCTGCAAGAAACTACTATGGAGATGGTACATACTCTATAACAACACCTTCAGGGAGAACTATTGACGCACCTCCAAAAGGTATGTATTGGCGTGTCTCCTTTAAAAAGTTTCAAGAGATGGATGCTGATGGGCGAATTTGGTGGGGTGCAGAAGGAAATAATGTTCCTGCCATTAAAAGGTTCTTATCGGAGGTCCAAGATGGTGTGGTGCCTCAAACATTGTGGCGCTATGAGGAGGTTGGGCATACGCAGGATGCCAAAAAGGAGTTGCTTAAGATACTTGATTTCGACTCCTCAGCAGATGTCTTTATCACACCTAAGCCATCATCCTTGGTTGATCGAATCCTTCAGATAGGATCAAGCAAAGATTCAATCGTTCTTGATTCATTCGCCGGCTCAGGTACAACAGCTCATGCGGTCCTGAAACTAAACAAGAAGGACAAGGGTAATCGCAAATGTATCCTCGTAGAGATGGAAGACTACGCAGAAACCATCACCGCAGAACGCGTCAAGCGCGTCATCAATGGATACGCTGACGTTGAAGGAACCGGTGGCAGCTTTGATTACTACGAGTTAGGGCCTCCGTTGTTTGATGAGAACGGCAACCTGAATGATCAGGTACCATTGAACAGGATCAGAGAGTATGTATGGTACTCCGAAACCCGGTCAGCATTTAATCCGTTGACGGAGGATCAGCTTCGCAATCCTTACTTCCTGGGGATCAAGGAGGATACCGGGTATTATTTCTACTACGAACTTCAGCAGGTAACCACCCTCGATTACGATTTTCTTGGTACCATCTGCCTCAAAGCAGAACAGTATGTAATCTATGCCGACAACTGCCTGCTGTCAAAGACCTTCCTGCAAAACAACAACATCATATTCAAGAAGATACCCCGAGACATCTCACGCTTATGAAACCAAATGGAAAATACACTGTGGCAATAAACGCATTATATGGGAATTGAACTATTCAAAATTGTCGAATGGATCAAGGTTTAATCATTTTTTTCTATCTTGCATAAACAAAAATAACCGATATGAAAACCGATGAATTAATACTCGAAATAAAAAAACTGCCATTGAATGAAAAGCTTAAGATTATTGAAACTACAGCTCATTCGGTCAGGCTTGACGGAGAAAGAAAACAAAGGGCTGCCGCTGCAAAATCCCGTGCCGGGAATTATGCAACAGATCAGGAATTAACAGCGTTTACCACTTTAGACGGAGCGGCCTTTTATGAAACAAGGTGAAATATGGCTTATCAGTCTTGATCCGGTGGTAGGCGCAGAGATCAACAAGACAAGAACCGCAATTATTATCAATGATGATGCGTTGGGAATTCTTCCACTGAAGATAATCATCCCGGTTACAGAATGGAAAACCAGGTATGTCAATGCTCCCTGGTTTGTAAAAATCGACTCTTCTGAAAATACCGGATTAACCAAAGATTCTGCTGCTGATTGTTTTCAAATCCGCTCGGCATTTGATTCACGGCTGATAAAAAAACTGGGAAAAGTAGACCAGGCGTCATTAGAAAAAATTCAGTATGCATTATCGAAAGTCCTGTCAATACATTTATTCGAAAAATTCGAATAGCTCCCATGATCAATTCTTCGTAAAAGAAATCAAGCGCAAATCCCGGGCACCCGTAAACAATGGAACTCAAACCCTACCAGACCAAAGTCATCAAAGACCTTGAAAGCTATCTTGGCTACGTTCAACAGTACAAGCTTACCGACGTAGCCTTTAAGCGCTTTTGGGAAGATCAGGTCGGTCCTTACAACCCGATCACCGGTGAAGGTATGTGACCGTATCAGAACAATGTTCCAAATGCGGCGCATGTTTGTATTAAGGTACCGACAGCAGGTGGTAAGACCTTCATCGCCTGTAACGCATTGAAGACGATCTTTAACGCATTTGATGCCAGCCATGCAAAAGCAGTGGTGTGGTTAGTACCCTGGAGCAACCTGTTAGAACAAACGGTTCGGAACCTGAGCAACCCTGATCATCCTTACCGGCAGAAGCTGAACACACTATTTAACCATCGTGTGGCCGTTTATGAGAAGAAGGACCTGTTACAGGGATCAAACTTTAGTCCATCAGTGGTTAGTGAACAATTGAGCATCTTCGTGATGAGCTTTGGCTCGATCAGAGCGACGCGCAAGGAAGACCGTAAGATATATGAGCAAAACGGTCAACTGTCATCGTTTGTGCCCACTTATAATGATAGCTCCGTGGTACTGGCCAACACCGATGAGTCGGCGCTGATCAATGTAATCCGGAACCTGAACCCGATACTGGTCGTTGACGAAAGTCACAATGCTGAAACAGACCTCAGCGTGGAGATGCTGAAAGCGCTCAATCCATGCTTCATTCTTGATCTTACAGCCACTCCTAAAGACAACAGCAACATTGTCAGCATGGTTCCGGCTATTGAGTTGAAAAAACACAGCATGGTAAAGCTGCCTGTGATCGTTTATAACCATAAAGATAAACATGATGTTATCAGTAGCGCTCTTCACTTGCAGCGGAAACTGGAAGCATCAGCACTTGCAGAAGAGAAGGTCACAGGCCGCTACATCCGCCCAATCGTCCTGTTTCAGGCACAATCAGCGACCCATGAAGACAACACGACCTTTGAGAAGCTAAAAGCCGAACTGCTAAAGCTTGGCATCAAGGAAGAGCAGATCAAAATTAAAACGGCAAACAAGAACGAACTTACCGGCATTGATCTGTCGTCAAAAGACTGTCAGGTAAGGTACATCATCACGATTAATGCACTGAAAGAAGGCTGGGACTGTCCGTTCGCATATATCCTGGCTTCACTTGCTGACAAGTCATCAGCAGTTGACGTTGAACAGATTCTTGGACGTGTGCTAAGACAGCCCTACGTTATCCGACATGCCGATATATTACTGAATGTTTCGTATGTACTCACGTCATCCGCAAAGTTCAATGATACCTTGCAGAACATCGTCAAGAGCTTGTTGAATTCCGGATTTAGCGATAAAGACTACCGGCAGAAGGATGATATGCCCGAAGCCGACAAACAGCAGGTCACAGCAAAGACACTCGATAATTTCCTGTTTCCGGAAGACAAGCCGGAGGATGAAGGTATTGATGCCGGGAAGGTCAACTATAGTCCTGATGGTACAGATGCACCGGCAGCAACTACGGTTATCAACACCATCGCCGGTCTTGCCGAACAACAGAACCGTGAACTGGAAGAGCAGATCAACAAACAACCTGATGTTATTGACGACAACTATTTTGCAGAGATGGGAACTAAAGTAAAGCGTTATCGAATCCGTGAAGCCTTGTTGGATCAAGTCAAGAGTATCACCATTCCACGGTTCTACATTGATGTACCACACAGCGATCTCTTTGAAACCAGTTCAGGACTTGTCCCATTAGATGACACCATTCTGCTTACTGGATTCGCCCTGGAGAAGTGCGACAAGAATATCGCCTTTGATGATGTCTCGTCTGAACTTTACAAGGTTGACTTACAGGAAACACGGAAGAATGAGTACTCGCCCTCGTTTACCAAGATCGAAGACCGGATGCTTAAAGAGCCGTTAGTCGATTACATTCTCGCCAAACCAAAGGAGAGCCAGCTCAAAGACCTCGCTGATATAGTGATCAAGCTCATAGGAGACATGTACCCAATTCCTGACAGCTCCATAAAACGCTATGTTGAATCAGTTTTTAACGACTTCACGCAAGAGCAGATCGCTGATTTTCTCGCTCGTAAATACACTTACGTCGACAAGATCAAACATAAGATCAAGGTACTTGCAGATGCATACGCCGAAGAACAATTCAATAAGTACATTAAGGTGGGGAAGATCAAGGTTCAGCAAGTGTGGAAGTTTCCTGAATCAATCAGTCCTGGCAACCTCGGCCCATCTATCGGACAATCGCTATATGAGCGTGAAGGGTCCATGAATGGCTTTGAAGAGCGTGTGATACTTGAATTGTCAAGCCTCTCTAACATAAACTTCTGGCACCGGAATATTGAGCGCAGGGGCTTTGCTATCAACGGTTTTAAGTCAAACCATTATCCTGACTTCATTCTCTATACAAAGACCGGTAACGTAATTCTACTGGAAACAAAAGGTGATTATCTGGATGGAACTGACAGTTCTGCTAAGTGTCGTCTCGGGAACCAGTGGCAGCAGCTCTCCGGTTCAGGATTCAGTTACTTTATGGTGTTTGATGCCAAACCCATTACCGATTCTTATACGATCACGCAGGCAAAGGATATGATCAGGATGCTTTAACCCGGTTTTTCTCCACAAAAAACCCACTTACTTACCTGTATACCCTATAGGTGTAAAGTAAGTGAGCAGGTTTCTTCTTAATCGAGACTACCAGCATACATTGCCCCTAAAACGGGGCCACCTCCAATTCGACATTGTAAACGTCATTCTCAAGCCTTGGCACGTCCACCGCTGCAAGTGATTGTGTCATTTAATGTTGTGATTTGTTTGAGCCAATTGCCTTTGGGATCAAAACCCTGATAGATCCAAAGTCAAAAAGAGATGTCTCAGGGTATTGGTATAGCAAGACAAACAGTACAGAATGCGGAATATGGTGGGAATATAAACTTACTTACCCTCTTCAAAATAATCGATGTTCATGACATGGCATTAGAGGAATTTTTCAGAGAAATGGAATAACATCATGATTACGGGTTTCCTCAATGGTTATCAGCCTGAAAAACAATTATATAGGTCTTTGCCTGTAGAATTAAATACGTATTAACCTGCAATGACTATAGTTGACATGATCAAGCGATCTTCAACAGGTAAGATCAGTTAATTGATCAGGATCATTTTCTTCATTTCTGATGTGGCTGATCCTGAATTAATTTGGTACAGGTATGTTCCTGCCGGTAAATCGGTATTGTCGATATTTATATGACCGGTTTGCCCCACTACGTTTACAGATTTTCTCATATTACCCTTCAAATCGTAGAATATAATCTGACCTTGTGTTTCTCCCGGTAGCAACTGGTACTCGATTGTTGCATTACCTTTATTTGGATTTGGGTAAACATTGATTATGCATCGTCCAGAGTTTGACGATTGAATGTCAGATTGCCCATATGGCAAATGCCCCGGCAGACTATATATTTCACTTATTGATTTTCCTGTTGCAACTAACGTTTCTGACATTATCATCTTAGTCCCTGCAGCGGTATTAAATATACCCCCATAATATGCATGATTTGCTGAATCACCTCTTGAGAATAAAACCGAACCATCCTCTTTATAAACCAATACTTTGGTATTATAAAAATCCGCAACCATATATTCGATTGATGCATCCAAATCGAACAGTTTATCAGAAACATTGAAAATCCAATAATTATGATTCGGTTGGACCGGAACTATAATTGTTTTAAATGATGTATAATCAAGGTTATACAGGTAAAATATATTGCTGTCTGCAATTGGTATAAACCATTTATCTCCACCATTTTCAAAATGAATTATGGTCGGAAATGCTTGATAGTTGTTTGCAGGATAGGTGTGTTCCAATACAATTTGCGCATCCAGCATAAAATGCGTTGACAGGAAAATCATTGTAATGAGAATCGATTTTTTCATACTGAATTGGTTTTTGATGATGTGTTTTTAATGTTTCAGGACGGTAGAGAAAAATCAAAAGTAAGGATATAATCTCAACCTAAACCGTAAAACACCAAACAATGATTGTTATTCCTGACAACAAAAAATCCGGGTGACTAATGGCATTAACCAATTTTCAGGATACCAGTGAAAATATTTTGTCCAAAATATAATTTATAATCATTTCACATAATTCACAACAAGCTTATTATGTGGATTATATAAATGTTTTTAATTAAAACCCATCAAAAATCATCAAAACTCGTATTAATTATAATCACTGTGTAACAATCAGTTACAAAATACGTATAATATCTAAACACCCATGAACTATGAAAAATCACAGTATCGATGGCTTTAACCCCCTGAATATAAACACTATTAAGGGGGTTTTCTTTTAATCGGATCATCTTACTTGACACATAGAAATAAAGATTGAACCGTATCAGCTAGGTTGATATTATCTTCTGTTATTTATTTTGATGTCAATTCCTGATTGTTCCTTGAACTTATTCAGCCGGTATTTAAATGAAAGCATCACATACCGGCCGATGATGTTCGAACGTGTTTCGCGCAGGTAATTCATCTCACTCACCCGTTCAATGCCGGTATTTTTATTGAGCAGGTCAAAACAGGTCAGTGTGAGCAGCGCACGGTTGTTTTTCAGGAAATAGAAATTGATCTCGGCGCCGATCAGCGGGATATTGACCATGTCGTTGAAGGACTTTGCGTTGTAGTTTGTAACATCTGCCGATACTGCAAAACTCCACCGCTCACCAGGGGTAAAACGCAGTTCCCCGAAATATGCCAGGTCAAAATAGCGGTTATTCAGTGATTCCTGGATCGAATAACGTGCATCTGTCAATGAAAAGGATGCTCCGAAATTAACATCCCATTTCTCTTTTTTCCTGTTGTCGAAACTGATTGTCAGGCGGTGGGTGAGATTGGTGTTGATGTTTTCGATGCTGTTGACAAAGGTGATTCCCCTGTTCCAGTTCTCACGGAGGTTTGTGTGAAATACAAGCCCGAGTTTCCTGACAGGTGAGGAAAAATCGATTGAGGCCGAGGCGGAATAATCATCAGGAACATTGACAAGTTTCATGACCTGCCTCAGACTGTCATTGATTGACCTGGACCAGCTGATCTTGTTTTGAGTGTAGGTAAAGTTGAGCGATGTAAAGAGCGATGTAAACGAGAACTGATCGAATAACCACCAGTTGAAGGAGAGATCGTGGCTGTATTCGGGTTTCAGGGACCTGTTGCCATAGGTAAGCATTAAAGGATTAATGTTTTCAACCACCGGCAGCAACTGGTTTGCCGAAGGGGTGTTTACCGATGATGAATAGGAGAAAGCCAGTCTTCGCCCCTTGTTGTACTCATTTTCCCAGGTAAACTGCGGAAGGAAGTAACAAAGACTGGTCTGAAAATCCGGCTGATCATTCAGAATGTTCATCATCCTGCCAAGTTCGAGTTGGGCGGTTAAGAAAAAATTTGTCTTTTCGGTGTTACGCCTAAGCCTGATCGCGGGTTTCAGGCTGATGTATCGGTTTGAGAACACCGGACTCAGCGAATCGATGATCTCTTCGGTTTCGGCGGGGACACCCTGAGTCCGGTCGATCCGTTCACCAAGATATCCTGCTGTTACCAAAGGTTCAAGGCAGAGTGTTTTTCCTATTTTCTGCGTTAAGGTAACGGATGCATCTCCGCTCAGATCGTCGGTCATTTTTTCCTGGTATTGTCGTGTGTCATCGAGGTTCTCCGGGTAATAGTACTGTGTTACATTTTGCCACTGACTCCTGCTTAAACCATATGAACCGGCTGCACTGCCCGCAAACTTGATATTGGTCAGGCTGCCATTCAGTTTTTTAATCCAGGATCCGCTGAAATTGGCCGAAAAACGGTCGGATCGGTCTGAATTTCCACTTTTCAGGCTATTAATCAGGCTGTCATTACGATAGCTCCCGGTGGCAGATCCTCCTTTACCGCGGCCATTTGTCAGTGATGCTCCTCCGGAGAAGGTCAGGTTCTGGCTTGAATCAATCCTGTTTTTCCAGCCAAAGGTCAAGCGATGAGCCCAGTTTTCATCATCGGTTGTTAATGCCTGTTGCTGAATGAAAGAGGAGCCCGGGGTGAAATTTTGCGAAAAGATCTGCTGATCCAGCCTGACATCAGAAGCATTCCCCAGGTAACTGATGTAAAACCGGTTGTTTTTCCTGAATTCATGGGAATAATTCAACCCGGCGGCACCCGAGGTGACATACCCGTTTACCGGTTGTCCGAAATTCACAGGATAGCTGTTTTCACTGGTCATGCTGATTTTCGTTATTCCTCCGCCCATCGCCCCGAGGCCACCGTTAAAACGCAGGTAATCGGAGAATGAGAAGCCAAACTGGTTGATGTTGTTGATCATGGCCAGTGCAGCAAACTGGTCTGCCCCGGTAAAACGATATATTTTTGCGCTGCCCTCATAATGACCGCTTGTTCCGGCCCCAGCCAATACATCTCCAAAAACCGCCTTTTTTTTGTCATCTTTCAGAACCATGTTCACTGTTTTATCGTGGGAACCATCATTGATCCCCGTGAACTCGCTTTCATCCGATTTTTTATTATAGACCTGCACCTTTTTAATAGCATCTGCAGGGACATTCTTCGTAGCGACTTTCAGATCATTGCCAAAAAACTCCTTCCCATCGACGAGCACATTTTTTACATCCTCACCTATGGCCTTGATATTTCCTGCGCGGTCGACTTCCAACCCCGGCAGCTTGCGCAGCAGGTCTTCGGCAACAGCATCGGGTTTTGTTTTGAAGGCAGCTGCATTGTATTCGATTGTATCTTTTTTGATCAGCAGGGGGATATATTCGCCTTTTACTTGTAGTTCGCTGAGGTTGATTGGGTTAGGCTTCATTATGATAGCCCCGAAATTGTCATCCCCAGGCAGTGGCAGCTTTATTGTACGATAAAGCGTTTGGTATCCCAGGTAGGCAACCTGCATGAGCCAGTTGCCCGGCCTGGTATTCCTGATTTCGAAATGACCGGTGGCTCCGGTAATCCCGAAAAATGCAAGGGTCGAATCATCCGGGTTGAGTATGGCCACTGTGGCAAAACCCAATCCCTCGCCTTTTTCATCAAGGACATCGCCCGAAAGGATGTTTTTTTGTGCCATGGCAGCCAGGGGTAGCAACATTACCAGGAACAGGATGGTTCGTTTCATTTTCATCATCAGGCTTATCGTTGGATTTTGATAACAATATGCTGTCCGCCTCCACCACCTTCACCCCCCATCTCTTTCATCTTTTCATCAACGATCTTTTTATATTGCTCTTCCGTGACCTTTTTCCCCTCTCTGGGTTTACCCAGCAGGCTTTTGTCAACCTTCGAAAATTCGACCGAAGTTGCTGTGATCACCCGCTCACCATCATTGATATCGACTGCAAGGATCAGTCCCGGCAGGTTACCCCAATTCCGCGGACCACTTGACACGGGGATTGCCGGGGTAAACCATGCCCTGATCTTTTTTCCGTCCTCCTCGCGCATACCCTCCTGGCACGGTAATCCGAGGATGGTCTTCTGATCCCCGGTCAGTTTCCAATCGGCTTTACCCGCATCCGATTCAATAAGAAACTGGCGTGACATGAATTCCCGCTGTTCAATCCGTTTATTTTCTTTCAGATTTCGGTAAACCTTGTCATCATCCTGGTAGACCTGGTAATGAATCATTGTTCCGCCTGTCTCCTGCTCAATTGCATCGGTAGCGGGCTTTTCATTGTCGCTGTGGTATAGTGATTCATCTGGGGAGAAATAAAGAACTGTCCGCTCGGTCCGCTCTTTCGGCAACATATCGGAATATTGCGCCGATTCCCCTTCAAGCTTTATCTCGAGTTTCATCTTTTCTTCATAACGGACTGTTCCCGAGTTGTTCGTTCCTGCAGCCGGTTGTCCGTGGCCTGTGATCCATATGACCATCAAGGCGGGTATTAACATCACTGTTTTCATCATTTTCGTTGTTTAATTACTGATTGTTTTATTTGAAAGGTTCATTATGAATTCTCTGCATCGTACTATTTTGCAAAAACCTGTGCCGTGATCTTTATGACAAGGTGGTAATTATTACGAGGCAAATGTAAAACCATGATCCATCGGTCAAGGTTAAGCCCTGGCCAATTAAGGTTAATTAAGGTTAACGGATGTAAGAATCAGCCAGGATTGCCCTATTTTTGTGTCTTCAATTTCCACCATGAAGAAATCGAAACAAATTAGGCTGGCAGGCATCCTCATGATAATGAGCTGGTTGCTGCTTCTTACCTTTGTACTCCAATGGCTGTCGGCAAGGCATGAGGCCGAAAAGGAGTGGCTGCAGGAGGAACTTGACCGGCGCTTTGAGGAAACAAAATTACAGGTGGTAGACTCCACGCTGATCATCCACCTGATTGACCCGATGATCCGCGACAGCCAGCAGATGAAGGTGGTGGTAAGCCTGGGTGACAGTGCTGTTAAGTACCGGAAAGGCATCCATACTTTTGATACGGTGATTCATGAAAACAACGGAGCCGGGAAAAAAAACCTTGTATATAAAATTGATATCTCTGATTCAGCCTCAAAAAAAATCCTTGTAATGAACCGTAACAAACGGTTTCACGCCGATTCAGGCAATATTGTACTTCACAGCATCCGTCTGATGATCGGGCAAACCAACGATTCTGCAGGGCATAACCCGGTTTTCAGGAAGTACCTGCCTGCGAACATTGACACGGCGTTATTCAGGAAAATTTTTGTGGAAAAGATGAATAAAGAGGGGTTGTTTTTCCCTGTTACATGGTCGGATGGTCAGGACCTCGATTCTACTCCCAGAACCGGTTCTCTGATATACCTCAACAGCCGTATTTTTGAAGGCACCGTGACAGCGAGCGTTGACGGGTATTCAGGGTACCTTTTAAAACGAATCATTCCACAAATACTGTTCGCATTGATTCTTCTCATGCTGACTGGAGGTGCTTTTATCTTCATTTTCCGCAGTCTCAGGAAACAGGTGCAGTTAAATGACCTGCGCAACGATTTCATCAGCAATATTTCGCATGAACTGAAAACTCCTGTCGCAACAGTAAAAGTGGCGCTGGAATCGCTCAGGAGTTTTGACATGAAAAAGGATCCTGCAGTAACCAGTGAATACCTGAACATGGCATCCCTTGAGATGGACAGGCTCGAAAGGTTGATTGGAAAGGTGCTCAATATCTCTGCCCTTGAGGAGGAAGACCGCATTGTCACGCTTCGCACCTCCGATCTGAAAGTGATCACAGAAAAGGTGATCCGGTCAATGTCTTCGCGGTTTGAACAGGAACAGGCTGAGCTCGTTTTCGAAGCGCCTGATGAAAGTTACCGCTGTCCCTTGGATGACCTTTTCGTTGAAGGATTGCTTATCAACCTGGTCGACAACAGCCTTAAGTATGCCGGAGAAAAACCATGGATTGAAATCCGGCTTTCACAGGACCAGCAAATGGTTCAGATGGAAGTCAGTGACAGGGGACCGGGCATCCCCGAACAGTATATCAGGAAGGTATTCGACAAATTTTTCAGGGTTCCAACCGGCGACCGGCATAATATAAAGGGACATGGCCTGGGATTGAGTTATGCCGCACGGGTCATGAAACAACACAAGGGAAGGATTACGGTTAGGAACCTGGAAGGCAGGGGATGTGCATTCTCAATGTCATTTCCTAAAGAAAGAGCATCTGACTGATCAACTTCTCAATCACTAAATAGATAAACCCTTAAAAATAAGCGTGAAAAGAAAGGTTATATATGTCGAGGATGAACCCTTCCTGGGTAAAATTGTAAAGGAGACCCTTGAGAACCAACATTTTGAAGTTCTTTGGAAAACCACCGGGATCAGCATACTCAAAGAGATCAGGGAATTTTCCCCGGAAATCTGTGTTCTCGACATTATGCTGCCTGATGTTGACGGATATGTGTTGTGCCGTCAGATTAAACACACATTTCCCTCCCTGCCGGTCATTTTTCTGACAGCTAAAACCGAAACAGCCGACCTGGTGAAGGGGTTCGAAGCAGGCGGAACCGATTACATGCGGAAACCATTCAGCATTGAGGAGCTGATCGTGCGGATCCACAACCAGTTCCAGCTGATGGAAGGGAAGAACCAGGGAGGAGGAGGTATCGGCGAAGAAATTGTATTGGGGCAGTATCTCTTTATCCCCGGCCGGTGCGAACTGCTTTCACCCTCACGAACCATCAAACTGTCATTACGTGATATGCAGGTCATGTCGATGCTTGCCGGTAACACCAACCGTGTGGTTGACCGCAAAACCATGCTGATCTCCATTTGGGGCGACGACTCCTTTTTTAATTCGAGAACGCTGGATGTCTACATCAGGAAACTACGCAACTATTTTTCGGAAGACCGCGGAATAGAGATCGTGACCATGAAAGGCAAGGGTTACCTGTTCCTGGTGAAGGAGAAATGATTTTTCTGTGCCACTCAGCCGGGCAAAAGGTTCTGAAACGGCCAATACCGGCAGGAAAGAGCAGTTTCAGATGATCGGGCAACTATACCGCCAGTTAGCGATTTACATAATAATATGCCGGCATTTAGAATACAATTGCTGTATTGGAGTTTTTTTGTGATATTTTTTTCATAAAATCAGGAGAATCCATCTAAATCTTTTTTTGTACTTTAGTAGTTTCTATGGGTATATCCCACTGTGACCCGAAAGAACCTATTGATCAACTATTATCATACCGCAGGCATTATGAAAAGACTATTCTACCTCCTTTTTCTGATGTTACCCATGGCCATGTCCGGGCAAATTAATTTATCAAAATCCTTTCCATTGGATTATATGTGGAAGTATGTCGGGAATGCGGGTTTTTCAGAATGGTATTGTGATTATACGCGCATCGCTATCGACCCGTCAGGAGAACCATATATCGTATTTCAGGATCGTGCACATTTAAACAAAGCAACGGTTATGAAATATAACGGAGTTAATTGGGTTTACGTGGGGTCTCCCGGTTTTTCGGCAGGAGTGGCAAAATATACAAACATTGCTTTTGACCCCCTGGGGATACCTTATGTTGCATTCATGGATTTCGATAATGGACATAAAGCAAACGTTATGAAATTTGACGGAACAAGTTGGGATTCCGTTGGAATCGCCGGGTTCTCAAGTGATGGAGTAGAATATTTAAGTTTTGCCTTCAGTCCTTCGGGAGAACCATATGTGGCATTTTTGGACGGGGGAAATTCCGGCAAATCAACCGTTATGAAATTTGATGGAACAAGTTGGTTGAATGTAGGCAATGCCGGGTTTTCTTCCACAATGGCCTATCAGACAAGCCTCGCATTCAGCCCATCCGGTCAGCCGGCAGTAGTGTTCACTGATGACTATTCCTGGGGTCATGCCACGGTGATGCAGTTTGATGGCTCAACCTGGAATACGGTTGGCGCTTCGGGATTCTCACCGGGATATGCCAATTGTCTGAGTCTCGCCTTTAACCCTTTGGGAGAACCCTGTGTAGCTTTTAAAGATGTGTACAAAGCCTCATTAATGAAATTTGACGGAGTCAATTGGATAAATGTGGGGAACGCGGGGTTCTCAAGTGGTACAGCAGAAGATATTAACCTTGTTTTTAATTCATCCGGAGAGCCTTTGGTCTCCTTTGTGGATTTTGGAAATGCCCAGAGGGCAACCTTAATGAAATTTAACGGAACCGAGTGGGTATATATAGGTCCGGCAGGTTTTTCTGCAGGTGATGCGGATTACCTTAGTCTCGCGCTCAGCCCGACCGGTGTAGCGTATCTGGGGTTTGTCGATGGAGGAAATGGTTATAGAGCAACCGTGATGAAGTATGATTCCGTTGCTGTTGGAATTTCAGATAAAGAGATATCCCCGTTAACTATTTATCCAAATCCTGCAACCGATCAAATAACGGGTAAAGTTTCATTGACAGGAACAGGAAATATTTCTATTGAAACTATTGCCGGGAAAGAACTCATTAAAAAACCCTTAGCTGCACCATACACTTCAATTGATATCCGCAACTTGCCATGCGGGGTTTATGTTGTACGTTTGACGAATGATAAAACAGTGCAGGTGCAAAAATTCATTAAACAGTGAATTTGCACCCTATGCTGATTGCGCCACTACATTTTGCCTATTTTTACATGATTTTTACTGCTACCAATACTCCCTTCCCAGGATGTTCCTGTTTTGGGCATGATACCTTAATCTGAAACCAGTGAAAAATATCAAAATACGTGCAATTGTAACAGGATCAACAGGAATGGTGGGTGAAGGCGTGCTGCACGAATGTTTACTGCACCCCGATGTTGAATCCGTTCTGGTGATCAACAGAAAACCCTGCGGTGTCAAACACCCGAAGCTGAAAGAGATCATTCATGCCGATTTCTTTGACTTCTCCCCGATTGAGAGCCAGCTTTCAGGCTATAATGCATGTTTCTTCTGTGCCGGCGTTTCATCAGTGGGGATGAAAAAACCAGAATATACCCGATTGACCTATACCCTGACGATGCATGTTGCCCAAACACTTTGTAAACTAAACCCTGACATGATTTTTTGCTACGTCTCAGGTTCAGGTACCGACAGCACCGAAAAGGGAAAGATGATGTGGGCAAGGGTAAAAGGCAAAACAGAAAACGATTTGATGAAACTTCCGTTTACGGATGTGTTCGCTTTCCGTCCCGCTATCATTCTGCCAACCGAGGGGTTGAAAAACGTCCTGCCGGCTTATAAATATGTGAGCTGGTTGTTTCCTGTTTTACGACCTCTCTTCCCGGATTATTTTGGCACCCTGAAAGATGTCGGACTGGCGATGATCAACACTGTGATGTTTGGTTCCGTCAAAAAGGTGCTGGATACGAAGGATATTGCCGTTTTGGCCAGGAAAACCGATGAAATCGTCCAGTAAACATGGGTTTTGATATCCCATTCCGATTCCATTATGGCTGAAGCCTGCCAGTTGGTAACTCCGTGAACTATATATAAAACGGGATAAATTTGTACCGTTCATAGTATAACACCCGTATTTATTGATATTTAGCCATAAACAGAATAAAGTCCAACTAAAAAAACTGAATTAACTTACAAAAAACAATGGAAACATTTCACAGTGATTTGTCAAATATTGAATTTCCCATTGCTGAAAAAGTATCAGGCAAAACGATACGAAAGTCAATATTGGATTTAATACAAAAGGATAAGCCACAATTCACAAGCGACAAATTTTTATCGATCAGTGAGCTAACCAATTATCGGGAACAATACATCGAGGGCTTTCTGAGGAAGCAAATTGGAAGCCTGACCGACTTAGACAAGACTGTACTTGACTCCTTGAAAGAAAGAACCATTCTGACCGACAAATTAGATGGTGAGGATATCCTGCCAATGACTTTCGGTCAGAGAATTGCCGACAAAGTTGCATCGTTTGGGGGTAGCTGGACATTCATCATTATGTTTGCCGTTTTCCTCTTTTTATGGATTTGTGTCAATGTTTATTGGCTTGGAAACAGAGGATTTGACCCCTATCCGTTTATACTGTTGAACCTTATTCTGTCGAGTCTGGCAGCAATTCAGGCTCCGGTTATCATGATGAGTCAAAACCGTCAGGAAGAAAAAGACAGAGATAGAGGCAAAAAGGACTATATGATAAACCTTAAATCGGAGCTTGAAATCAGGATGTTGCACGAAAAAATCGACCATCTGATTATTAACGAACAACAGGAGGTGCTGGAGATTCATAAAGTTCAGATAGAGATGATGAATGACATTCTTAAACGTCTTGAATAATAATCAATCGGCATTAGCAAATAGCATATTTTCGTTGACAGCAGGCAGAACAATTCTGTTACCTTACATTCATTTGCCATTGCAACGAAAAAAAATCAATGGAAAATGATAACAAATAACAAACTTGATAAATCATTTGGTGCTGTTGGTACTTCAGCCGGTATGTTTCTATTTATTGCAGGGTTGATTCTGACATGTTTACACTTATCCGGAATTATCTTGGTTTTGATTGGAGCATTTGTTGGATTTTCTTCCTCAAGTACGTTGATCGACTATGGTAAAAACCAGGTCAAATTTTCGAATAACCTGTTTGGGTTTATAAGAATAGGAAAATGGCTGCAAATTGAACCATCCATGAAAATCGGCATCAGAGAGTCCAATCAAACCTATCGCACCTACAGCATGGGCAACCGGACGCTTGATGATACGCAAAAAGATTTCAGACTTGTTCTGTATGATTCGGCGAATAAAGAGATAATGCCGGTCAAAAAAACCGATTCACTTGTTGCTGCCAGAATAGAACTTGAAATAGAATGTAAGCGTTTGGGGTTAAAAAGCATCTGAAAGTTTTTCAATATCAATTAAAATTGCAATGAAGAAATACCGGTAGCCATGCACAAAACATTGCAAGAGAAGATAACCTTTTCAGGAGTTGATTATTCGGGTAAACAATTGTCGGACAGTGAATTTGACGGATGCACATTTAAAAACTGCAACTTTACAAAAAGCGACCTGTCGGGCAGCGATTTTATGGACTGCATATTTGAAAATTGTGATTTTAGTCTGGTCAAATTTCACAATACCGGATTGAAAAACATCAGGTTCATTGGTTGTAAGTTGCTGGGCATTGATTTTTCAAACTGTAAGGACTTTCTTCTATCATTCTATTTTGAAAAAAGCGTTTAAATTACGCTGCTTTTCACAAGAAAAAAATCAAAAACACAGTATTCAAGGACTGTACAATAAAAGAAGCCGATTTTTCAGAGGCTGACCTGACTGCCTCAAGTTTTCTGAATTGCGATTTATCCAGAACCATTTTCCTACATACAATTTTAGAAAAAGCAGATTTCCGCACGGCATATAATTATTCCTTTGACCTTGAGTTAAACAGGGTTAAGAAGGCAAAATTCTCAGCATCAGGCGTCATCGGATTATTTGATAAATACCAGATTATCATTGAGTAACAATTAGCTTCAATAGATTGGCAGGCAAGTGAAAAGTTTTATCCTTACCGGCAACCGAAAATTCACACTGGTGGGCAGTATTTTTTCGATGTGTTAATTTTTTAATTATAGCATTATGAGAAACTTAACAGTATTTTGTCTGATCATTTTACCTGTTTTGTTATTTTCCTGTATGCCACATGATCACAAGGATGGTGTAATTTGCACCACTGAATACCGGATGCTCACGGTATCGGTAAAGGATACAATGTCTCAGCCTGTCCATTTAAGTAGTTATTATGTAAAAAAAACCAGTACTGGTGAGATCATGGATTTTGAGAAGGAAGACCACTATACGGATAGTATAAATAGAATACAGGGCATCTATTTCTTGTTCACGGATGGAAAAATGGGAATGACCTCAAAAAACGGCACTGAATTTGAATTTCATGGAATGCTGGATACATCAGAAATCGTAAATGAACATTTTATCATCGGAAATGACGAGTGCCATGTTAAAATCGTTTCTGGCAATACTGCGATCATTATTTCAAGATGAAACAGATTCGTGGTATTGCTTTCCGTTTGATTTTCTGATGCGTTTTTGAGGAATATGGGTTTAATCAATCAATATTGTTTTCGGTAAATACACCGGCCGATTTTCGGCTTATCCCATTCCTGTATGGACAAACCTTCCGGCATGCATTGCAGGTGTAAATTTCCCACCCCCTGGGATGTTGAATGAATGAGAACCCTCTGCATCGTTTCTGGATTACTGTAATGCCGTTTAATGCCTTAACAGGACAAGCATCAAGACACAGTCTGCAACCGGGCAGACAGCAAAAATCATCAACAACAGGATCAGGTTCAATTTCGGTATCAAGCAGTACCGCTCCGATATAAACCATATTGCCATATTCACGGTTTATCAGCAGCGTATTTCTGCCCAGAATACCCAGACCGGCATTGAAGGCAGCATGTCGCATGGAGATGATTCCCATGGCATGTTGATTTTCAGCATCCCAATGAATGTATGGCACATCGGTAACTACAGGTACTACCTGAATGTTAAACTCTTCGAGTTTGGAACACAGATTCAATCCGATCTGATCCAGCGCTGAATAAAGTAAGTCGGCGGTATGTGAATAGGGTACGGGATTTTCAGCCATGATTACCTCCGAAGGCATTTTCTTCAGGAAAACCACAACTGACTTGCAGTTGGAATAGATATCCGTCGGGCGAAATCCTTCCGGAGCAGAATAAAATCTATCGATGCCGGAAATTCCACATTTATCGGCCCCAAGATTGAGGACAATGGATTTTATTTCTTTTGCAGAGATCATTTCAATGGGCTGAGATTTCAATCATCATTGAACTTCCTCTTGGAGGTCTTTGATGCCCCATGACCTCCAAGAAATCCCCAACCTCCGCTTCCGAGTACGAATCCAAATGAATACCATATTCCATTGTTATTCGGAGCAAAGACTGAGACATCATTCCGCCAAAGCATGGCGATCAGGTCGATTGGTGCAATGATCCCATGCCACAAGCCACCCCAGAAACCGTAGGTGTGACCTTTGAGGCATTCTGTGACAACTTCCTTGTTGGCGCATCCTGAAAACAGCAATAACGTTGCAAACAGGATGAGAAGGATTACTGTTCCGTTAACGGGAAAAAACTTTTTCATGGTTATTGCGCTGATTTTAATACTACATTATTTTCGTATTTGTTTTAACCTCTTCAATAAACTCCTTGGATGGTTTGAATGCTGGTATCATATGGGCGGGAATCTTTAAGGCAGTGTTTTTAGTGATATTTCTCCCGATTTTTTCAGCCCTTTTCTTCAGGAGGAAAGTACCAAATCCACGGAGATAAATGTTTTCACCTTTTGTCATATTAGCCTTAATGTTTTCCATCACTGCTTCAACTACCGTTAATACTGTACCTTTCTCGATTCCTGTTGTGACGACGATTTTTTCGACGATTTCTGCTTTTGTCATATCCGTAGAATTAAATGGTTAAGATGTTGATTTAATGCGGAAAGTTAGGAAATTTCAAGATGCCGGCATGGATAATGATAAAATATCTTGTAAAAACCGATATTCTCCTATCTTTCATACATTTGTATAAACTTTTTATCCAAAAAGGAACAAGAAAATGTAACGCAACAATAATCCGACATGACGAAAAACAAAACAGTCTTTGATTTTTTTTATTCCAGGCTTCTTTCCGGAAAGATTAAAGAAAAAAGCGAAGTAATTATTATCTCTGTTGCAATAGTCAGTTTTATCCTTCATCTACTGTTGGTAACACTTGTAAACTTAAATGTTTTGCAACTGAACGATTATTCCGGAATATTCAGGAATCCGATAGCGGCGATATATACACCCTTCTCATTCATATTGATTTACGAGGTTTACCTTTTGGTGTATTACCTGCCAAAATCAACCACCAATTATATCGGTAAACAATATGAAATCATCACCCTGATCTTGATCAGAAGTATTTTTAAAGATCTGGCCAACCTGCAATTCACTTCAGATTGGTTCAGGGTGCAAAATGATCTCAAGTTCACTTATGATCTGGTGGCAACAATTGTTTTGTTCTTTCTGATTTTTATATTTTACCGGCTCAATGAAAAAAATGACGAAAGGCATCCTAAAAACAGCCCGCTATCATTGGAAATAGTGAAATTTATTAAAATGAAAAACATTATTGCCATGTGTTTAATACCCGTATTTTTAATTTTAGCGATCGTTGGCTTCAGCCGATGGGTTCACGGGAGTTTCTTTTCCATAAGTCAAATGGTGGATTCCATGAAAAACGTCAATACAATATTTTTTAATGAATTTTTTACGGTTTTAATCCTGACAGATGTTTTGTTGCTGCTGATTTCATTTTTATATACCGACAAATTCTATAAAGTAATCAGGAATTCAGGCTTCATTATTTCAACCATTTTGATTAAACTGTCGTTTGGAATAGAAGGGGTATTAAATACGATTATGGTTGTTGTGGCTGTATTATTCGGGGTTCTCATTTTGCTTATTCACAATCAATATGAAAAAATGAGCCTATCCAACGACTGAGTCAATATACTTTTAAGCAAGAAATTCTGCTTAAGTAAGGTCTGCTTAAAAAGGATCAAGAGGAAAATCTGGAGGATTACGTTTGAAATTGAAATCGACCTGGTGAAAAAGAATCTGGAAAAATCACTGCAATCTTAGAACCCCATCGGGGTGATATCTTTGTAGCAAGAGAAAAGCGGACCATTTCAAGAGCCCCATCGGGGCGACATGGTTATTGAACCTGTCAAAGAATAGCTGTTGAATTTATTTAACATTAGGAAGAATAATCTATTTCGCAGCTACGCTGCTTAGTTATTCACGCCCTGTTATTACTACAAAGATTAGGCAGTTACGCTGCCAATTGAAAGCAAGTGGAAAACCCCCGGAAATTCTTCTTGATCCCTTAAAAACTCCTTGCTAACTGAACGAAAGATAACGATACCTGAAAATCTGTGTTTGAAACACCAGAAATCCGTTATGAGTTGAAGCAAAAAGGCATCACCAGCGATTGAGGAGAGATTGTCAGGTTTATGATTGTTAAAAAAGGTTCACCCGTCTCTTAATCGATTTATTATTGTGGTGAATACATGTTGCTCATTTCCTCTTCAAAGATTTTTTTAAATTTATCGTAAATGAAATCAGCCCTTACAACCTGATCGCCTGACAGCTTGCTGCTGATTGCGCTGAATACAGCACTGCTTTCCAATTCAAGGGTGTAATGCGTTTTAAATTTTCCCTCTTTGGTTTTTGTTTGCAGGTTGCATATCACAACAGCGTCTTTCAGTAATTGGTTCACCGCTTCGCGGGACAGGGTTTCATAGCGGACAAGTAATTCATTCCTGTTATTGCCCATAAAGGAATGACCATAGTTATCGATAACGGACTTAACCAAAGTCCCAATCTGATCAGCCAGGTTAGCGCGCGCCTTGGCTTCTGCGTTTTTCTCCGACATCTGCTGATCCCTGCTTTCGCCCGTTGCGGTGTCGCGGTAATGTTCCAGGTCCGAATTGAACTGTGCACCGTAACAGTACTTTACTATTTCCTCATCCCCCTGGGGATTAAATGATGTTGCATTTAATCTTTCGGAGAGGAAGCCCATGGTAAATGTCATGATCACCAGCATTACCATACTTTTTGCATAGATATTTCTCATTTTCAGTCGTTATAAAGTTAACAATGTTATGTTTTTGAAAATCAATAGATTAAATTTTACTCTTCCAAAGATAACAAAGAAATTTATAACTACTCACTGATTGGTGGAAATGACTTTTTTCCTGGTTGAACAGTTGGGTGTGGAGACAAGAAAGCATTTGTAACAGAAAATCCGGCAGAAGGCTGGTACGGTTACTATTTAATCTCCTCAATTTTCCTGATAATCCGCGACAGCGCTTCGTTAAGCTTTGCTTCAGGTGTGATGATGTTAAACCCTTCCCAGAAAGCATCATTTCCGTTGTATGGTTGATCCGAAAATACAATACCGGGCTTCATTAATTCCTGTTTCTGAAATTTCACAACCTCAGAGGTGTCAATGTTACAGGTGGCGAGTTCAAGGAAGGTATTAAAGTGATCGGACGATAAGTGATGCCTCAGACGCGTTATTACCTCCAGATCACAGCGGGCATGCTGAAGGTAATACCTGCCGTTGAAGGAGGTATAGCTGAGGGAATAATTTATCTTTTTGAGTTTAACAATCAGCCGGCTGCTTTTCTTCAGCACAAGGTCTTCAGCCGCAAGATCAAGATAGGCCGGGTTAATTTCGAAATCAGCGCCCAGGATGGCAAAACCTTCCTTCTCAATATAAACTGTTCCGGTATACAACGCTTTTTTCAGGTCGGTATTTTGCACAAATGTAATGGCATAAGCATCCTTTGCATTATAGGATACCAGGTCGGAATATTTATATATGTATTCAACAGGTGGTGTTTGATCAAGGAAACCCGGAATACATTTGACAATATCAAGCTGCAGGGCTGATTGAACCCCGGCTTTAAGTTTCAGGAAAACAGTATCGGAGGGATTTGCATTCTGAACTTTTCTCGACTTAAGCAGCTTTACCTGGTCGGAATGTTCGCTTACATCATATGGTGATTTATATACCTTAAAAACGGCCTCCGAATAGCTGATAAATTTATTGTTTTTCTGCACCCCTTCGCGATAAAACGTTGTAAGATAAGCTGGATCAACGGCATAGTTCTTCTTTCGTTGATCCATTGCTTTCTCGATAATTAAAGTCGGATCAATGTATCGTATAATAACTTCCTGGATGGAAATTACCCTGCGGTCGAGGTAGAGGTCAACCTGCTGCTCGTCGAGCAACTGAACCGGAATCTGCTGGCTCATATATCCCAGGTGCGAAACAACCAAAGAGGTTCCGATCAGAGAATCTGGAATTCTGAGCAAAAAAAAACCATCACTGTTTGTAATGGTGCCAATGTTCTCCTCAACGATTCCAATGGTAGCAAACGGTATCGCTGTTTTGTTTTCGTTATCGAAAATGTGCCCTTTAATTACAATATATTTGATTACATCCATTCCGGGAACAACCGGTTGTTTCTTGATTACGGGAAGTGCGTCATTTTTCGTCTGATAAATCAAAATATGTTTACCCAGTACTTTATACGTAAGTCCGGGAGTTGAAAGTATGTTATCGAGCACTTTATTCAGCGGCTGATTATCGGCATGCAGTTTAACATGTTTATCGCTTTCAATGGTTTCACTGTTATAAATAAAAAAACAGTCCGCTTTTTGCGATATCAGGTTTAATGCTTCGTACAGCGTTGTATTTTGTTTGGGGATGCTGATGGTTTTTTCGAGCAGCGGGATCTGACCGAAGGCTGAATTCAGCGAAAACAGTAAAATGCCTGCACTGAATATACAAGCTTCAAAAAATGAAAGCCCGGGGCTGTATTTGCAAAACTTAATTCTGTCTTGCGCCTTCTTTATTTTCGAAAAATACAACTTCGCCATTGATGGTTTGGCTTTTCAGGTTCAGTGTCATACAAATAAGCTCGGTCATTGTTTCGGCTGTTTCGTTCTGGAAAGTAACGGTAAGCTTATGTTTTCCGATTTCATTATCCGATAACACAAAGGTAGTGTTGAAATTCCGATTCAGCACATGAATAATATTCTGAAGTGTTTCATCTTTAAATTGCATGCGCTGTTTATACCAGGAAGTTGTTTCGTTTGCAATATGCTTTGACTTCACCAGGTTGTTTTCAACGGTTGAAATCTTTTCGCCGGCTACAACCATTTCGCTTTTAGAAGGATCCGTTTTCAACGTCACTTTCACCTTTCCCCGGTCGACAAAGAGTTCGAAGCCATGACCATTTTTTGTTTTCACATTAAAAGCCGTTCCCAGAACCTGTATCAGCGCCTCATCAGTTTCAATGATAAAAGGCCTGTCGGGATTGGGTGCAATATCGAAAAAAGCCTCCCCTTTCAGCTCGACATTGCGCGATCCGGATTTGAATTCCTCCGGAAAAGAGAACAATGAATTTTGAGCGATATAAATAACCGAGCCATCAGCAAGGGTTTTGATAAGGGTGGTAACACCATTGCCTGTATTAAGCTGGACCATTTCAACTGCCGGCTTACGGCTCATCATCATATAAAAACCTATACCGGTGCCCACCAGAATCAATATGGCAGCAGCAATTTTTAACAGTGCGGGCATTAACCTGATTTTCGAAGCATCCTGCTGTACAGGAATCAAATTCTCCTCCTGAAGGCGACCATGCAGTTTATCCCAGGCTTTGCCGGTATGGGGAGATTTGGCTGTATGATATCCTTTCATGGCGGACCATTGTTTTTTCAATTTTTCAATCCTGATTTCATCTTCTTCCGAGACGGAAATTTCTTTTTCAAAAGCGCACGACTCCGTTTCGTTCATTTCACCACTCAGATATCTGGCGAGTTTTTCTGTCTGTTGTTTGTTTCTATCTGTTTTCATAACGCTCCTTCTCTGGTATACTCTTTCAACGTTTTTCTGAACAGTTGCAGTGCTTTTCCCATATCGGCCTCAACGGTTTTCACCGAAATGGATAAGATGAGGGCAATTTCGCGATATTTCATCCCTTCGAACCGGTTCATTCGGAAAATCCGGGAGCAACGTTCCGGCATTTTCTTGAAAGTTGCGTTTATTAAATTGCCTAAATCGTTCAACTCTACATCTGTTTGCACATTTACCGGCATCTTATCCTGAGATTCGTTGAAAATATGTTCTGCATAACTTTTCCGAACGGCAAGGTGTTGGAGATAATGAAGTGCATTGTTTCTGATTGAATGATACAAATAAGCGTTCAGCGACAACTTCGGACTGAATGATTCCCTGTTTTTCCAAAAATTATAGAAAAACTCCTGAACTAAATCTTCCGCTGTATCCATATCGTTCAGGAGTTTATCTGCATGATGGCACAAAGGCCCGTAGTATTTGGTAAAAAGCCGTTCAAATTCCCTGATGTCGCCACCTTGTATTTTCTTCTGTATATATAAATCAGTAAGGTTCATAGGGATTTGATAAGCGTTGCGGATCTATTTCTTCTTGCTTTTCGCAAGCTTTTTTATAGCATTTTCGATGGAATTATCCGGTTCAATGATATTGTATTCACCCCAGAAATCAACATCTGCAAAATCCTGTACTTTCTCTGTAAAAACCATGTTCGATTTGAACACATCCTGGTTTGCAAATTTAGCGATATTATTCTCCCGCCTGTCGGTAATGGCTACCTCCGACATAACGGTATAATGATTTTTGAACAGTCGTCTCTTCCAGTCACAGGTGAATTTCAGATCAACACGCACATAGTTGAGGAAGTATTTGCCGTTTTGTTCTTTATAGGTTACAAGGTAACTGGTCGATGTCGGCATAAAGTGCAAGCCCATTGGCTTTTTCTGAATAAAAACGCGCGCAGCCTTGGCTTCATCTTTGAGATCGAGGCTGAATTCAGCGCGGGTTATGGCCATATTTTCCTGGGAAATGAATAGCTTCCCAAAATAAAGCGGATCTTCGTTTACAACAATTGGCGAGAAGTTGATTACCCAGTTTATTTTATTTTCGATATTTACCATCGATCCAAATTCGAACTGATAATTATCAAGGTTATCCAAAGCTATGCTGAGGTCGGTGTTTTTAACAATATCGATCAGCATTGCAACATTAGGGCCACCTTGCAACTGAACCATCAGGGTGTCGGCTTTTTTCACATTGGAACCTTTTCGTCCCTTGTAAATTTTCACCTGGTCGTCCTGATTACTTGAATAAGGCGCCTTATAGATATCAACCACAGCTTCGGCAATTGAAACATAATCGCGACGCTGCCTGATTGACTCACGGTAAAAACCAGTCATCATGTTGGGTGTTTCACTGAAGTTCTTTCTGATGTTTCTGATTGCCATTTCCACAATTCCGCGTGCATCTCCAGGCACGATGGAAATTTCCTTAAGCTGGATTGGCTGAAGGTCGAGATAGAATGTTTTATCTTTTCCGACCGCTTCGCTGATTTTAAACTTCGCCGTTGTATAACTTACATGCGATACTTCAAAGTATTCGGCATTAAGTGATGTGTTCACTTTTAAGGTGAATTCCCCGTCGGAGTTTGAAACTGTCCCAATGCCCGTTTTGGGTACAGAAATAGTGGCATAAACAATTTTGTCACCGGTTTTGGAATCCTTTAACTGTCCGCTGACAGTGACAAATGAATTTTGTGATAAAGCTGTACCATATACGGCAATAAACAGCAATAATATGCCTGTACGGATCAAATTCTTTTTGAATGTTCTCATGGCTGATGGTTTTGAAGGTTTTCTGTTTTTGAGGGATTACATCTATAAGAAACCCCAGCCTGAAAATACCCTATGAAAATATTGCTTTTTTTCTTCCCGGTATACAATCCTGCCCAATTTTCTACCTTCAGGATGAGCCCGGATTACTTGAAAGTGGTTGATTTATCGGGGAAAAGACCTTTTCCTTCCAATTCAGCTTAACGCCTTTTTAATTCAGCAGAACCTGAACCTGTCAATCAAAATTTCCATCAATATATTCCTGGAACTTTTCTCTGTATTGATCGCTTACAGGGATATATACCTTACCGTCGAAAACAATTCTGTTCCGTTCTATCACTGAAATCCTTTTAAGATTTACGATGAATGACCGGTGAACCCTCATAAACCGGCCGGAAGGAAGTTGTTCTTCGATCGTCTTCATGCTCATCTGCGTCATCACGGGGGCACTGTTGATCAAATGAATCTTGATATACTCGTGCTGGCTCTCAATGTACTTTATGTCATCCAGTTCGATTCGGATGAGTTTGTATTCTGATTTTACGAACAAATGGCTGGCTGTAGTCTTGACGCTTTCCTTCAGGCTGTTAGCCTTTAAATCTATCAGACTTTTCACCTTGTTGGCCGCTTTCAGGAAATTGTTGTAGGTGATGGGTTTTAATAAATAGTCTGTGGCATCTACCTGGAACCCTTCCACGGCATATTCGCTGTAGGCGGTAGTAAATACGATATAGGGTTTGTCGGTCAGTGATTTTACAAATTCCAATCCGTTCAGGTCGGGCATATTGATATCAATGAATATGAGCTGTATCGCACGGTTGTTGATAATTTCCATTGCCTCGAATGCACTCCGGCACTCGGCCACCAGTTCCAGAAATGGGGTTTTCTGAATATATGCTGATATTTTTTTTACTGCCAGGGGTTCATCGTCAATGGCGATGCAGGAAATCTTCATATTGGAATTTTAAGGTCAACTTCAAATTCACTTTCTTTATCCTGAATGTTCAACTGGAAATTATCCTCATATAATAACTTTAAACTCTCTTTTATGTTATCAAGACCGATTCCTGAATATTCGCCCTGGTAATTTGCTGCAATTTTATGCTTGCTGTTTTTAATAATACACGTCAGGAAAGCGCTGTCAATCCGGAGTTCAAAATAAATATACGATTTCTGCGGATAACTCACACCATGCTTAAAAGCATTTTCAAGCAACGAAATAAAAAGCATCGGGGGTATTTTTGTATCAGGAACCTTTTCAGGAATCACAACAGTAACTTCCACCTCATCGGAATGCCTGAGTTGCATCAGTGAAATAAAACTGTTGATGAATTCGATCTCCTTTTTCAATTCGATGGTGTTTTGAGCCGAATCATAAAGCAGGTACCGCATAAGTGTTGAAAGCCGTACGACAGCATCCTGGGCCTTTTCCGAATCTATTTCAATAAGTGAATGTATGTTATTCAGGGTGTTCATAAAAAAATGGGGACTTACCTGGTGCCTCAGTAAAGCGAGGTTGGTTTTAAGTTGCTCCTTCTCTGCATCCTTTCTAAGACTCTCTTCACTCAACCATTTCGCCATTAGTCTGATCGTGGTACCGGCACCAACGATTAAAATGCAAATGATGAGATTGTCCGCAAAAACCATGAAGGGCGGTTTTGAATTTGGGGAATTCAGGTCAGGCTGTCTGAACCCGTCGGGTGAAAAATCAGTACCGGGATCAGCAAATGAAAAAAATCCCGGACGGGCAATCATATTGATCGCTATCCCCATGATTATCAATAAAGAAACCGACACAAAGTAGTACAGGTATCTCTTTTTCAGTAGTAAACGCGGCACCAGAATATAAACATTCACCAGGAAAATAATGAGAAACCCGGAAAGGTTTACCCAATGTCCTGCCATGGTATTCCAATTAAGATGTCCGGAGCCGCGTTCGCTGAAATAGGGTACCGAGAAAACGAGCGCCCATATTAAAACGTAGAACAAAACTTCAATTTTCCTGCTGCTTGGCAAATGTGCTTTCATTTCACAAAGTTATTTAATTTATCCACCTCATCCCCTGCGCCCCTTCTCCTTAAGGAGAAGGGGACGGGGGTTGAGGTAGCATGATGGTTCATCATTTCTAAAATTGTATTTTATAAATAAAGTTCGGAAAAAACCCCAGTTGGTATGTCGTACTAATAGACCTGCTTCTGTCATCGTAACTCTGTGAGAATACGTTGTTATTGTTCGTGACATTTTGCAAGTCAATGGAAAACGATTGAGACAGTTTTTTCATCGGGCTGTTCAGGGTAAATCCTACCTTAAAATCCAACCTGAAATAATCCGGATATGTGCTTGAATAGGCATATTCATCACCTTTCAGCACCTCCCTGCCTCTGACCTGGGACGCCGCTAAATCTATCGGGGTATAATATCGTCCGCCGGCATACGTAACTTTGATGTCCGTTGTGATGGCATTCCTTTTTTCCTTGCCAAGCTTCCACTCTTTCCCTGCCAGGAAGTTGGCCACATATCTCCCGTTAAATGCCGTGTTCCGCTCTATTCCGTCACTGGCGGTGTATTTTGACTGGTAAAGCGAAGCAGTAAATAAGCCATAGTACCCCCTGCTGAAGAACTTCTCAACAGTTAGTTCAACGCCGTAGTTTCTGCCGGTGCCGGTGTTTGTCAGGCTGTCTTCAAGGTCGGTTTTAAAACTTGCCCCGGTATTCAGCATGGAGTAACTGCTGGGGTAAGTATTGACAGGCACATTCACGAGATACTGATAATAGGCTTCAATTTTCAAACGCCAGTCTTTGAAGGGTTGCACATCATATCCCAGGACAAAATGATGGCTTTTGGTAAAACCCAGCTCCAGGTTATCATAATTATATGAACCATCTGGATTGGGCGTCTGTAAAAAATAGACATTCAACGGTTGGGTTTGCGAATGCAACCCATAGCCAAAGCTGAAGCTGTTCTTATTATTCAACTCGTACTTTAACCCGATCCGGGGTTCAAGGGAGAATGAATTATTCAGGAAGAACTGCTGGGCATGGAGGCCTGCATTCAGCGTGAGTTTTTCGGTGATGTTGTATTTAAGATGAGCATAAACCTGGGCCAGCGTGGTGTAGCTGTTGTAATCCCAGATTTGGATCCATCCTTCACCTTCCCGCCTTCTGTTCCTGTTGTACAGGTACAGATTCATATATTCTGCCTGCATTCCGGCTTTAAAAAACAGCCTGGAATTGATTTTCAGATTGTAGTTGGTAATGAATTCATAACCTGTTCTGGCAACCTTATTTTCCTCTTTGCTGTATGAATTCCTTAATGAATCCAACCCGTAGTTCAACTGGTTATTCCCCGAATAATTGATGCCGATCGTAGAACTGATGAAAGATTTACTGTTGATCTGCTTGAAGTGTTTCAGTCCCCCGATGGCTATCTTACTCTTGAAATCTGTTTGTTGTCCACCGCCATATAATTCATTCGAACTACCTCCTTCTATTGCAATGCTACTGGCAGCCAGGATGCCAAACAGGGTGAACCTGCCAAGTTTTGTATCCCCGCTGTTTATTTTGAATGAAAGATCCTGGTAGGTGGGCGTAGAAGTAGTGCCTATGTTTATTCCCATGGCCTGGGCAATACCGGCAAGCGAATAACGGTAACCAATTAAATACGATGAACCGTTCGATTTGCTGATGGGCCCCTCCGTCATGGCCTCAATTCCGGTTGTTACCCCAAGCTGGACAGTGGTTTCCCGTTTTTGTGTATTCCCGTTTCTGAAGCCGATGTCGAAAACTCCGGAAATCGCATTGCCATATTCTGCCGGCCAGGCTGAGGTGAAGAAATCGGAGCTCTTCAGCATATTGGTGTTCAGTGCGCTCACTGCACCGCCTGTGGTGCCTACCGATGCAAAATGGTTGGGATTGGTTGCATCCATGCCATCGATGCGCCACAACACCCCAACAGGAGAATTACCGCGGATCACAATGTCATTTCTGCTGTCGTCGGTGGCGCTTACGCCGGCAAAATTCGCAGCCAGCCGTGCCGGATCGCTTCGCCCTCCGGCAAACCGGTTCACCTCTTCCATGGAGAATGTGCGGCCGCTGATGGTTGATAAACTGTTGATGGTTTTGTCTTTACTGTTAGCCGTAACAACGACTTCATTCAGGGACTTAATATCCTCCTCCATCGCAATGTCAAGGATTGTCTCTTTCCCTGAAGTCACCACGACGCTGGATACAAATACATCCTTGTAGCCGACAAAGGAGAATTTCAACTCATACCTGCCTGGCAACACATCGGGAATAACATAAATCCCCTTTTCATTGGTTACCGCTCCCCTTTTATCGGCTTCATTCATTATTTGAACAGTGGCGCCAGGAAGAGTTGTTTGAGAAAGCTTATCAATAACCACACCTCTTATTTTCTGCCTGTTATTCTGAGCATAAGATAAATGAGCTATTATCAGTAAAATAATCAAAAAGTATCTTTTCATTATTTTTTAGTTGATATTTCTTACTAGACGTACAAAGTTTAAAACCCTTTCTTCTCCCTGGCCTGTTCCTGCTGTCTTCTTGTCGAAACGCACTGCACCGGCGCCGTGCAGGTCTTCACCATTTCCGTCTTCCGCCCTGCCAAAAGCGACATACCATGCAGATGGATAAGCTCCGTTTGCTATAGAAATAGCCGAGGTACTTGTCCAATAGTAGGGATAGTCAGCCTTTCCTCCATCGTTTAGAATACCGGTACAACTGAATAGTGCATTTATTGCGGGTCCTACATTGGCTGCGTTTGTTGCACCAGGCGAGCGTGTGTAATCCACAAGACTTTGAAGTTCTTTTGTATTCGGTAACCGCCAATCGTCGTGCCCCAGGTAATTTGCGTTATTCTGCGTTTGAGCATAAGCCAGTGCGTGTTCCCAATCCATACCCGAACCGTTGTCGGTCTGTTGCCACATGAGGCCGGTAGCCAAATCAGAAATGGTTCCGTCGCCGTTGTTCTGGAATAAATTGACGCCATACGCAAGATTGCCACGCACACAACGAACAAAGTGCATTGGCCCTTCAGCAATACTGTAAGCTTTTATATGTCCGGTGCCAAAATTCACACCAAAGGCAAGTTCTGCGTCAGGCGTATTCCCACTGATATTGCCCATTACTCCGGTGTATTTGTCACTGCTCCAGAATATCGCATGACTGAGGTCTTGTTCATCTGTATATTTAATGTCAAAATATTCTGTATCTATATAAGGCCAGCCGACACTTACATTCCATAAAGAGTATAGCTCCTTGATGGTAGGCACCCGCCAATCGTTGTAACCGCCATAGTTTTGATTGTTCAGATTGTCAACCTCAGTTTGAGTTTCGGCCCAGTAATACATACCACCGAAAGTTGGTTTTTCATAGCTTTTCTGCCATGTTAAACCAGTAACTTCATCTTTTACAGTAAGTCCATCGCTGCTTTTGGTGTAAACGGGAGTTATATGTTCAAACTGGGAATCCTGTCCGTAAAATGCTGCACCGAAACCAGGGGTGATAATGTTTCCTGCACTGTCCCAGCATTTGGTCTGACTTGTACCGACAACCGGGAAACAGCCTGCATAGGCCGGTTCACGCGGAACTACCTGCAAATCTCCGCTAACGGTTGTTTTATCTTTTTTACACCCGCAGGAGGTGAAAATAATTCCGGAGATCATGATCATGGTTGTAAAACCGGGAAACGATTTCGATTTTTTCATTGCTGAATTTTTTATTTATTGTGGAGCAAAAGTATTGTGCAGGAAATCTTTCAAGAAATGGAATCGCCAGATAGTAGGGTTGTGTCACCCTTTCGAGGTTTTTTATCACTGAATGGTTTTGGGAAATGGATGCCTTTCGAAAATAACAGGCAACACGGAAGAATTCCAGACGCTGTATTTACTCTTTAGGCAAAAGCATGATACTCCCTGCTTCAATTTTCAGAGCTTTGCCTTTCATCTTGATGAAGACATTGATCGAACTCAGATTTGTAACCAGGGTTTTGTCTGCTGAAAATTTGAGATTTTTAAAGGCATTGATATAATCCACTAATCCTATTTGTGTTGTGTAGTATATATCCGGATTTTTGGAAACCATCTTGAAAAACTTTTCTACTTCTGCCCATTTGTTTCCAGTTCCTTCATATTCCCAACTATGTCCCCACACATAAAACAGGGCCAATGAATTCGCTTTAAGAAAATCAGTGGTAAGCTGATAAAATTGTGCTAATTCTCTTCTGTCATTTGCAGTGTCATTGGGTATATAATTTGTTTTTCCGAATAAATGAATGGTAGGTTGCCATCTAAGAAAATCAGTTGGCATACTAAAATTGTATGTATCACCTACTGTTCTGGCATATTCAATACCTAAACCGGTTATTGCCTCAACTACAAAATCGTTGGTATTGCCAAATGGATACGACATTCCACGAACGGGATAGCCCATCAATCGTTCCAATTCTTTTCTATCTTCCACCACTTCATAAATCACGTCAATTTTCGACAAAGAGGTCAGACTTGGGTGATTTGCCGTATGGCCGGAAACTTCGTGGCCTTTGTATAGGTTTTTAACCTCTTCTTTGGTGAGATAATCTTTTGTTCCGAGTTTGTTGGAATTAAGATGAAAAGTCCCGATAAGACCATACTCATTCATCAATTTCACCAAATGCCTGTCGGCTTCATTTCCATCATCATAACTCAAAATCAAAGCTTTGGATTTACCCTGTGGGAAAAGCATTTCTACTGGAATACTGCTCTTTTCGAGAGCAGTATTGGTTTGAGCATTTGCGGAATTGATAACAGTAATCAATGCGAGGATAACAATAATTAATTTTGATTCGCTTCTCATCTTATAATAATTTGATTTCAGAGGTCGCATGAAATTTTCATTTTAAAATGGTGGTTTTTAATCAACCGGTTCCAACGAAAGCCTATTCTTTTATTAACTTTTTAACTTCAAAAGTGTTTCCGTATTGAAGTTTTACTAAATAAACCCCGGTTGCAAGGTTATTGGTCTGTATCATGATTTTGTCAGCTAAACTGCCTTTGTGCACGATCTGACCGATGGAATTTAAAAGCTCAAAGTTTGCCATTCCCCTGTTTCCTTTCATTTCAATTGTAAGTTCGCCAGTTGCAGGATTTGGATAAATGTTAAACATATTGAAGTCTTTATTTTCATTTATTCCGGTTGAAGATCCATTTCTTACCAAACGCACATAATTGTATATCCTGACGGCATCGCCCTGAGGAGCATTGGGATTGTAATATCCATTTCCATTATGCGTGTATCCCGCAAAGCTTCTTGGTTTCGGATCGCTTCGCTGACATCCGGCGCCATGTATATCAATCCACCCACCAAAAGGGGGCATATAGCCCATAGCTCTTCCGAAGCAAACATAGGTGGCGCTTGCTCCGTTTGTCTGCGCTTGCGAAGAAAAAGTAGTGTTGCTCCAATACCAGGGATAATCTGCTACACCTCCTTCATTGGTAATCTGGGTGCAGTTGAACATCGGGTTTATGGCTGCAGAACTGCTTGTTGCCGGAGAACGGGTATAGTCAACGATACTTTGCAACTCCTTGGTATCGGGTAATCGCCAATCCGAATATCCTGCATAGATAAAAGCTTCAGCATAACTCAATGCGTCCTTCCATAAAACGCCTGTCCCGTTATCGTTTTGCATCCACATCAGCCCGGTAGCATTATCAGTAATGGTTCCGTTCCCGTTGTCAACGAATTGATTTGTCCCATAGGTAGTATTGCCGCGAACATACAATACATAGAAATGCTTTGATTGTCCGTCTTCCGGAACAGGGGAAGTGGTTGGATATCCTTTAATACGTCCATCAATAAAATTGAACCCGAACAAAGTTTCCTGCCCATTCATGGTTGTGCTTACATATTTCGTAGCGGATGCAATTTGACCATCAATAATCCTTTCAGTTCCAAGGTCGCCGTGTGCCAGTGAGTTTACATCACCGAAACCGACAGAGAAATATGTCGTATCAATATATTTTATACAAGTAGACGGTGGTGGGCCTGGTTCTGCTCCAAAAAACATGGCAATGGAATATAACTCTTTAATAGCAGGTAAACGCCAATCATGATAACCTGCCGTGCTACATGTTGCAGCGCTATCCACTGCCTCATAATACTTCAGTTTATCATAGAAATTAATTGCTCCATCACCGTTTCTGTCCTCGGTTTGCTGCCACATCAGCCCGGTTAAATTGTCGGTTACTGTGCCATCACCATTGTTGGTATAAGATCGCATGTTTCCGGGATGATTCGAATTCTGTCCGTAGAATGCCTGCCCCGGAGTGGGCATTGTTATTGCAACCGTTGTGTCGTAAGATATTGTCTGACCTGTTCCGACAATTGGATAAGTATTGGTTTGGCTATATCCAATAATATTTATCATTGTCACAATGCAAAAGGTTGCAATAACATTGACTGTGAAGGATTTGTTTGATAATTTTTTCATGGCTAAACTTTTTACTTATTAAGAAAGCAAAGGTACAGCGCAGGAAATCATTTAAAAAAGCAATCACCATAAACCTTGGATAAATCACCCAATAGTGGTTTTTTGTCACTGAATGATTTTGCAATACTGGTGATAACCTGTTGTAATCGGTGATTATCTGCGTTTCCACTTAGCGGTATACGAGTTATCCGGGTGCCAACAAGGTAATTCCAATGTGATTTCACCTCATCAATAATGAGTTTGGTCTAAAAAACCAAAATCACCTCACCCTGACCCTCTCCTAAAGGAGAGGGAATTCCCCTTCTCCTGAGGGAGAAGGGGTTAGGGGTTGAGGTCAATTGAATTTTTTTCATTCATTACGAATCATACTGTTTTTATACTGCACTCAATAATGATTTCTGACTATTTATTGTTATTTTTGACGAATTAAAAACCCTGAATAATCTACATATTACAAACATTTTCAATGCGGTCCGGTAAAACTTTATGTTACTTTCCAAAATCCCTGTCAATATTGCGTCCCTACGGGACTTAACATCGAATGGGTCATTTCTTGATCTACCGATATTTTGTCCCTGACAGGACAGTCCCGTAGGGACAAGATATTGGTAGAAAGCAAGTTGAAGAACAATAGACAGTCCCGTAGGGACGGTATAAAATTTAACCGGACAATAATGATGCGTTTTATGCTGAGAATCAGCAGATAAAGAAAGTGAAATTTTTTAAAATTCCTAAACTAAAATCAAAAAAGATGAATAGACTGTTTTTTTTCATTGTACTCATGTTGACAACCATTGCAAGTGGGTTTGCCCAGGAAGATGCCGAAGGATGTAAAGACCATGCTCTGTTTACACGCATGCCGGGATACTATATTTCAGAGTGTACGGTGAACTATAATCAGCTCGATTTTTATGACAGCAAGGGTCAGGATGTAAAATTGGAAGGAAATCTCACCTACGCCTGGTACATATTTAACCTGGAATCAGGAAAAACAGAACCAAGTTATTTTCAGATCATTAAAAATTATGCCAACGCCATTATTAAAATCGGAGGTACTAAAATTTATGAAGAAAACGGGTTAGGATGCTATGAATTGAATAAAAACGGAAAAGTTTATAAAATAAAAGTTGCCGCTACCAACAATAGTGATATTATACTGAATGTACTTGAAATAGAGGCCATGAAACAAGATATTTCTGCAAATGAAATGCTTGACGCCCTGAACAAAGATGGCTTCATTTCACTTGATATTCTTTTTGAAACCGGAAAATCGAAAATTCAAAACGAATCACTTCCGATCATCGACCAGGTTTACCAGTTGATGAAGCTTGATTTAGCGCTTAAAATCAGTGTTGAAGGCCATACCGATAATGTTGGTGATGCTGCAAGCAATAAAAAACTTTCTACCGCCCGGGCCAAAGCGGTTATGGACGCACTGATTGCCAAAGGAATTGAGAAAACAAGGTTGTCATATACTGGTTGGGGACAAGAAAAACCAGTTGCCGATAACAGAACCGATGAAGGAAAATCGAAAAACAGGCGGGTGGAAATAATCAAGAAGCCATAAACATTTCAAATTCATGTATATAGGTTTTAGCGTCTTGGCGTCTTGGCGGTGAAAAAGAGTTTTCGGAATGGTTCAACTTTTGAACCTGAAAATGCTAAACGGGAACTTCTGTGAAAAAAGGATAAGCGTGTAATGTTACTCTGAAATTTGGCAAAAATGCTTTTATTCTTATCACTTCTGGGTATTTTTCTCTCGGTAATCTTGTTGTATTTCAATGCAAGGAAATATAGATCTTCCATCTACCTGGGTGCCTTTTTTTTCCTGATAAGCCTATATGGCTTTATACAGTATTCCCTACTCTATTCAAAATCGGTCGGTCTTGTCAGCATCGTTTTTATCAATATCGGTTTTCTTACTTATCTCACGGGGCCTGCGCTATACATGTATGTGCGAAGCGTTTTAACAGATCAGGCGCGCCTGAAAAAGAGAGACCTCTGGCATTTGCTGCCGGCATTGATATACCTTTTTGCCTCATTACCTTACATTTTCACCCCATGGTCATACAAAGTCCTTTGTGCAACGAAATTGGTCGTCGACCCCACTTTCATCGCAAGCTATAACGCCACTCTTTTGCATGAACTGTTGCCAAATGATTTGATTTTTCTCAGCCGCCCGATTTTGATCCTGGCTTATGCAATCTGGTCGGCAGGACTTTTTCTCTGGTATTTAAGAAAAAAAGGACAATCACAGGTTCTTTCCCACCAGCATTATATGACCCAATGGCTTACTTACCTGCTGGGTTTTTTATTTGTGCTGGTTGTCAGCCATATGTTGGTCTTGTTGGAATCCATTTCAAACCAGGATTTAAAATATTTTTTCACCCTTGATCTTTTGCAGGTGCTGTCGGGATTAGGCCTTTCAGGACTGCTGACCTTACCATTCTTTTTTCCGGGCATTTTATACGGGTTGCCCCGGTTCCCCCAAGCCATCCCAAAGCAGTTAACCAACGACAAAACAATGGTTGAGTTGAAGAAAGAGGCAAAAAAAGAGAACCACAATTTCGAATCCGAATATCTGCAATTCCTTGAACAAAAAGTTGAAACCTCGATGGAGGAACTGCAGCCTTACCTTCAACCGGACTGCAATCTTGCATATTTGTCGAAACTTACCGGCTTACCCGTCCATCATCTTGCATATTATTTCAGGGAGAGTAAAAAACAGTCATTCAATGATTTCCGTAATGAGTGGCGGATAAAACATGCAAAGAACCTCATAAAAGAGGGTAAGGCGAAGGATCTGACCCTGGAAGCCATCGGTTTACTGTCAGGATTTTCGACCCGAAACACTTTTTTTACCGCCTTTAAAAAAGTTGAAAAAACATCGCCAGGTGTTTTTGTTAATCAGTTTACGAAATAGACGCGGACTGTTGGAAATTTGTATCCTTTTTCAAAAATGGTACATATAAGAAGCTTTTACCCTTTCCCCCCCCCCGATACATCCATCTGTTTATGATTATTTTTATCGCTTCAAATAGGAAATGATCAATCATTGTTAATTTTTATTCGTATGAGAAAAGCTACCATCCTTATGATTGTGGTTCTGCAATGCATAACTGCATGGGCACAAGACAAACCTTCAGAACCATCTAAAGCCGGCAAAAGGTTCTTTGTCGGTTTATCCTGGTCATACACGTCAATTGATTTGAAACTGTCATCGCTTTCCCTGCATTCTGTCTGGTTTGGATCGGATTTGGGAACCCGTGATCTGGAAACCGGTGAGATCGACACGATTAATGATTTTGTGAAAAGACATACCGATATCAACACGCTCAGAATTGAAGCCGGGATGGATTTCATCAACAAACCGGATAGCCGGTGGAAATTGTCAGGGACCCTGCTGCTGGGGCTCGCACAGAACCTTACAACCGTTCATAACAATGAATCCGGGGTTCAGGAATATTCGTTCAATTCGGGTTTTTCGAAACCCTGCCTGGGACTGGGAATTAATTTAGGTTATCAGTTTACCAAACATTGGGGGCTTTCTCTTCGTCCTTATATCGTTGGCACGATGGGGACCATCAAGGATATCGACGACAAGATCAATCCGGATCCGATAAATTTTACCTCCGACAAACAGGACAAATTCAGTACCCTCTATCTCAGGAGCAGTCTGTTAGCCCGTTATACTGCCGGCCCTGTAACGATCATGGCAGGCCCGGGTTTTTATTATGTCTGGGCGAAACATGTTTACCGCCGCAATTACACGAATATCAATGACGGGCAAACACTGACCGAGGAGGCAACCTATGTATTAATACCCCGGTCGTTCATCGACGGGAATCTGGCAGTGGTGTGGAATATCATTGATCAACTGACCTTCCACGTTTCTGCAGGAATAGCGAATGATTTCATGCTGGATGCTGGTTTACATTACAATTTTTAATAAAATTAATATAAGGAGATTATACCATGAGAAAATTGATCCATTTCATCATCATGCTCATACCGGTCATCGGTTTTGGTCAGTCGCTCATTCCCGAAGCCCACTGGAATGACGGTAACAACCGTGCCTGGTGTGATAAAGGGTTAGGCACAGCCTTTACATCGAATAATGGCATTTTGACCGCCTTTAATTATCAGGGAAACGGAACAAGAAATGGCGGACATGTGTACATGTACACCATTGATGAAGCCATTAAAACCAGCCAGACCGATCTGAGTAATGTAAAGATGAGTGATTTCCAACTGGGACCTTCGGCCGACCATAACAACAAGATCGTTTTCGGTTTCCCCGGTGAAGGTAGTTCCTATGATGAAGGACCGGTACTGGGAAGGTCCTTCTTTTTCCAGTACGAATCACAGATCTGGTATTTTATCCATATTCGCTCTGCCAACCAGTGTGACCATTGTACCTCGCCTGATAATGATAGTTATGAATGTTATGCCAGGATCCCTGCCAACACCGAAAGTAAATGCTACACATACTATCTGAAAGCGAGTCCGGTATCTACGGTTTGGAAACAAGGGGCTATTCAGGTGGACAGCCTGGTCTATTTTCTTGCAGTCGACAAATCGGTTTTACCGAATCGCTGGCAGTTCCAGGAATTCAGGTTCGATAGTACGGATAGTCATTTTAAATATAACAACTATGCAAGCGTCATTAATTCCATTATTTATCCCTGGCTTGGCGGTTTATACAGCAGACTTGACAGTGCTGGAAACACCTATTTTGTAGCCACTTTTTATGACCAGGCAGGCAACTGGCAGGTTGGCAAAATTGTCCCGGGTATTACAGGAGGAAAAAGGACGTTTACCTGGCAGCTATTGCTTGATAACATGCATTCCAGCCCGTTTACCTCCGCGTTCATCGGTGCCACCACCATCTATGGCGGGACGATCAAAGGGAACCGGGTGCCTTCCAACATCACCAATAAAGCTGAATCCGACAGAATGATTTTGTTCGGGGAATCCATGGCTAAATCCAGCGATGGGTATTATCATGTACAATACGGTGAATATCATTTTCACAATGAGTTGCTGGTCAAAGATGGTTCAGGTGAGATACAGCTTCCTGCTTCGACCGGAGCCTATTACGTCGGCGACAATTTCCACCTGTATGCCAGTTATATGCTGCAACCAAAGGATTACTTATCCGTCATGTCGGGTACCGACGGGTACCAGCAATATATGTGGCTGCTATATCCCGACCATAATAAGCATTTTAACGGGGCCATGTTTCAATCAGACTTCTGGAGTGTGAGTCCTGATTATGAATACAGTCCCGATCTGGATGATGACATTTCATATCCGGGAATCAGTTCGCTGTGGACCCTTGTGGGAATTTTGGATGGCCCTCCGCCTGTTTCAATGAACTGGTCTAAGTGGAATTCCACCTGGGGATATCCTGTTTACCCGACGACGCTGGAATTGGAAACAGACAGTTCGGGGGCTTCGGAGTTCACTACCCAGACCGAGAATGGATGGAGTGTAGGTGAGAGTGTCAAAGTGGAGAGTGCACAAAAGAAATACAATATGCAGGGATCCATCAGTGAAAAATTCAAGTTCTCACAAACCTTTGATAAAACCGTATCCAGCTCCGAAACGCATACTGTGACGTATACGAGTCCTTTTGAATTGGATGAGGAATCACAGGAGTATGGTTATTTCCTTTATATAATCCCGGAGATTAAAAGGTATTCCTTCTCCATGTTCCCCTGGTGGGATGATTCCTCCAAACAGGAATATCCGGTTGAAGGCTCCTTTCAGTATCTGTTTGAGACGATTGCCAACAAGTTTCTTAAATATCCCAAACCGATCAGTAAGCCCCCTTTCAATATCGCAGAAACAAACAATGCCGGAATGGAAGACTGGTCTTATGATAAAGGCCGTGCGTTTCTTTTACAGCAGGCCGGAGATTGGGATCTTTTCCCGTGCATGTCCTTAAGCTGGATGAGCCCTGGTAGTGGCAACAGTTGCAACATCCAGACCAGCATGGAGGCAAAACAATCAGATTCCCAGACTAATAGTTGGGATTTTGAAGTCGTAGCCGGATACACTGAAAAGATTCCGCATGTTTGTACGATTGATGCAGAACTATCAACGGGTTACAGTGGCAGCCTGATGACCGAAACAGCCAGTACATCTGAATATGGTCACAAAATTTCTGCATCTCTGACAGGACTTACATCAAAAAACTATGGTGTGAATATAGGAAAGCTCAGCATGGATGGTTATCTTTTTACGAATGACGTGAACCCGAATTGGTGGTTTTACGATAGCTTGACAAACCAAAAGCCCTTCTATCTGGCATGGGTTGTTAATGACGCGGAACAGTTACTGAACACAGTCACTCCTCCCAACGGTGGTCACATCAGGTCAAATGACCTTTTATTTTCCTGGCGACCCGACCATGGAACACTGGAAGATTATGAACTGGTTATCTCAAAAACGACCCCGATTGCCAAACCCAACATCATATACCGGAAAAAGATGGGAGATGCACTGGAAGCTTCCGCTGCAGATTTTAAACCTGAACCTGGCACTACCTACTACTGGAGTGTTAAATGCCACGACCAGGATGGGAATATGGTTTATGCCCCGGTATCGAATTTCACAATGCAGAAGGAGGAGGAGCAGCAGCAACAGCAGGTTGCGGCGCTGAAAACCGTTGTTTGCTCCAATCCCGGGAAGTCAGAGGAACTCCGCATTCTGGTGAATCCCATGGCCGACGGACCGGTCACCCTTTCACTATTGAATCAGGAAGGGATCGAACTATATCATAAGTCCCTTTCCGGAAATGCAGGCCAGGTGATCCCGTTCTCATTTGCAGGATCAGACCTGGCGCCTGGTTTCTACTTTGCAATTATCAGTACTGAAGATCAACGGGTGGTAAAAAAGATCTGTATCAGATAAAGATCCCGGGATGCGTTTACGGTCCTTTTTGACCTCAATCTGATAATTTGCATTAAGAAAATAATTGATTGATCACCTTTATTCAAGGAATGAGAATAAAACATAATCCCATCAAAAGCAAACGATTAAATATAATTGCACCAGCATAATGTTAAAAGCATGGAAAACAATATTCCCGTTGTGCATCATCATTCACTGCGTCTGCAAGGATATGATTATTCAGCCGAGGGATTATATTTTATTACAATTTGCACCAAAGACCGGCAGCAGTCATTCGGAAAGATTTCTAAAGGGGAAATGAACCTTGATGAAATCGGCATTACTGCTGAAATGATGTTAGAGGAAGTACCCAAACATTTTGGCCATGCAATGGTTGCTGAACATGTTGTTATGCCAAACCATGTTCATTTGATATTGGTGTTAAATGATATACGCAAATTCGCCGGTGATGGCGAAATGATGGTTGACGGGATAAGGCTTGATGTGGGGCCATGCCATGGCATGGCCCTACGGGCAACCGATGATGGGACCGTAGGGACAC
>CAIYES010000234.1 GCA_903925275.1 uncultured Bacteroidales bacterium
CAGACAAAGGTGCAAAAAAAGACTTAAGTAGAGAAGGAAACAAAGTTTCAAAGTTTTTAGATGACGACCCATTCTCAATTTGATTATTAAGGCTTGATCCTTCCAAGAACAAGAATTTCACGATCGTTAAAAACGACAAACCATCAACCCGTAGTTGCAAACTACGGGGATTGATGATCTTCTCACAGACCTATTTCGCAAACCCGATTTTGAATGCCAGAACAAAATTGCAAGGCATCATTGATGGTTTCTCAATCACCAGCACATCATTTTCCTGTTTCCATTTCAATGGCTCACTGCTACCCAACAATCCAACACTTGCGATCATTTTTCCTGAAAACTGAGATGATTTCCCCAATGAAGCTATCCGGATATCTGAAGTTGGGATTGCCATAACCAAAGCATAAAGTACTTCACCCTTTGTAACAAACCTAATATCCTGAGTGGTGAAATTATTTTGCCCTGAATAATTGGGATTGTTGGGTGATAAAGGGTTCTGGGCGGCAACACCACTGAAAGTCGGATTCATCCCGTGCGTTGGCCCTTCTCCAAAGAGAGTCCAGGGACGGGTTCCATAAATGGCTTCCCCGTTAACCGACATCCATTGACCGATCTCCTGTAAAAGCTTTTCCTGTTCGGGTCCCGGCAAACCGTCAGGATCGGGAGTAATGTTCATCACATAGTTACCATTCTTGCTCACCACATCCACCATATCGCAGATGAGATTCCCTGCCGGATAAGGCCTGATATTTGGCTTCCAGAACCATGCGGTACTCGACATGCCGTCGAACTGCCATGGAAGCGGACTGCCGCCCTGTGATTCCCAGGCAGCACGCTGACCGGAATAGACCGAAATGGCCTTTACAGCGGTTCCTTGTGGCAAAGCATTGTACTTATAATTCAGGACAACTTCTTGTTTCCATTCCGCAGACCGGTTGTAATAGTAGGAAGCGAACCGTTGCATATAGGGCTCATAAGCAGGCTGTTCAATGCACCAGTCGAAGTAAAAAATCTGCGGCTTGTATTTTTCAACCATTTCGGTGATACGTCGCAGCCAGGTATCCAGAAATTCTTTATCTGGTTGTGGCGGAGCTGGACGGCCTGCCTGAGGTGCAGGTGGAGTTTTCTGAGGCGGATTTGCATAAAACCACCAATGTTCTTCAGTATGTGAAGATACCCCATAAAACAACCCTTCCCGACGCGCTGCTTTCGACATTTCCAATGCAAAATCCCGCTTTGGCGCCATCTTTACCGACGACCATGGAGTAAAACTGGAATTGTATAACGCATAGGCATCATGGTGCTCGATCACCTGAAGGATATATTTTACTCCTGCCCTGGCCAATAGTTTTGACCAGTTGCCGGCATCGAATTTTTCCCCTTTAAAGGCATTCGCGCGACTTTTGTAATCTGTTTTTCCCCCATCGCTTCCGTCAGCTTTTCCGGGAAAGTTAAGTGTTTCGGGTCCCCAATGCATAAAGATCCCAAACTTGGCATCGCGGTACCAGTCTGGCACCTTGTAATTTTTTAGCGACTCCCATGACGGTTTAAAAGACCCTTTTGCAATGGCCTGATTCATTGCATCGTCCATTTTCTGCGCATTTTTTGATTTTTCTTCAGGACAGTTCCAATAAGGCAGGATTGGCTTTGGCTGAGCTTGCAACAACCGAAAAGAGATAAGCAATCCTAATAAAATAATTGTGATTTTTCGTACCATAACTCTATTTATTAAGGTGTTAATTATTTTTTGATTTGATGGTTTTTACCCGAAGAATGGTGAATGACCAGGGTGAGAAATCTTTTTCAATACCCTCTTTTCCAGGCATAATTTGCGATTTCTGAGGGATCACCACATTGGGATTATAAAGCGAGTTCTCTGCCGTAAAATCAGGGTGAGTTAATGTAGTTACTTCTGCGGTTGAACCAGCAAGTCTGGTCTTTCCAAACCGGAAAGTCGCTTTTTGAGGAGCAGCACCCACATTCGCCACTTTGATCACAATTTCATTGGTTTTCCGGTCAAACCCAGATATACAGAATAAGTTATTAGTCGAATCTGCTGATTGTGTGTTCAATAGAATATCAGGTTGGTTTTCCGCCATCATCCGGTTCACCCAGTAAGAGGTACGGCCAAACACCGATTGATTGTCGAATCCGATCATATTGACTGGCCAGGCATTGTCGTTCACATTAAAAAACAATGGAGCATATGAACTCATCGTCACTATATCGCTGTTCTTTTCCAAACCCATCAGATATACCGCTTCGGCAAGTGCCCCCTTTAAATTTCCCTGTCCGACACCTGCTGTACAACCATATTCACCCACATAGATTTCAGGACCGTTCCGGTCGGCTTTATCATACTGATTGAAAGCCTTGATAAACGATTCAGGAGAACCGTATTTGTGATCATCCCTGATTTCAACTACGCTACCAGGAATAGATTTGTAGTTGCTAATGATTTTCACCTCTGGATATTTGGCCTGAATGGCATCGTAAAAAAGTTTGTAATTGGTCCTGTAAACTTCGCCACTTGCCTCATTTCCGATCTCGATGTATTTTAAAGGAAACGTCATCGGATGACCATTGGCAGCCCGTTGGGATCCCCATTTTGAATCAACCGGACCCAAAGCATATTCCATAGCATCAAGTGCTTCATTGACATATAGTTGTACTTCATCCGGTTTGCAATATTC
>CAIYES010000235.1 GCA_903925275.1 uncultured Bacteroidales bacterium
ACGGCATCGTTGGCAACATCGAGTTGTTTCACGGCTTTGTTCACCATTTCGGCATCCAAATGACAACCATTACCCGTGTTAATTTGAATGACGGGCACTTTTAAAGCGGCAATTCTATTGGCATCATTCATGGTTTGTTGATCGCCTTCCACCACATAAAAGTTCAAATCCTGTCCAATATCTTTCAGGGTGCGTTCCAACAAACTTGTTTTGCCCGAACCCGGCGAACTCACCAAATTCAAGGCAAAAATATTCTTCGCTTCGAAATAGCCTCGATTGCGTTCTGCCAAGGAATTGTTTTTCGTGAGGATATTTTGTTCTATCTTCATTTCTTTTCCATGCGAATGACCATGTTCATGTTTATGGTCATGGCTATGATGTTTGTCGGCATGATCATGATGGTGAGGATGTTCATGGTGGGGATGCTCATGAGAATGTTCGTTTTTTTCATCATGAGAATGTTCTTCGTTAGGTTTGTTATAGGTCACAGGGCTATCGCCTTCGCAACCGCAGGTATCACACATACGTTTGAGTTTAAAGTTTCGCGGCAAAATTACAACAAATCATTCGATGAAGATTGATTTTATTTGCAATTCTTTTCCGCCCGTGATGTCGAAATCCATAGATGCACATTGCGGACATGCCGTGTACCAATCACTGTTGACATATTCATTGCCGCACTGCTTACATCGAGCCATGCCTTTTATCGTCGTTATAATGATTTTTGCCCGTTCCAAAACGGTTTTTTCAATCGCCAATTCCAAAGCAAACTCCAAACTGTCAACCACTATGCCCGAGAGTTCGCCCACTTCAATCTCAATCTTGATGATGTTGGCGCCTTTGTTTTTGATGGCAAATTCTTCTGCTATCTCGATAATGCTAGTGGCTATGGATAATTCGTGCATTTTTTTAGGCAAAAGTACGGAAAATTTTAGATGTATGATTTTAGAATTTAGATTTTCTAGAATGGTTCCTGCAGATTGCGCTGATTGACAAGGATTTTTTCACCAAAATACCTGCCTGTGTGACTGCAGTCAGGCAGGGACACAATAGAACTCCCGACTTTCAGTACGGGACAGGACAATAGTTTTAGTCGAGGCGCGACTTGGAGTCGCACTCCGACTTGCTATGTGATGCGGGAAGTGAAAACTGATAGGCATTTAATGTACGCTACTTTCAATCTAATGCACACTACTTGCCATAAAACGCACATTGATTGTCTTGAATTAATTAAGACATTGCCATACATATCAGGCATTTGTATGATGTTAGACCTTGATGTCAGGCGACAAAACCAAGTCTCACTTGGAGGCATGCTAAACAAACAACAAGATTTCTACAACAATTTACATGTAACCTTTTAAAATTTAGAAACGCTATTTATCAACCAAATAGCGTTTCTTTTTTTTTATTCCTTTCAGAAAATAATGAAGTGATAGCAAAAAACAAGCTTCACACACGTCTTAGGGATTAAATGATTGAATTTACTAATTAAATGATAGGTGAAAATAATCACATACGATGTTCAAGTAATTAAGTAGCCTTATAAAATTATTGAATGACGTCAGAAAATAATTGAATGAGATGTAAGCATAAAAAATGACGTGTTAAGACAAATAAATACGAAGCAAAAATAATTAAATGATGCTAGAAAATAATTAAGTAGGATGTAAAAATAATGCACTACGATGTAGAACATAAAAATAGGATGTAAAAATTACTAACTGCTCGTATTTGAAAGGGAAGACGTGTCAGAAGACAATTATATACGATGTCTTAATAACTGACTACAATGACTTACTCTTTAACTCCTATCATTTAATAAGGAAGTCATCGCAGTCAAAAACCGGATAGCAGTAGTGAGTTGTTTGATGGCGATGGTTAATCCTTAGATGGCAGGAGTTAGCTTCTTGATGGCTGTAGTTAACTTCTTGATGGCAGTAGTTACCTTCTTGATGAGATAAGATTGTTGCTTGATGA
>CAIYES010000236.1 GCA_903925275.1 uncultured Bacteroidales bacterium
ATGCAAACCTCGCAGGAAGAGTTGAAATCGACCAACGAAGAGCTGCAATCAACCAACGAAGAGCTGCAATCGACCAACGAGGAACTTACCACATCCAAGGAGGAGATGCAAAGCCTGAACGAAGAGCTGCAAACAGTCAACGTTGAGTTGCAAAGCAAGGTAAGTGATTTTGTACAGGCCAACAACGACATGAAAAACCTGCTCAATTCTACCGAGGTTGCCACCCTTTTCCTTGACAAGGAGTTGAACATACGCAGGTTTACTGAAGCAGTGACCAACATCATCAAACTACGCAACTCTGATATCGGCAGGCTTTTTACCGATCTGGTTTCCAACTTGGTATATCCTGAAATCGAGAACCACGCACGACAGGTGCTCAAAACCCTTTCTACGATCGAAACAGCCATCACTTCGAGCGACGGGAGGTGGTTCAATGTCCGCATCATGCCTTATCGTACCTTAGACGACCGCATCGACGGACTGGTGATCACCTTTACCGATATTACCATCGGCAAGCGTGCTGAGGAGGCGCTGCTGACGAGTGAAACACGATTCAGAACGATATTTGAAAATGCACCGGTAGCCATCATTGTTTCGCGCAACAGGACCGGATTATATGCCAATAACAAGTTCGTGGAGATGTTTGGTTTGAAAAGCGCCGGTGAAGCGGCTGGCCGCCATTTGGAATCGTATTATGCTCCCCAATGCATCGCGGATATACGTGAACGTGCAGGCAATTCATTCCAGGAAGGCCAAAAAACAACCGAATTTACAACGATCGGATTACGCTCCGATGGCACACAATTTCCCATGGCGGTGGTGGCTTCAGAGATCCTGCTTCCTGATGGTATGGCCGTGATTGCTTTTGCGACCGACATAACCAGGCAGGTTGAGTAGGGACGGACAGAGAAACAGGAACGTATATAACTTTATTCACCCGAAAACGCACCATGAAGACTCCCCGAAATAAAACCGATGCTGAAAAGTTGCATCTGAAGGCTGAAGAGTTTCTGAAAAAGAATCCGTCAGGATCAGGTCTGCCTATTTCTGAAAACGAATTGCTGAAACTTATCCATGAACTTGCCTATCAGAATGAAGAGAAGGCAAAACGTGCAGAAGAGCTGGTCATTGCCAATAAAGAGCTTGCCTATCAGAATGAAGAGAAGGCAAAACGTGCAGATGAGTTGATCATTGCCAATAAAGAGTTGGCCTTTCAAAATGAAGAAAAGGAAAAAAGGGCAGGTGAGTTAAGTGCTGCAGTTGCCTATTCCCTGAAACTCACGCATGAACTCCAGGTGCATCAGTTAGAGCTGGAAATGCAGAATGATGAGCTTAAAAGGGCAAAGGAGCAGATAGCAAAAGCAGCCAACGACAAATATGCCGAATTATACGATTTTAGTCCATCGGGATATTTTACACTTTCCAAAGCAGGGAATATTATTGAGCTGAACCTTTACGGATCTCAAATGTTAGGCATAGATCGCTCACGTTTAAAAAACAAACAGTTTGGCTTTTTTATTTCCAATGATACGAAACCCATTTTCAATCAATTTTTTTTAAACATATTTGAAAGCAAAGTCGAAGAATCATGTGAAGTAACTCTTTCTGAAATTGGCAACTCAATCGTATATGTTCACCTTACCGGTATCGTTATCGAAAAAGGCGACCAATGCCTTTTAACAATGGTTGACATAACCGATTATCGCCTGCAGCAGGAAAAATTAAAACAAAGCGAGCAACGTTACCAGGCTTTGGTTGAGTGGTCGCCTTATGCTGCCCTTGTTCACAGGGATATGAAAATAGTATATGTCAATCCGGCAGCCGTTAAATTGTTTGGGGCAACCTCTGAGCAAGACCTTGTTGGGACTCCTGTCATGCGTTGGCATCATCCCGATTATCATCAAATTGTTCGGGAGCGAATTCGCAGAGCGGTTGAGGATGGCCTTGCAGCGCCCATGATCGAGTCGAAATATTTTAAACTCGATGGAACGGTAATGGATCTGGAGGTACAGGGTATACCAATTGTATACAATGGTTTACCCTCTATACTTGCCACCTTTAACGACATCACCGAACGCAGGCTTGCCGAAATCTCATTACGACAGAGTGAAGAGAAATTCCGGGTTATTGCAGAGAACACCATTGATGTGATCGCAATGCTTGATATGGATTTTAACATCACTTACCTCAGTCCGTCAGTCGAAAAGATAAGGGGTTACACCGTAGAGGAGGCAATTTCTCAAAGGCCTGAACAGATCCTTACCCCGGCATCATTACACAAGTTCCTGGAAATGGCCGCTAACATCATACCGGCTGAAAAAGACGGGACTGCACAGGTCAGCGCTTACCCGACCATGGAACTGGAGCAATACCATAAAAACGGTTCTACGATTTGGGTCGAGCTTTCTTTTTCTTTTCTTAAGGATTTTACGAATAAATCAATAGGCATTGTAACTGTTTCCAGGGATGTTACGCAGCGCAAACTGATGGAGGATTCACTGCAGAAAAGCGAAGAATTGTATAGATCTGTAGTTAGCAATAGTCCGGATCTTACGATCCTGACAGATGCACAAGGCATCACAACATTTTGTAGTTCACAGTCTGAAAATGTTCTCGGCTATCCGGGCAGCAAATTCATCGGGCAATCAATGCCCGACATCATTCATCCCGATGATGTTGAGCTTTGTAAGCAAATCTGGGCAGATGTATTTAATGAAAAGCAGGAAATAAGGGATTTCGAATATCGCATCGTTGATGCACAGGGAGCCACAAGGTGGGTATCCCATTCTGCAAGAATGGTCAGGCTTAATGAAAAGGTGTTTGGATTGCTTAATACCATTCGTAACATCACCGACCGTAAGAATACAGAGCAGGCGATGAAGGCAAGTGAAGAAAAATACAGAACCATGTTAAATGCTTCGCCCGATGCGATGTTATTAATCGACATGAAAGGGATTATCTTCGAAGCTTCTGAAATGGGGCTGCATCTATTTGGCGTCGTTACCAGAGATGACCTGGTGGGCAAAGATATTTTTCATTTCGTGCCGGTTAATGAGCATAACCTGTTTAGAGAAATGCTCGTGAGGACAACGAAAGAAGGGCTTGCACAAAATATCGCGATAACCGTCAGCAAGCAAAACCAATCAGTATTTGCCGGTGAAATCAGCGCCACGCTGATGCAAAACCACGCAGGTGAACCCATATCATTCATGATCATTATCCGCGATATTTCACATCGAAAGAAAATGGAGGCAAAGCAGATTCACGCCGACCGCCTGACGACTCTTGGAGAAATGGCCGCAGGCATTGCCCATGAGATCAACCAGCCCTTGAATATCATCTCTTTGGTCATGGACAAAATTTTATTTGAGATTGCCAAACCCGAAATAGTCGATGTCGGATTCATTAAAAAAAAATCAGATAAAATTTTCGAAAACATAACCCGTATCAGGGATATTATTGATCATGTGAAGGCCTTTTCGAGTAGTCGCGATGAACACATGCTCACCGCTTTCAATGTTAATTCAAGCATCGTAAATGCCACTTCGATGATCGTGGAACAATTCAAACACCATGGCATCAACCTGAATCTCCAACTCGAACAGCAAATTCCACCAATTGTTGGCAATACGTATAAATTTGAGCAGGTTATTCTTAATCTTTTGTCCAACGCCAAAGATGCCATTACAGAAAAGAAAAGCAAGCTCGATGAAGATTTTGAAATGCTCGTTGGAATCAGGTCCTGGCAGGAAAATCAAGGTATCTTCGTTGAAATTACGGATAATGGCATTGGCATCAGTAAGGATGATATACACCATATCATGCTTCCTTTCTATACGACAAAGGAGGAAGGAAAGGGAACCGGGCTCGGGTTATCGATATGTCAACAGATCTTGAAGGAAATGGGGGGAACCATTGAGATAACAAGCGAAAGTTTGCATGGAACTAATATTAAACTGGTGTTACCAATACAAAAAACAACGTAACGATGGAGAGAAAAGGCAATAAAAATCCCCTGCGCCAAAAAGCCGAAGCGTTGCTGAAAAAGAAATCATCAGGAACAGTTTCGCCATTTTCTGAAGTCGATTCGCTCAGACTCATCCACGAACTCGAGGTACACCAGATTGAGCTGGAATTGCAGAATGAAGAACTTCGCCATGCATGGGCTGAGGCAGAAGTTGCGAACGATAAATATATCAGATTGTACGATTTCGCACCATCAGGTTATTTTACACTTTCCTGTAAAGGTGAAATCATCGAATTGAACCTCAGCGGGGCCAGGATGTTAGGCAAAGACAGGCAGCATCTGAAAAACAGCTTGTTTGGGTTTTTTGTGTCAGAAGAAACAAAACCAATATTCAGTCTCTTCCTTGAGAAAACATTTGAAAGCAAAGCCAAAGAATCATGTGAGGTAACGATGGATAGTGATGGCAGTTTGCCTGTTCATGTTTTTCTTACCGGTGTTTTGGAGGGCAACGGAGAACGATGTCAGGTAACCATGGTTGAAATTACCAAACTAAGACAGGCACAGTTGGACTTACTGAAAGCCAAAGAAGAAGCTGAAAATAGCCTGTTAAAATACCGGATTTCTGAATCTGATCTGAAAAAAGCCCAGTCCATTGCTCAATTGGGAAGTTGGAAATGGTCGGTGAAAACCGGCGAAGTTATCTGGTCCGATGAAATGTTTAATATTTTCGGACTGGATAAAAATTCTTATTCTGGGTCACTGGGAGATGCTATTACAAAAGTCATCCATCCCGATGATTTATATGTTGTTTTACCTGAAAATGCTTCTGAATTTTCAATAAACAGACCAAGAGAGTATCGTATAATATTGCCAGATAATTCTATCCGGCATATTTGTGCCCAGGCGGGTGAAACTATCCTTGACGACAGTGGCAACCCTTTGTTCTTATCGGGGGTAGCGCAGGATATCACTACGCATAAACTGGTCGAAATTGAGCTTCGTGAGAGCAACGAATTAAGTAAATCGCTATTGCAAACTATCCCATTCGGTCTGGATATCGTGGATGGAAAGGGGAATGTCCTTTTTTTAAGTGACAATTTGAAACAGTATTTCGGGGATGAGTCACTGGGTAAAAAATGCTGGGATCTCTACCGGGATGATAAAAAACAATGTTCCGACTGCCCGCTACATGCCGGGATAACCATTGGCGAAACAAAAAAATATGAAGCCCAGGGAGTGCTCGGGGGAAAGACCTTCGAAATATACCATACCGGTATGATTTTTAATGGTCAAAAAGCAATGCTCGAAGTCTTTATCGATATTAGCGAACGCAAGAAAGCTGAGGATTTGTTGCAGGAGAGTGAAAAGCGATACAGGACAACAATTGAAAGTATCAGTGATGCCTTTTTTACACTCGATAACGAATTGAGATTTACTTACTTTAATAAACAGGCCGAAGAGCTTCTGTTAAAAACAAGTAGTGATGTTCTGGGGAAACAGATATTCAGTGAAGTCTTTAAAGAAGCAAAAGGGAGCGTGTTTGAAGAAAAATACACACACGCTCTTACAGCTAAGGAAATATCCACTTTTGAGACGTTTTTTGGCATAGAACCCTATGTTAACTGGTACGATGTGAGAGTTTATCCGGGAACGGAGGGAATCTCGGTTTTCTTTAGGGTTATTACTGAAAAGAAAAAGGCGGATTCAGCGCTGCATTTAAGCCTGTCGAAATACCAAACGCTCTTCGATTTATTCCCGGCGGGGATTACATTATCTGATTCCAACGGACAAATTATTGAAACAAACAGCATCGCCCAACGCCTGCTTGGACTCGCTCCTGAAGAACAGAAGCAGAGACAGATTGATGGTGAAGATTGGCAGATTATCAGGGCCGATGGCTCCCCGATGCCGGCATCGGAGTTTGCCAGTGTTCGTGCACTCAATGAAAAATGCCAGATAGAAAATGTGGAAATGGGTATAAGGAAGGCCGATGACCATGTAACGTGGATCAACGTTTCAGCTACGCCAATTCCGATTGAGGGATACGGTGTAGCCATTATATATATCGACATTACTGCCCGAAAGCAGGCTGAACAGGAAGTAATCATCGCCAAAGAAAAAGCCGAAGAAAGCGACCGCCTTAAATCAGCATTTCTTTCCAACATGAGCCACGAAATCAGAACGCCTATGAACGGAATCCTGGGCTTTGCCGGTTTATTGAAAGAACCTGGTCTTAATGGCGAGGAGCAACAGAAATACATCAGGATCATCGAGAAAAGTGGCACCCGCATGCTCAACATCATCAATGATATTGTTGATATTTC
>CAIYES010000237.1 GCA_903925275.1 uncultured Bacteroidales bacterium
AAAAATAAAATTATTAAATAAATCAAGTAAATCAGTAACCTGTAAATCAAATACCCCCGGACTAGTAATCATTGGAGGAGGCGGTGTCGAAATTTGGAAATTTGTGGGTTCTCAAAAAGGTCGTTATCAAATGCATTTTTATTATAAGCAACCTAAACAAGAAGGAATTAAAATAACAAAAAATATTCGGGTAATAATTAACTAATTCTTATGAATTTTAAAACAACATTACTAAACCTGCATTATTCACAAACCTAAAATTCGACTAAAAATGGATGCCTTTGGCATCGGGGAACAGAAAATTGTTTTTCGTAAGGGGGATATGACAGTGGGCTTTTCGGCTTGATCTTGAAAAAGCATATTTTGTTAACCGTGCTTTTGTAAATCCAGTCGTTATTAACAATTTTTCGTGATTGTTAATAATGTGCATGCTGGAACTTGCGCCGGGCATGCGCCATGCAGGCCAACAGGGTGATTTTGGGTTGTTTTTCAAAATGATCATAAGCGCTGTATCCGTCGGTTTGAAGATGCCCGCCGAACTCTTTGAGCATCTCATCGGGACCCTCCATGCCCCGGGATTTCCGGTAATCGAACAGCACCAGTTTGTTGACGGGATCATAATAATAGACCCAATGGTATCCTTTATGTGTCGATCTCGGTTTATCCTGGGTAAGCACTGCAATGGGCGTTTCATCTGCCATCAGGTACCATCCGGCCAGCATTTTTGTTTTCAGGGCACCGTAAAGTGGATGCAACAGGTTGCAACCGGCATTGAACCAGCCATTGATGGTCGATTCGGCGATTTCCAACCGCTGACGCTTGAAGATCTGAACCTGGCGGAAGAACGGCAGATGATCCACGAACTTGCATACCAACAGGTGCGCGATCATGCTGGGACCGGCGTTTCCTTTGGGAATGGGCAGTATGGGCAGCGGGGCAATTACGATGTTGGTTTCTTCATCATTATGCTCCACAATCGTGTTGTACTCTCCTTACGGCGAGCCTATCCCGATAATCAGGGAAACGGTGCGGGCTTACCAAGTTCCACTTATATAACGAACCGGGTTAGGTTCTGCCTCTTTGCGGGGGAATCGTAACCCATGTAACAGGAACCGAAAAGCCAGTTATCTGTACCCCTTACCTTTTGGTCATAGCATGTCATCGCTTTTCGCTATTTTTCACTTCACGACATTTATCAGCATTTCACCTTTGTTAACCATACCGGGTGAGCCTAACTCCTCTATGTTGCAACGATATCATAACAGAAATTCTTCACAGGATTTCTTTACAGACTATATTGTCGGGACAGCTTCGCACAAACCAGTTACCCGTTATGCACGTGTCCATAGGCTACTTGTGATGGAACACATGGTTTAATCATTCAAAGAACGTTAAACAGTTATATTAAGCGACTTCTTGTCGCACCCCGGTGGTGTGAGAGGGCGGGGGAGCAATCCCCCTACCTACTCGATTGGTTGTAAAGGCAAAGTAAAAATAGTGTCCTTTATTATTCATCCCCGTTATTGTACTATTGCTCCCATGAATTCAACATTTATCCGTTTATGGGATGTCCTTGAGATCATGGACTCGTTTGATGGCCAAGGAAAGCCCATCAGGTTCCAGTTGAAATTTGTCACTGCAAACAGGTCGGAGAAAACCGGCGGAGAGATCATTGAGCTGAAAGATGCCTGCAAATGCTCAGTGAGAACGAAAAAGGGAAAGGAAATCTTTGCAGTAAAGAAGAACTTACCTGCCGATAATCGGATCACAAAAGATCCCAACCACTGGGTCAATTCAACCAGAAACATCCTGCTACCCAATGGCCAGAAACGCAAGCTGCATATCCGGCTGATCATTGAATTCAATAACAAGAAAGTCTGCTATTGATGAAACAAAAAATCGTTTACGAAAACGGAATCGCATTCTTGCCGGGAGCCAAAGCCATGGCCACATCCTATAAAAAGACAGAGGATGCAGCCACCGAGAAGGTTGTGATCCCGAAGGATTACAGCTCCTGGCCGTGGTCACCCTGGGGTGACGACAATTTATTTCCTCAGAATGTGTTGACTGACCTGGAAAAGAATTCGATTGCACTCCGGGCGCTGGAAAAACG
>CAIYES010000238.1 GCA_903925275.1 uncultured Bacteroidales bacterium
AACACATATCTCTGAATTTGACAGATCGCAGTAATCAACTATGAGGGCAGATTCATTTAAACTGATTGAAGAGGTTGTGAATTTTAGATTATTACTTAAAGTACCCATAGTCTCCAATCTTGTTAAGGTGCCGGAAAAATTGCAATTTGAAATATTCCCGCCTGATAATTTGACAATTAATTGTGAATTGTTAAACTCGAATCCACTCCAGCCTGCGCTTTGAAAAGATGACAGTGTCAGGTTAACAATTGGTGCCGGATTATTTTGGCTACATCCGGGCCCACCTAAAATCCCACTCACTGATATTTTATTATTTGAATTTTGCCCGGTAATTGTAACATTGTTCCCAATCTCCAATGTTGCCCCCGATTCAACATTCAGGCTTCCATTATCTTGAAGAATAAGCGAACAGCCATCAGAAATCTTTAAACGCGCACCTGATTTGACAGTAATGGGTGCCGATATGATATGCGATGTAGTTTGGGCATCACATTTCATTGTTGTATTAATTGTAATGAAACCGCCCTGTGGCATTAGGTTCAAGGCAGGATCTCCAAAATAATTCAAGCCAAAAATTTCTTCATTCTGATAATAGTCAGGCCCCTGATTTACCATATTATACTTAGCCTCCAATATACATTCACCTGCAATGGTTGAAAAATCATTCCAAAGGCATTTAGGCATCCATTCATTCAAATATCTCGGCATGTCAAGTAAAGTACGTGGGGTCGAGTAGAAAAGTTGTTTTCTGCTTGAAGCTACCATTCCAATAAAACCGTTATCCGGAAAACCCCTGATAATACTTTCAGCAAAACAATCACCATTTGAATCATGTGTCCTGCCTACATCGTAATCATGAGAATCATACCAACCCGCGTCACAGCTCTTCGTTACGCAAAATGGATATTTGTATTGAGACGTATTAGTTCCCGAATAGAAATTGTAATAAGTTCCTTTCGTGCAACCTAAAAAACTATTCCATGAGGAATGTCCGTATGTGAATATTGTAAAAATATTTTTATCATTAAAATAATCATATATGCCATATTGACAAAGATCGGCGGGAGGAGGAGATGGTAAATGATTAATCGTTGTATACGGTGAACTATACTTTGAATTGACAAATGGCTGGTAAGCATCCTCCCACCACTGAAGTGTATTTGTGAAATTGTAATTCAGTAAGTTGTCAACCTCAGAGGGAAAAGCAGCTTCATTCTCATAAAATTTAATTTTTGTGTAAATATTTTCAAGGTCCCCTTCTGTTCGTACCGAAAACCTTCCTATATAAACATCTCCTGTTTTATCAAATACAGGTGGATTAGGAGGATTCGGAATGCTTGTCAAACAAGAATAATAATAATCATTGGGGAAAATAATGCTTTGAAGGTTCATGAATCCCGGATTTTGATCCTTGGCGGCGGGTAATTTATTCAGATAAGGGAATCCGTCCCCTTCAGCACGACCGACCAATAACACATAGGCAAGTTTATGATCAAAAGTATGATTTGCATGTGCTCCTGCATAAATATCATGTATTAAAGCACGTATCCTTTGTTCATCACAGGTTACAGTATACCCGACATTAGGATAAATAATTGCTGAAGCAGCATTGACAATCGCAACATCATAATTATTATGTTCAGCGCGATATTTCGCAAATTTGCCCAGATAAGTAGTAAAATCATTTGGATGAAAGAATTCACTATTTGCAATTATCAAATAATCCGCAACGATAGATCCTGCATTACTAAGATTGGTTATCCACGTTACAGTCCCAGGCACCTGAGGACGATCGATTTCTTTCGCGCTCCTTGAATTGAGTGAATAATTTAACAATGTCTTATTTGCAATATTGCCAAATATCCCAACATCAGTATTGACGTCGCTTACCGGATTACTAAAAAATATTTTAACAATTATACTTTTATACGCGATAAGTGAACCGGTAACAGGATTATACTTGAAGGGGAAACAACTAATACGTCCTAATTTTTGATCTCGTAATGACCCATCTTTATTAGCAATTGAAATATTAACAGGAGAATAGAAATTTTGAGAATAGGCAGAACTATCTATTGTAAATACCATGGTAGTTCCATTCGTCAGTGAGTCATACAGTAAATATGGTACCGGAAAAACTGTATATCCCCCGAAAATTGCACTATCAGCAACATTAATATCAAGATGAATGGAATCACAATCAGGCATTGCAAACAATTTAGAATAATAAGGAAGTTCCGGTTTTCCAACTGCATCAGGCAACCGACATCCCTGCATGAATATCTTTTTAAATACAGTGGAATTTATAACTGTATCTGCTATATAAAACCCGTGAAAAACAACATTAAAAGACAATTCAGTTGAAGTTGAGCTAAGTTTTGTGATTTCAGGATTAGTTCTCCCGGTTGCATCAAATGGCACCCATGTACCTTGGGAATTGGCAATATCCCAACAAAAAAATAACCAAAGCAGACAAAATACTAATTTCGTTTTCATGGTTTGTTTTTTAAAGTTAATAAAAGGTAAAAATTTGAATTATGCTAGTTGATTAAAACCTTGCCAGTCCATACTTCGTTGGAGGAAATTACTTTTATTACATAGCAACCTTGGGGAAACCCTTGAGCTTGAATTTTAGTTTTCCCGGCATTACATGGGAAAATACTATTGAAAATTTTGATACCCGAAAGATTAAATATTTGGACAACTACCGTAATAGTTGAATTCCGGGGCAATTCAATAAAAAAGGTTCCATCATTTGGGTTTGGAAAAATCCTCATCCCTTTGACGGCACTTTTTGCTTGAAGGCCTGTAATTACGCCATTGGTTGTTTTTAATATCATTCCATTAAAGCCAACGATAAACCCGGTGTCTGGGTTAGTAAAAAACAGACCACCGGCGTCATAATTGGTCACATCCCAAGGGGACTCAAGCCAAGTTTCACCGCCATCAATGGTTTTAAAGAATGCACGGTCTCCCAAACAATAACCATTTAACGGATCAGGAAATGAAAATGGTCCAGTAGAACGAGAACCCGAATATTTTTGAACCCAGGTAACTCCTCCATCTGTCGTTTTTAATATAATTCCGTATCCTGATACAAATCCGGTATTTTTACTGGTAAAACTGAAAGAACTCAGATCAATCGTGGTCCCTGAATTTAGAGGACCGAATGATATTCCCCCATCTGTGGTTTTAAAAATCTTTCCATTACTTCCGCACACATAGCCGGTATCGGCTGAGGTAAAGAATAACGAATTGGCATCTGAAAAGTCAAAAGATGTTAACTGATTCCATGTTGTTCCTGCATCACTGGTTTTAAACAATGAATGTAAATCCGCAATAACATAGCCTGTACTACTGGTCGGGAAAAAAACTTTGGAAAAATTATGAGGTGCCCCTGAATAGGTTGAAGTCCATGTGTTTCCTGCATCAGTTGTTTTCAATAAGTGCCCATCACCACCGCCATAGCCTGTATTGTAATCTGTGAAAAAAAGTGAATAAACAGATTCTAATGTTCCCGAAGAACATGTTGTCCATGTAATTCCGCTATTTATTGTTTTAAGAATTACACCTGATGCCCCTGAAATATATCCGGTATAGGCTCCTGTAAATACAATTGAATAGAGATCCTTTGCTGTAACGTACGACGAAATAGCATTCCAGGTATTTCCTTTGTCCGCGGTCCGTACCATAGTTCCATGATATCCTACCGTCATGGCTTTCATTTGATCTGAGAAATATACTGAAGTCAGATAATCAGAAACCGATGATGTAGAATGCAACGACCATAAATTTCCTCCGTCATTAGTTTTTAGGATTACCCCATTGCTGCCAACAGCAATACCGGTTAAGACATCCGTAAAATAAACACTTGCCAGGTGTGTTGAGACTCCTGATGTTTGTTGCGTCCATGATAATCCGGCATCGGTCGTTTTCAATATTAATCCGTTAATCCCGGTTGCATACCCAGTATTGGGATCCGGAAAAAACAATCCCATGATCCCAATACTAGCAGAATTATAATATAATGTAGTCCAGGAATTCCCTCCATTGATTGATTTATAGATACCGAAGGACCCTCCGACATAACATGTACTGGCATCCGTAAAACAGATTGACCAATAGTCATCTCCGGGAATTGCAGTGATTTGGAACCATGTGATGCCCCCATCGATAGTCTTATACATTTCCGCCCAAGAGGCACATACATAACCGGTGTTTTCGTCGGTGAACCATACTTTTGCGAGATCCGGTAAAAAAGACTGTGTGCACATGGTCCATGTAATTCCGCCATCGATCGTCTTCAGAACAAATGAAACACCCGTAACATACCCGACGTTTGAATTGACAAAAAACACCGAGGTCAAGTTATCAATGGTTCCCGAGAACAACCTGTTCCAAGTAAGGCCGCCATCTGATGTTCTCAGGATAGTACCTCCATCACCGACTGCATAACCGGTTGATGAATCAAGAAACCGGATGTCTTTCAGGTCATTTCCTTGGGGCAACGGATTCATCCAGTTCCATTGGCAGGTAGCGATGAATGGTAATAAAACCCATATGAAAATCAGAAGATATCGTCTTGTTTTGATGTGCTTAATATATTCTTCAATCATTTTGATTTTTATTATTACAATTTACAAGATTAACATGGTTTAGTTTTTTAAGATGTAAATATAATGTATTTGATGTAGTATTAACCTGAATTATTCACAAACCCAAATTACGACAAAAAAATGGTGCCAGGGAGAGTGTGCAGCCAAAT
>CAIYES010000239.1 GCA_903925275.1 uncultured Bacteroidales bacterium
AAACGCGCCTCCGCGCAAGACGCGCGCATCCCGGCTTGTTGGATCCTCGCGCCCGTCCTTTGCGTTGTATGGGTATAACCGGTGCAGGCTGCTGGCCCATTCCCACACATTGCCAGCAGGGTGAACGAATTCCTCAGATCGAATTTGATATCCTGATGGAAAATCTCCGGAAATTTTATGAGAATCTTCATTTATTGAAACGGTTGGATGATCCGCATTTTTCGTATGAAAAAAAGATGAAGCCCAAGGAAGTCTCAAAGACTGTCTCCACAGAATCACGCGAATTGAAAATGTCAAAGCCATCGCAGGCTCCTGTTAATCCACAGGTTCCCCAACGCCAATCGAAACCGGCTGTTACGCCCGCTGTACAGCATGAAACCCAGTCATTTTCAAAGAAACATTCAACATCTGCCGAAATCGATCTCTTTGCGGTAGAAGAGTCACCCATGAACATTAAGTTGAAAGAGGCCAGGGAACGTACTTTCAGCCCCAAAATCCCATCCGACCGCATCGAGAATCTTAAAACAGCGATCATCATTAACGATAAGTTTATGTTCATCAACGAACTATTTGATGGCAACCTGCGCGAATACAATGAGACCATTGAAACCCTGAATGGTTTTAAAACCCTTGATCAGGCGGCCGACTACCTTGACCTGATGCGTAAGAAAAACTTCTGGAATACCGGTTCCGTTGCCTTTAAAAAGCTGAAGGAGTTGGTTGAGCGGCGCTTTTAAAATTATAACGTCGGAACAGAATAATGAAACCAGTTTGTTAGTAAATATATTTCATCTATTCAGTTAACCCAAGCAACACAAACCTTAAATTTTAAAATTATGAACATGAAAAAGTATTTAGCAGAATTAATCGGCACTTTCAGCCTGGTGCTATTTGGTTGCGGTTCCGCGGTAATCGCTGGAATGTCAGGAACAGGTCCAAGTGGTATCGGACTGCTCGGAATTTCAATAGCGTTCGGCTTTGCAGTGGTTGCTATGGCTTACGCAATCGGTGGAATTTCTGGCTGTCACATAAATCCGGCAGTTACCATCGGTGTTCTTGCAGCAGGAAAAATGGAAGTAAAGGATGCAATCGGGTATATTGTGGCTCAATGTCTCGGTGCGATATTCGGAGCCGGTGTTTTGTATCTTATCCAAACGGGCAAGCCTGGCTTTACGATGGGAGAATGGGCGCTCGGTTCCAACGGATGGGGTGAAGGCTATCTGGGTGGCTATAACACGATGAGTGCATTCGGTATTGAAATGGTGATGACTTTCCTGTTTATCTTCGTCATCCTTGCCACTACATCAAAGTTTGGCAATGGAGCCATGGCAGGGCTCGCCATCGGTGTAACGCTGATGCTGATCCACCTGGTTACCATCCCTGTAACCGGAACATCCGTCAATCCGGCCAGGAGCCTCGGTCCTGCAATTTTTGCAGGGGGAAAAGCACTTGCTCAACTCTGGCTGTTTTTTGTTGCTCCAATCGTAGGTGCATTATTCGCTGCCATGGCCTGGAAATTCGGGTTTGAAAAAGAGTAACGCTGCTTTTTTCCCGATCCCCCCGGCAAACAGTAAAACACCTCAACCCCCGACAAACAAAAAACACCTCAACCCCCGACAAACAAAAAACACCTCAACCCCCGGCCCCTTCTCCTTAAGGAGAAGGGGGGCAGGGTGAGATAATTGTTCAAAATAAACCAATCAATTTATCATTATTCCTTTTACTCGTCAGGAAAATGTGTTAAAATAATCTGCCATGAAAAAAGCAATCAAAATCTTCGGGGGCATTCTGTTTGCTCTTTTATTAATCCTTATCATAGCCCCTTTTTTCTTCCAGGACAGAATCAAGCAGGAGGTGAAAAACCTGGCCAACAGGAAACTGAAAAGCGAGGTGAATTTCACCAACATGAATGTCTCATTTTTCAGCCATTTTCCAAACCTCACGCTCACCCTCACCGACTTTTCCCTGAAATCCTCCGCTCCATTCGAAAAGGATACCCTCATCAGTGCGCATGAGATATCCTTCGGCGTAAATGTTAAAAGCCTTTTTGGAAAAACCATGCAAATCACACGCATTTATTTTGAAAAGGCAAAGGTCAACATCCTTTACAATGAGCGCGGAGTTGCCAATTACAACGTGTATGAATCGGCAGAAGCGACTGATTCAACATCAAAACAAGATACAGCCTCCTCCTCCGGGGCTGAACTGAACATTGATCATATCATTTTTAAAGATTGTCAGGTAGTCTATGCCGATCCTGCAATTCCGGTCAGGGTGGTAGCCAATGGGCTCAACTATGCTGGCTTCAGTAAAATGACAAACGACTTCTTTGACCTGACTTCCGAAGTTAAAATTGACGCGCTGGATGTGTTCTATAATCAAATAAAATATCTTGATTCCAAACCGGTCACTGCCAAACTTTCTACAAAAGTCAACAACAAAGACTTGTCTGTCAATCTTGAAAAAAATGATCTTAAGATTAAAGATATCCCCCTGCAATTCAATGGGAAATTCTTTTTTGAGAAGGATGGGTACCAGTTAAACATCAACCTTTTATCGGTTTTGGAAAAGGAATTTCTCAGTGCCAGGTTCAAGATCAGGCAAACAACCGTACCCTGGATTTCTGCGAGGGTCAATGCCAGTCTTGACCTTGGAAAATGGTCAAAAGCGCTTGATATGAACTCCATTGAGGTGAGGGGGTTATATGAACTTAACCTGACCGCGGAAGGAAGCTATTTTTCAGGACCTGATCCAAAAAGTTTCAGGAAAGATTCAGTTCTCCTGTGCATTCCAAAATTCGACCTGATGACAAAACTTACAGGCGGATATATGAAATTCAACTCCCTGCCACAGGCCCTCACCAATATGAACCTTAGCCTGAATGCTTCATGTCCCGACAACAATTATAAAAACATCAATATCCATCTGAAAAATATGCAGGTCAGCTTTCTGAAAAACCAGATCAAAGGTTACCTGGATATCAACAGCATGAATAATATCCCCATAGAGGCTGATCTCAATGGGAGTTGCAACCTTGCCGAGCTGAAGCAGGTTATTCCGATGGACAGCATTGATGTTGCCGGAATACTTGATTTTGACGTGAAAGTAAAGGGAAATTATAATCCTGCGAAAAAGTTATTTCCGCTAACCACCGCCACCATCAATTTCAGGGATGGTATGGTCAAAACAACATATTATCCGCATCCAATTGAAAAGATTGAACTTCATACTACAGTCACCAGCAAAACCGGGACACTTCAGGATGTTCATATTGCTGTAAACCCGCTCACCTTCCTGTTTGAAGGAAAGACCTTTACCCTGAATTCAACGATGAACAACCTTGATGATTTGAATTATGACCTGCAGGCGAATGGGGTAATCGACCTTGGAAAAATCTACAAAGTTTTTTCGCAAAAAGGAATGACGTTGGATGGCTACATTGAATCCGACCTTTCATTGAAAGGCAGGCAGAGTGATGCAACCGCAGGTCGCTATGAACGCCTGAAAAACAGAGGAACCCTGTCATTGCGCGACATATCCTTCTCCTCCGAATTGTTTCCAAAACCGTTTATTGTTCATTCCGGGAATTTTCGGTTTGATCAGGATAAAATATGGTTTGATAATTTTAAGGCCATTTACGGAACCTCAGATTTTAATCTCAAAGGTGCGTTGAGCAATATGCTGAACTATGCCTTATCAAAAGGAGGAACGCTGAATGGCAACTTTGAGCTGAATTCTGATTTGCTCGATGTTGACGAATTCATGGCTTTTGCACCGGAAACACCATCTGCTGCACCATCTGCTGAAACAGGTGTGGTCATCATTCCCGCTGATCTCGATATAGAGTTCAGGGCAATGATTAAAACCATAAAATTCGATGGATTGACCATCAAGGATTTAAAGGGTGAGCTGGATCTGAAAAAGGGAATCCTGGTTTTAAAGGAAACAGGTTTCAAACTGATTGATTGCAGCGTGTTGATGGAGTCGACCTATGGCAGCATCACCCCTCAGAAAGCCTTTTTTGATTTCCACCTCAAGGCGGAGGATTTTGACATAAAACGGGGATACAAGGAAATTGCCCTGATCCGTGAACTTGCATCCTCGGCAGAAAAAGCAGAAGGAACCGTTTCGATGGACTATTCGCTCAAAGGCCGGCTTAACGGAGAGATGTATCCAATAATGCCTTCCCTGGAGGGCGGCGGGACTGTTTCCGTGAAAAAGATAAAATTTTACGGTCTGAAACTTTTCAACGACATCAGCAAAGGCACTGAAAAAGAGGGATTGAACAATCCCGATATGTCGAAGGTCGACATAAAGTCGACCATCAAAAACAACACCATCACCCTCGAACAGTTCAAGTTCAAGGTGAAGGGTATCCGTGTGAGGATATCAGGTACCACTACCTTCGACAGCCGGCTGAATATGAAGGTCAGGCTTGGTCTTGGTCCCCTGGGAATTATCGGCATTCCCATGAAAATCACAGGCCCCATGGAAAACCTGAAGATCAAATACGGCCGCGGGAAGGATTCGGATGACATGAAGGAAGCGGATTATACCGATGAACTGCCGAAGGAGATGCTCGACCGGATCAAGAGCGTTAAAGATGAGGATGATAAAGACACTGAACAGCCTAAATAATCATTCCTGCATTTCTGTATTTCCAACAGGCCCGATCGCTGCCAGAATTTCGAAAAGCTCCTCTGTGGTTGCGGCAGTGACCATCTTCATCCGCCATAACCTGAAGTTCGGTATCCCCCGGAAATAGCCGCTGTATAGCTTGCGTATCTCGAACAGGGTGGCACGTTCGCCTTTGTACGGGATAGAAGTTAAAAGGTGGTGACGAACCACGGCAATCCGTTCGCTGACCGGAGGAGGAGGCGGTACCGTGTGGGTTGACAACCATGCCTTGATTTCTCGGAATATCCATGGGTTCCCGGTGGCAGCGCGGCCTATCAGGATGCCGTCGACACCAAAGCGGTTTTTCATCTCCTCTGCCTTCGGTCCCGAATCAACATCGCCATTTCCGAAAACAGGAATTTTCATACGGGGGTTGTTTTTCGCTTCACCGATCAGCGTCCAATCGGCTTCGCCACCATAAAGCTGGGCGCGGGTACGTCCATGGATGGCGATGGCGCTGATGCCCGTATCCTGCAAACGTTCGGCAATGTCAACAATATCTTTATGTGCATCATCCCAGCCAAGCCGGGTTTTCACGGTTACCGGCAGCCGGGTCGATTTCACCACAGCTTCGGTCATACGGATCATCTTGGGGATATCCTGAAGCAGCGCGGCGCCACCGCCTTTCATCACGATCTTGCGCACCGGGCATCCGAAATTAAGGTCGATGAAATCGGGATTTGCCGATTCTGCAACGGCTGCAGCCTTCATCATCGAGTCAACATTTTCGCCAAATATCTGGATACCGATGGGACGTTCGCCCGGCTCAAACCGCATCTTGTTACTGCTTTTCACCGCATCGCGGATCAACCCTTCGGCCGCGATGAATTCGGTAACCAGTACATCGGCGCCATAGTGTTTGCAAATGCCCCGAAACGGAGAATCAGTAACGTCTTCCATGGGGGCAAGAAAGAGCGGAAAGTCGCCCAGCTCAATATTTCCGATCTTTGACAAATTGTGGTAATTTAGCGGCAAAAATAGCCATAATCCGTGTACCAGCACAAACCACCCATCCTTGACAGCCTGACCCCATTCACACGGCTTCTTTTTTCAGTATTGCTGATCATCACCTGTTTTGCCATTACATTTTTTTTGGGTTTGCTGCTCGCCGGCCCCCTGTTTGGTGTGAAGGTAAGCAATATGCTTTCCCTGATAAATGATTACCAGGATGTCAAAACAATCAGGTTGCTGCAATATTTTCAGATACTGCAATCTTTCGGTCTCTTTATCTTTCCTACACTCCTGGCAGGTTATTTTTTCGAACGAAGCAGCATGCGGTACCTGCATCTCGACAAGTCGTCGCGATGGCTGATCTACCTTATCACTTTTGCCCTTATGTTTGCGGCCTTGCCACTCATCAACTGGATGGTAAGTGTAAACGAAATGATGAAACTGCCTGATTTTCTGAAGGGAATGGAGGATTGGATGAAATCTGCGGAGGATGAAGCGGCTAAACTTACCGAAGTCTTCATGAAAATGCCTGTTTTCGGTGCATTTCTCTTCAATCTGCTGATGATCGCCTTGCTGCCGTCCATCGGCGAAGAGTTACTGTTTCGTGGCCTGCTGCAACGCCTGATGCAAGAGTGGCTGAAGAACATTCATGTTGCAATTTTTATTTCGGCATTTTTCTTTTCAGCCATGCACATGCAATTTTACGGTTTTCTGCCGAGGATGTTCCTGGGAGTCCTGTTCGGATACCTGTTTTATTGGAGCGGTTCGCTCTGGGTGCCGGTATGTGCCCATTTCATCAACAATGGCGCAGCAGTCAGCGTGGCTTATTTTAGCCAGCGCGGTGCGCTTAGCGGGGACTATGAAAACTTCGGGGCCACCGACAATATATTCCTGATCCTGCTAAGCATCATGGCTACCGGGGTTTGTTTATGGCTTATTTACAAGTTGAAACCGGGAAACAGTGTGGCCGTATTGCAAAGCGATGATATCCCGAAATGATTTATCAACCACGCATCTAAAAAATGTTTATGAAACATTTTTACCCGTTGCTTCAACTGATCATTGTTTTATCCTTTTTTGGCTCAGTCGTTTTAGCGCAAGCCGATTCATCGGCATTTCCGCTGAAGGAGAAGATAAAAAAAGGCTGGACTTGGGCCGCATTGCCGGTAGTAGCCTATGATGCCGACATGGGCGTACAACTCGGCGCACTAGGGCAAATTTTTGATTATGGCGATGGTTCCACCTATCCGGAATATAAGCATACTGTTTATGCTGAATGTTCATGGTTTACCAAGGGCAGTGCGGTGTACGAAGTATTTTATGATTCTAAATACCTGATCCCCGGCGGGATACGTGTTACAGTTGACGTGGATTACCTTCCGGAGCGGGCACTTGATTTTTATGGATTCAATGGGGCTGAAGCCAATTATTCAGCATCACTTACCCAGCAAGGCTCCGATGATTATCTTTCACGTGTTTTTTATAAACTGGAGCGGAAGATGTACAGGGTCATGGCTGATTTCCAGGGACCAATCGCCGGGCAAAAGCTGCGGTGGATGGCAGGAATCAACATCCTCGGGATTAAAACAGGTACGGTCGACATCGACCGCATCAACAAAGGGAAGAAAGAGGAAAACAAACTGCCTGATACCGCCTTGCTTTATGATCATTATGTGGATTACGGACTGATTCGTCCGCAGGAAAAAAACGGTGGTACCACCATCTACCTTAAAACCGGGCTGATATATGATACCCGTGACAATGAAGCTGCGCCAAATAAGGGGATATGGTCGGAAATCCTGGTGCTGAGCGCCCCAACATTTCTGGGAAATAATCCGTATGCTTTCGTCAAGCTTGCCATTACGCACAGGCAGTATATTTCATTGGTGAAGAAAAGTCTGGTAGCCGCCTACCAATTGAGTTACCAGGGTACAATCGGCGGAACCACACCCTATTATATCATGCCCTACATTTACAGCTCTTACAGCCTGACTACAAAACCCGATGGACTGGGAGGTGCAAAGACCCTCCGCGGGGTGCTTCGTAACCGCATAACGGGCGATGGCGTTGCATTCGGCAATATAGAACTCCGGTGGAAGTTCTTCCGGTCGGTGGTATTGAAACAAAACCTGTATCTCGGGCTGACAGCCTTCCTGGATGGTGGAATGGTCGTGCAGGATCATAAAATATACACCAATACCGTTCCGGACGATCAGAAAGCATTTTATTTCAATCTACCCAACGACCGACTGCACCTGGCCGCCGGACTTGGACTCCGCATTGCAATCAACGATAACTTTATCATTTCGGCCGACTGGGGAATGGCCATGAACAAACAGGATGGCACAAGCGGAGTATATCTTGGCATCGGGAATATCTTTTAGCCCCTAAAATTCTTTGTACTTTTAACAAAAAAATTTTGCTGCCTTCCATTAAAAAATTGTTGAATATTTCCGGCAAGCCACGGCAGATCATATACTACCTGTTGATTGGAATGGTTGGTTTTGCGTTATTGGCATTCCTGCTCCGTACCCAAATGGCTTCCTGGTATCTGCACCATCGCGTCGACCGTTTCAATAAGGAAAACCAAGCCACATTGGCAATTTCCAGGGTGAAGATCCAGGGACTCGCTTCCATCCTGCTCACCGGTGTCAGCCTCAAACCCGACAAGGGAGATACTCTGTTGAAGGTCGATTCGGCCTATGCTTCTATCGGCATCCTGAAGCTATTTGCCGGTCGTATCGTATTGCATAATGTGAGGTTGATCAACACCACGGTTCTGCTCGAAAGCCATGACAGTGTTTCAAATTTCAGGTTTCTGCTGCATGGTCATCAGGACAGGGCAGATACTGTTACCCGACAAGTCAGTAATGCTGCAGCCATTGACCGGTTGTCGGGCTTCATCTTTGATAAGATCCCCCTTTCGCTCGACATCCGGAATTTTAACCTGATCAATGTTGATGAAGGGCACCGCCTTAAGGTCCACATCAGTCAATTCACGCTGACTGACCATTATTTCAGATCAACAGCAGAGATTAACGAAGACAGCATTGCTGCTAAATGGATAATGGCAGGTAAAATGGATAACAACAACCGGGTAGCGGAATTCCGCCTTTATTCGGCAGACACTGCGAAAGTGGCCATCCCGTTTATTGGTTATAAATGGCATACGATGGTGGACTTTGATACGCTTGCATTCAGCATTGCCATGCATGAAGGCACCATAGACCTGTCTCAGATCAGTGGTTTTGCCTCGGTGAGCGGACTACGGGTCGATCACCGAAAAATTGCCTCAGGTGCCATAACATTCGAAAAATTATCGATCAATTATCAGATTAACATCGGTAAGGATTTTGCTGAGCTTGACAGTGTAACCCGGATTACCTTCAACAGAATCGATATTCACCCCTACCTGAATTACCGTGTAGGACCAGGGAAGCAGATCACATTACGGATAAATAAACCACAATTTCCGGCACAGGATCTCTTCTCCTCATTCCCGCAAGGGCTTTTTACAAATCTTGACGGAATCCGTGTTAAAGGCAACCTGTCGTGGCATCTCGATTTCTTTGTTGATCTGGCAAACCCTGATTCATTGCGTTTTGAGACCTCACTCGACCGGCACCAATTTAGCGTATTATCTTATGGAAATGCCGATTTTACCAAAATAAACGAACCTTTTCCCTATACGGCTTACGACCACGACCTGCCGGTGCAAACCTTTATGGTTGGACCGGAGAATCCCAATTTCCGCACCCTTGATCATATATCACCTTATCTTCAGTATGCCGTGCTTACCTCCGAAGATGGGGGCTTTTATCAGCACCGGGGTTTTCTTCCCGATGCATTCCGCGAATCGATCATCACCAACATAAAGGATCACCGGTTTTCCCGCGGGGGAAGTACCATCAGCATGCAATTGGTGAAAAATGTATTTCTCAGCCGGAATAAAACCATCGCCCGCAAATTAGAGGAGGCGCTGATCGTATGGCTCATTGAAAACCAGGGTCTGAGTACCAAAGAACGGATGTATGAAGTGTATCTCAACGTCATCGAATGGGGGCCGATGATCTATGGTGCCAATGAAGCCGCACGTTTTTATTTCAGCAAAGATGCCGCTAAACTCACCCTGGCCGAAGCTATTTTTATGGCATCCATCATCCCCCGCCCCAAATGGTTTAAATACTCTTTCGATGAGAATGGACATCTTCGTGAATCGAATGCAGGATTCTACCGTTTGGTATCGGAAAAAATGTTGAACAAAGGTTGGATCACGGCTTCGGATGCCGAAAAACTGATTCCCGATGTCGAATTAAAAGGCCCCGCCAGGCTGCAACTGAAACAACCTGATTCGATACCTGCTGATTCCCTTGATTTTCAGATCCCGGAATAATGATCTGGGTTTTTTAATGGTAAACTTATCAAGATGAACACAAAACAAAATTACTTGCGTATTTAAGGATATTCTTAATTTTGCTTTACTAAAAAATAATTTCAATGAAAAACAGCAACTCTTTTTCCAAATTACTTCCTGTACTTTTCGGGTTCTTTATCATGGGATTTGTCGATGTGGTTGGCATTTCCACCAACTATGTTAAGCAGGATTTTGCCTTGAGCGATTCGCTGGCAAATCTTTTACCCATGATGGTGTTTCTCTGGTTTGCTGTATTTTCTGTGCCCACCGGGTTGCTGATGAATTCGATCGGACGTAAAAAGACCGTCGTCCTCAGTATGGCCATCACCTTTGTGGCCATGCTTGTTCCGTTAGCCGCCTATAAATTTGAGATTGTATTGATTGCTTTTGCACTATTGGGAATTGGAAACACCATCCTCCAGGTATCATTGAACCCGCTATTGTCGAATGTAGTCCGGGGCGACCTGCTCACCAGCAGTCTTACCTGGGGACAGTTCACCAAAGCAATCGCTTCGTTTCTTGGCCCGGTCATTGCCGGTTTTGCCGCGGTAACCTTAGGAAATTGGAAGATGCTGTTCCCGATATTCGCCGTGATTACCCTGGCATCTTCCCTATGGCTGATATTTACATCGATAGAAGAGCAGCCGGTTGAAGGGAAAACCTCCTCCTTTGGCGGTTGTTTCGCTTTGTTAAAGGATACCACCATCCTGATGTTCTTCCTCGGGATCATCTGCGTGGTTGGGATCGATGTCGGGTTGAATATTACCGTTCCGAAATACCTGATGGAACGGTGCGGCATTCCGCTGGAACAGGCAGGTTGGGGCACTAGTCTGTATTTTATTGCCCGTACTGCAGGAACTTTCATCGGCGCCATTCTCCTGATCAGATTTTCACCACGCAAATTCTTTATACTAAGTATGGTAGTGGCCCTTGCAGGAATGCTGGTCATGCTCACCATGCATAACCTGTGGGCAATTCTGGTCCTTGTATTTGTGGTGGGCTTTGCAGTTGCCAACGTATTTTCCATCATCTTCTCGGCTGCCCTGCAGAAGAAACCCGAACGTGCCAACGAAATTTCCGGGCTGATGATCATGGGTGTTGCAGGTGGTGCTGTCATTCCTCCCCTGATGGGGGTTGTTTCCGATGCCATGGGACAAGTCGGGGGTCTGGCAGTCCTGCTGGGTGCAATGGTTTACCTGTTGTTCTGTGCTTTTAGCCTGAAGAAGGTATAACAGAAAAAAGTTATCAACATTCCTTTCACCTTTCATTCTTTTCCGGATTAAGCATTATCAGGTTTCGGACTGAGCAGGTTGAGATGTGTTTTGTGGCGTGTCATCATGGCCTTTTTGACAAGCCTCAATAAATATCTCGAAATTGTTGCCTTTTCCTTGACAGCATCTTATATTTACACCTGTTAATGAAGTCACATTATGCTCAGACTGAATCTGACTGTTAGTTGTTTTAACTTTTTTTTATGAGCTGTTAGCGTCTGTTTCTGAATGAATAGAGATATAATCATAATGAAATATCCAATGAAACCATGTTCAGGCAAACCTTACATGACAATCATGGATATTTTAGGTGATAATTAAAAATGAAATTGTCAGCATATGAAAGATGGTGTGATATTTCTCTTTGTCATACTACTGAAAATCAGTACTGTAAATGGCCAGGTTTCCATCAGTTCCACCAACGATGCTGCTGATCCTTCAGCAATGCTCGAGGTAAAATCAACCGTTAAGGGTTTTCTGGTTCCCCGTATGACGGCGGCTGAGCGGGATGCCATAGCCAGCCCTGCCACCGGGCTGCTGATCTTTTGTACCGACAACCAGCAATTTTACAGTAACCAGGGCACATCCATCGAAAAAAACTGGGTTATGGTGAACAGTCAATGGATTTCCACCGGATCCGACATTTATTTCAACACCGGAAATGTGGGAATCGGAACTTATTCGCCAGGGGCCAGGCTGCATGTTGCAGGAAACGCTATCGTTAATGGTACTGCGGAAGTAATCGGAAAACTTTCAACAACACCTTCTTCATTTTCAGGCTCAGGATTTCTCCTGCCACATGGATCTGCCCCTTCGGCACCGGTTAACGGCGATTTATGGACTACGTCCAGTGGTCTTTATGCGCGGATCAGTGGAATGACAATTGGTCCTTTTGGCACAGGCAACGGCAACGGTACTGTTACCAATGTTTCTGCCACATCGCCATTGATAAGTTCAGGGGGAACAACGCCCGATATCTCAATTCCGAAAGCCTCCTTGCTTTCAAACGGATATCTCAGTGCGGCTGATTGGAATACTTTTTCCAACAAGGTCAATACGGTTTCAGCAACTTCTCCTTTATCCAGTTCAGGCGGGACATCCCCGAATATAACCATTTCCCAGGCATCTAACATCAATAGTGGCTATCTGACCTCTTCCGACTGGATTACATTCAATGGGAAAGAGAGTGTTTTAACATTTTCCTCCCCATTGTCGAGAGTTGGCAATACAATTTATTTACCGGCTGCATCTGCTTCACTCAACGGATACCTTTCCAGTTCGGATTATTCCAGACTTCATGGAACAGCCGGCAGTGTTTTATTTTTCGATGGAAGCGGAATACAGCAAAACGCGGCTTCCTTTTTCTGGAATAACAGCAATAACCGCTTTGGGATTTTGACTAATAGCCCGGCGGCATCATTTTGTGTCGGATCGGGCTCCGAGTTTCAGGTTGCATCCAATGGGAGTTGCTCGGCAACGGTCAATTCAACCGGCGCTGCATTCGCCGCCACAAATTCCAGTGCTTCAGGAACAGGGATTATATCGTTTGGACAAGGTACTTCGGCATTTGATCAATCAACACCTTCCGGAGGGGCTTTTAAAGGGACTACGTTTGGGGTTTATGGTGAAGCTGTTTATTATGCGACCGGAGGACGTTTTGGCGGATATTTCTACACCAGAAAAAGCCCCACCGAAAGTTCCTATGCTTATGTTGGCGGTTATATCGGCGGAATTGCAAAAACTATTTACGGAGTTGGTTATACAAGTTTAATGGTTCCATCCCCGGAAGGAGGGAATGTTGATATGTTTGGCCAGGTAGCCCCTGAAATTTTGGTGAATGATTATGGTACAGGCACACTGGTCAAAGGCTTTTGCCATATTGTGATTGATCCCGTGTTCTCAAATAATATTATTTCCACCAAGGATCACCCGATAAAAATTTTCATTCAGCTGGAAGGTGACTGCAATGGCGTATATGTTACAAATAAATCCGTTTTTGGTTTCGATGTAATTGAACTGAAGGGGGGCGTCTCCGATGTAAGTTTTTCATGGTCCATTACGGCGAATCGCAAGGATGTCATTAACAAAGATGGTTCAATATCATCAAAACATATCGGGGTTCGTTTCCCCAAATCCGTTATTGATTGAAAACATCTGACAAGAAAACGTATGAAAAACTGGTTACTTGTTTTTACAATCCTAAACATCAGTATTTCAACCATTGCAAATCCTGAGATCACAGAAGTTTATACGGTTTCTGTGGCAATTAACGACACTGTATGCAGGGACAGCAGCGTGTGTTTTAGTGGCGTTCCTTTTAACCTGAATCTTTTATGCAGACCTGCCGGCGGGGTTTATTATGGTTCACCGGCTATTCTTGGAGATCAATTTAACCCGATCACAGCAAATATCGGATCAAACATGGTCTACCATGGTTTTGTAACTGGGATTGATACAATCGAGTGTTGTTCATTTGTTATTTCGGTCATTGATACGGTCTTTCCTGCAGGAATTATCAATGGATCCGGTAGTGTTTGCATAGGAGAAACTGAAACCTACAGCATTGACCCCATTGCAAATGCAAATTCCTATTCATGGAGTTTTTCCGGTTCCGCAATTGAGGATAGTATCACAAATACACCTTCAATATCTTTATTTTTCGATAATGCGTTTACCTCCGGGTCTTTAAACGTGCAGGGAATAAACGACTTGTGTGCAAATCCCGGAATGGTATCAACTAATTTTTTTATCAACATAAATGCACGCCCGGCGGCTACAATAAGAAATGTTAACGATACCATCACTATAACAGATAATCTTTGTAAAAAAGCCCGTATTCATTATTATGTAGTTGAACCGTTTAAGCGTTACAAATGGGCGGTTCAAAACGGTAAAATTTTAACAATTGACACTTCGCGCAATGTTACCATCGATTGGGATACCGTAGCAGGCAGTAGTTCTTTGACAGTTACCGTGGAAAATGAATCAGGATGTTCGGGGTCCTCTGTACGGCAGGTGAACATTATGAACGGAACTGCGCCCGACCCCTCAGTTATCTGGCTGTTTGGTTACAACATGCTTGTATGCAGCGATTCTTTGATAAATTCGTACCAATGGTATAATGATAATGCATTGATACAATATGCCACCAATCGTTATTTTCTGGCCGATACGAACAATAGAAACTGTTATTATGTGCAAACCTGCATTGATGCCTGCTGCAACATGTCCGACCCTTATTGCTTTTTCAACCCCTCTGCCATCGACGATTTAACCCGTCGTACAATCCGGATTTTTCCGAACCCTGCGGGTGAAAAAATTCAAATCAGGATAGACTTAGCCAACGGTCATAATGGTCGTGTTAGTATTTTCAACCAATTTGGCGCAATGGTAAAAGAGATGTATGTCGCCTCCGGCGATTTTCAAATTGATTTGTCATTGCTACCTCGCGGGTTGTACTATATCAGATACCTCAATGAATTGGATGGGGTGTTTATATCGAAGATCATTAAAATCTAAGAAGCGTGAAGAAGTCCATAGTGTTTTGGTTGCCAGGATTGTTCTTTCTGGTGTTTTCAACAATTCGCCTTGGCGCACAAACTAAAGCAGACACCTTCGGGAAAATAGAGAAATTCCTTCAGGATTATCAGGATTTTTCTGCTTTGGGAAGATCCGGAAGTCCTTACATTGATGAAGCTACCATCAGCTCGTTTAAAAACCTTTTTGAAATGGATGCGAACCTTTTCTGGGATCTTTTTAAGACCGAATCACAGCGGATCAATTACCTGCTGACTGTTGAGGAATATACAGATAGTGTTCAGCGGGTTTATGCCGGAAAGAAACCGGTTATTTCTTATGGGAAACATCATATTGCAATAAATGCGAGCGGAAAAACTGCGATTGCTTACCTGCACAAAACAAACAATGTTCCGGGTAAAAAGGATTCCAGGGATTTCAAGCTGAATAAAACAGGGTTGAACCTTCGACTCCTTTTTAATATCCGGGAAGACACCATCTTAATTCAAAACATTACAGAAGATACACGACTTACCAGAATCAGAAACCTGAGCATTGAAGGTTGTTATAATTTCGTAAGTAAAATTTCAGGCAGTTTCTTCGAAAATCCGGTATCTGCAATAAACCCCGAACTTACATCAGGCTATACCATTGGAAATCAAACAGGTTTTAACATTGGTGTGAATATGGATTTCCGGATAAACAGAAAAACACTTGATGGGCTTCTTATCAATGTTGGATTATTGTATTCGAGGACTGACGCTACTGTAAATATAAATAATTATGTGAACTCATACCGTCAATCATTTGATCCTGATACAAATCCTTTCGAAATCTCTGTTTTTGACAGAACACCCGGGATCAGGGAGAAAATATCCCTCATGGGGTTTTCCATACCGGTTACGCTAAAATGGTATGTGTTGCACCGGTTTTATTTGAAAGCCGGTCCTCAGTTCAGCCTGTTTTCAGGGACTTCGCAAGTTACCTACACTTTATCGCATACAGGAGGAGGTAAATGTCTGTTAATTAATGAAAATTCCCTTCCAGCAAATGAACAAAAGTGGTTTTACCTGGATGAGCAACATGAGATGGCTGATGCACAATATGGTTTTTTCAGAAACAGGGAATTTGCAGGATCATCAACCATCAGCCTGACCACCCTGAATGTAGCAGCAGTTTTTGCGATTGGTATTGAAGCAAGATTCAAAAAAATCGTTATCGGGATTGAGCCGTGGCTGACCCTGGGTTTAACGAATCTTACAGGAACATCAGGGGTTGAGGATTACAAATTGTACCCAGAAACAGTTTATAGCAGCTTTTTGCAAACCTTTAGATCACAAAAATTAAATACAGTCGGGCTCAAACTAATCATAGGCAAAATGTTTACCAGGTAATTTAACAACTATGACCGGAAGGGCATTCTTTTTAACCTTTTTGATTTGTGCCGCGATTACATATCCGGTTACTGGTCAGAAAAATGCCTTAAAGCAACCGGAATGTCTGCTGAATCCTGTAAAGGAAATCGACATTAACTTGATAATCAGTGCGCAATGCAGTCCGCAAAAAGGAAAAGCAAATCCATGGATTGTTTTTTCGAACAGGGGAGATGACTTTGGATGTAAATATTTTGTTGTTGGTGAAAACCTGACGCATTTTCATATCTGCTCGGGTACCGGGGTGAATGGGCTGACAATATTAAACTTAAAAGATAAAGGGTTTAGACCAAAATCGGAATTTCTTTTTCATTTCTCGGCCGATTTTTCAGCTGATGCATTGATCCATCGCAAATGTGTCATATTAAATTCCCAGGGGTTGATCGATAGTATTTGCAAGGGTTTAATTGAAGAGTCGCGCATCCCGGTTTATGCTGATCCCTATGTCAGGAATATGCAGAATTACACAGATGCCTTCGGGAATATTCTCCCGCGATTTTTACCCCTGTACTCAATTTACTTCATCTACCAGCGTGAAAATAACCGGTATCTGTTAGGAAGGGATTATAAATTTGAAACCAATCGCCCTTTCGGTGATCAGATTATCGGTTGGGTGGATGCTTACCGGGTGTTCGATTATAACAACAGGTTATGCTTTGAACCCAATTTTGAAGCAGCAGCAGTGAGACAACGACGATGCGATACCTTATTTGGGAATGCAAAGGTTTTTGCAACCGCAAGTGAGTTGGAAGTGTTCCTGACTAATCAAAAAATTAACATTGAACCCTTCTGGGAGGAGCCAGGGACATTGTTTTTGCGTCAGCCCAAAAAATTTAATGTTGCCGATACTTTCAACATATATTCCCTGAGAAATACCATTGCCAGAAACAACTGCGGTCCGGGGACCAAGTGTTTCATTGCCAATTTTACAAACACGGAGTTAAAAGCAGATTTTTTCAGATTTCCTTTCCTTGGCATAAACCGTGTTGATAAAAAAACTTTTCAGGTAGCAGCCACCGGAAGGTATATTAAAAGCCGTAAAAGCAACTGCGATTCATTGACCAGGGATAAATACAACCTGAAGGTGTTTTTCATACTCCCCGATTCCTTAGCCAACTTTTATCCCCTCTTTTTTTTAAATCAGCTTAACGGGAAATATGCCAATTTTAATAAAGAATATCATGCATGTTATTATCCTCAGCAAACCGATCTTTTGGTATCGTTCGGCTCAACAAACAGTGGACAGAAAAATTACGACATCATCCGGGACAGCCTGATAAATCATAAACCGAATGCTAAAAATCAAGCGAATGCCAATTGCTTTACCGTATTAAATCAGGTTCTCAGGAAGGAATCTTTCAATAACCGGGAAACAAATCTCATTGTTTTGATCAATACACGGCAAACCGGCAATACACCAAACAATTATTTAAACTCAATTGCCAATAAGCTTGCAGAAAAAAACTGCTATCTGCTGGCATTTGATTTCGCAAATAATCAAACATTTAATTCATCGGTTGACAGTATTATCAGAAAAGCTGCCACATCCTATAAAGAGCGGTATAACTTACCGGCGTTTCCGATAGACTGGCAGCAATCGGGGAAATGTAAATTTTTGACGAATTATTTGCTGGCAGTCCTTTCCTCCATAGATACGACTGGGTTAAAAGGGCCACAAATTCTGGAATACATTCAAACATCCTATGATCCGTTAATTTCAACCGTTAACCGGATGATCATGGCTGCGTGTACCAATAATCCTGATACCATTGTGCTGACCCCGAATGAAACCCGCTTCAAACAAGGATTGGAGAAAATAATCTCCGGTTGTTCAAGGGATATCTCCTCGATGCGAATATTGAAAAAGGGATTTACCAGGATCAGATATGAGGATAACAGTCCCGATATATGGAAAGGGGAGGTAATTATGACAGAAAATGAATTGCACGATCTGATCACACAGCTTGACGGGTTTCTCATCCCGCAAGCAGGCAGTACCCTTTGCGATAGAATCTGCACATTGTGGCAAACGCTGATCAGCCGGTTTATCGGACAACAATTGCTTGTCGACAATTCATACCTGGATCTGACAATCTGCCAAATAATCAACCGGATGATCGGTTCTAGTTTCGGTTACTATTGCAATGAACCGATTAAACGATTCACGCTGAGAGATATATGTCAGGGCCAACAGAATGTTTTAGAACCCGCTTATGCCTATTTAAAGGAAATAGAAATAAAAAACGACCTTCTGAAGCAAAAATACAACAGTGAATATTTTCACATAAGCGAAGATGCAGGCAACACAAATAGTATCAAGTATTATTGGGTTCCGGTAAGTTTATTGCCATAATGTTTATCACCTATTCCAATGAATGTATTTGTCATAGAAAATCTGAAATGTTCCTACCCGTCGAGTGGGAAACCAATATTGTTCATTGAAAACCTGGCGATTCCGAAGGGCAAAATGACTGTAATCCTTGGAAGATCGGGTAGTGGAAAATCAACACTTGTTGAAGCCCTCGGGTTGATGAACAATACCATAGTGGCAGGGGAGGTCAACTATTTTTCACCCGGCGGAGTTGTGGATTTGGCGCAATTGTGGAATAAACGCAAAAAGGTTTCAGCCATCCGGCGGAATTACTTTTCGTTTATCTTTCAGGATGATTATTTAATGCCTTATTATACATGTGTTGAAAACATGCTGATCCCAAGACTTATTCAGCATAAAATGGCTTCTGCCCTTACGGGAAATTTTTTGGACAAACCCCTTGAGTTTTTGAACCTTTCGGGCAACGGAATCATGAAACAATTGCCTTGTCAGCTTGCAGGAGGACAAAAACAAAGGCTTTCGTTTATCAGGGCTGTTATAAAAGATTTTGATGTGCTTTTTGGCGATGAACCTACCGGAAATCTGGATCATGCCAATTCCGGAAATCTGTTTGATTTTATTAAAGAGATCATCTATGAAAAATTCCGGACGGCTGTTATCGTTTCGCACAATGTCGAACTCTCAGTGGAGAAGGCAGACAGGATTATTGTATTGACCCATTGCGAAGACAATACCCAATCTCATTTCAGGCTTCATCCGGATCATATTTTTGATCGCGATATAAACAATCATTGGGAAAACTTTTCCAACCCACAGGACCTGACAGATTATATCAAATTAATATTGTAAAAAAAATGACAGAGAAGATTTTTCCAGTATCGGCAAATCCATGAAAAAATATTTAAGGTTCTATTCTGTTGTAACAAAAAATGAGTTTAAGGCAATCCGTGGATCCGGATTTCGTTCAATTATCTATTTGTCTGGAATCTTATATCTCACTTTTTTATGTATCGGTTTTTCAAATAATGCGCTGCTCTATCAAAATAAACTGTCGAAAAATCCCCTTTCAAATTGGATAAATATTGAAATTAACAAGCGGACTCAGGATTCAACTGAGCGTTTAATGAATGACTTGTCCGACCCGGTATTGAAAAACAAATATTGTATAAAAAACCTCTATTTCTCGAAAGAATTCGGAACATCTTTCCTCGACCGGACCGGACTGAGTTCCGGGTTGCCTTTACCAAAAGCCCGTACAACCGACCCGAAAAGTTCCATCATACATGATCTGTTTAATCGTGACAACGTTGTTAAGGCCGTGGTTGCAGACAATATTTTTCAAATCGAACCATTCGGGTTTGTGGTAACGGAAACATTCCTGAAGAAATTAGGATTTCATTACGATTCAGTTTCTTATTTGTCATACCGTTTATACGGAGGCAAATATGTACCGGTACCCATTTTGGGGGTCGTAAAGGAGTTGCCCGACCATGCCGATATTGTTTGCACGGATTCATTTTATATGATGCAATTGCATATTTATCCCGATGATAGTCTTTTTTCAAAACTTTTTATCGACACGCATGACCTTGAGATGGTAAAACAGTTAAAAGATGTGATCAGGAAAAAAACCGGCCTTTCAAACGGGTTACCCGTTTTTGATTCCCTGAAAGGGTATAACAATGCACTCTGTGTCCTTTATTTTTCAAACAAATTTCCGGAAATCAGCCGGTTATTTAACGATAATCTGAGTGACTTGTACAAATTGAAGGAATTTCAGCATGTTCACTTTGGAACATTTTTCGAGGCAAAAATTGAAGTAACGGCGCAGCAAGCCAAAAACTTTATGCAAAATAAACGTGACTTTAATTTCGATTACCTGGCTGTTGAGTTCAGCAAGCTTGACAAGATTAAAGATTTTTCAGCCTATATCAAAAACAGGTACAATATATCAATGAATATGGAGACCGTAACCCAACGGCAAAACTATCTGTTCTCTTTAAATATTTCGTTGGGGGCCATTATCCTTGTTTTGATCCTGGCAGTGCTTTCGATTGTCATTTTTATTTCAAATACCCTGAAAAATCATCTCGACAGAGTTAAACGCAACCTTGGTAATTTCCTTGCATTTGGTACCAGTGGCCATAAAATAATTGGTATATATATCATCGTAGTCATGAAAATATTGTGGGTTTCCATGACCATCGCACTTATCCTTGCATATTTTTCAGGGGAATTATTCGACAGGTATTTATTAAAAAACATGTTAATCCTCGAAGGAGATCAGGACTTTTTTTCGCTGTTTAATATCTGGCTTGTTTTGTTTATCATCGTAGTTATTGCAGTAGCAGTTTTAAAAACACTTGTTACTGTGACGCTGCTAGTAAGGCAATCCCCCGGAGATCTGATTTATGAAAGGGAAAAACATAAATGTTAAAAAATGAAATACCCATAGGAATAAAGTTCATGTAAACCGAGAATAACAATTATGGATATTCCAGTTGACCATTCATAACAAATTTCAGGCAGATGAAACAGTTCAAAAAATATCACCGGTCGATCATAACCAGGCTTCTTTTGTTGCTGGTGTTTATTGCCTTGAGTTGCACCCAGCGGAATAAAAGAATGGAAACCATTGACAGTGAACGTATACTTGCAGACCGGCCTGAAGAAAGACCTGCAAACTCAGATACCATAAAATTAACAGACCGGAATTGTTTTGAAATTGTATGTGCCCGGGAAAATTTAAAAATCAGGAAGGTTATAGGCCCGTTTAAAACCAATGTTCAGGCTGATTCAGTTTGCTGGGAGTTACTGGGCGCATCGCCGGGGATTACCATGGAACCCCGAAGGGGAATGGACAATAATTGCATTGTCACAATCATTCGTGAAAACAACAACTCAACCGGAGAAATAATTTTAAAAACAACTCCCTTCAAATCCCGGTTTACATCAAAATCGTCAGAAGTTAAATTTCTGATTGAAAAATGTATAGATCCCTGCTACTGTCGATTAAACCAAAGCAGGCATGAACTCCCTCCGTTTAATGATTCGGGATATTGCAACACATTTCGGGAACAACTTTCTGCAGGTCCCGCATCGTCCGACAGCATTACCTGGGAGTTCCGGACATGCTCGGCCGGATTGAAAATAAACCTGCCGGGAAACAAGATAAAAGGAACCAATTTTATCCCATCCTTTCAGGTTACTAAAAATCCGGTGACATTATCAGGTACGGCTACATTCCATGTTGTCATCTATAAAGCAGGGTGCAACCTGATAACCCGGGAGGATTTTGTGTTTTGGTTTGGCAACACCCATCGTTGCGCAAGGGATACGGCGATTATCAATATTCAGAGGAGAAAAAACATAACGGAATTCAGAGACTTGTTATATATGTATGCCAAAACAACAAGTTCCAGAGAAAAGGAGTATTTTAAAATTGATGCAAAAAATAAATTGGATGAAATCCGCAACTGGATCATTGATATTTCACCCGGGAATGAGCTCCAGGCAATTTTCGATGATCCGGCGTGGTTAAACCCTGTTGTTATTCCCTTGTATGATAAGAACCAGTGTTACATTTCCGGGATAAAAGTCTTGCAAAAATAAATTTCAATTGATACCTCGCTGCTCTGCGGCGAGTTGATTTATTAGATTCACCTTCCCGAAACAGAATTAACAACATTTGAATCAGGTAACGTTAAATCCGGGTTTTCTAAGTATTTTTACCTGTAATATCCGGACACTGCAGATTTGCTCAATCCGGAAAACTGTTCCTTCAGGCATAACAATCTGTTTGTCAGGATGATTTGAATCTTATACGGATCGTAGCCAGGGCAAAAATCAAGGAGTGTAAATTTTTAATCTGGTATGATCATGAAAAAGAAAAACAAAATTTGGATTTACTCATTCATTTTGGCAGGAATTGCATTAATTCTTGTAAACAGTTGCAAGAAGAAGGATGACACTCCAATATCAAGCGGAACGGTTCCTGTATTGACAACTGCAGAGGTTAACCAGATAAATGCAACGGTGGCCACCTGCGGGGGTACCATCACAAGCGATGGCGGAAGAACTGTAACTGCAAGAGGCGTTTGTTGGAGTACAGGTTCAACGCCTACCATAGCCGACAATAAAACAACCATTGGCGCAGGTGGTGGAAGCTTTACCAGTACCATTACCGGATTGAGCCCGAAAACTACGTTTTTTGTGAGGGCCTATGCCACCAACACTGCCGGAACAGGATATGGAGTTACGATGTCGTTTACAACACAGCAAGGGGTAACAGACATTGACGGCAATGTTTATAATACAGTAATCATCGGTACACAGGTTTGGATGGTTGAAAACCTGGTCGTAAGCAAATACCGCAATGGCGACCCCATTCCCAACGTTACTGAGAACACGGCATGGATCGATCTTACAACGGGAGCTTGTTGTGATTATGAAAACACACCCGCCAACAGTATAATTTACGGTAAGATTTACAACTGGTATGCAGTGCACGACACCCGGAGACTGGCCCCCATGGGCTGGCACGTGTCCTCCGACGAGGACTGGACAATACTGACAACCTTTCTGGGAGGATCTGATGTTGCCGGAGGCAAAATGAAAGAAGCGGGAACACTTCACTGGAGCACCCCCAATGCCGGCGCTGATAACAGCAGCGGTTTTACGGCTTTGCCTGGTGGGTTACGCGGCGTGGATGGCTCATTCGCTACCATCGGGAAATACAGTCACTGGTGGTCGGGAAACGAAACTGATGTTGAAAAAGCAAGGGAATGGTCCATGGATTACAATAAAACAATTGTGAACGATGGCAGTCTAAACAAGATTTTCGGCTTTAGTGTCCGGTGCGTGATGGATTAAAATGCAGAAAGCTGTCTCAACTCTGAGACAGCTTTCTGTTTAAAATTGTTGCAGCATTTCCTACACTTCGAAATTTTCTGCAGTGGGTTCAAAAGCAGGTTAACGGACGATCATTTTACCGGTGTACGAAGCCCCATCAATCAATACAGTATAGAAATAGAGTCCGGTAGTCAGACTGCTGCCATCGATCGTGACCCGGTTTGAACCTGAAGGCAGTACCCCCTTATCGAGTGATAAAACCTTTTGTCCGGTAATCGTGGTGATCTGCACTTTAACCGAAGCGGTTCTGTCAAGGTTAACATTTATCGTTGTTACATCCCTGAAGGGGTTCGGATAATTTGCCGAAACCGGAGAAACATCTGTATTCCTGGTAGTTTCCTGTTCACCAACAAGAAGAGAAAATTCACTGTCAGCAAATTCAATCCCGGTTAAATATTGATGAAGCAAGGGATCATTATTGGTAAGGCCGGGAATTGAAGTAGAAACGGCCAGCTTCGAAATATGGTTTTCTGCATCATAAAATACCTGGTCGGCCAGGCGAATCCACCAGTTCTCAAACCAATACGGGGTTTGGGCAGTGAAATTTTTGACTGCGGTTGCCATACCAGTAACTGCATCAAATCCGAAACCTTTTATGTCGGGATTAACGTTTTCGGATGCAAAAGCCGGATCGGTATCGCCCCAGAGAAAAAAGACCTTGGAACCATCGGGGGTGCGTGACATCTGGCCTTGATGATCCCAGGTAATCCCATAGGTGCCCGGATCAGGAGGGTTGACCGTTAACAGGCTGTCAACAAAGATGGCATCCCAGCCGCCGCCGGGTTTCATATAAACATCAAACATTGCCATTGGCTCTCCAGAGTAAAAGTAATTCAATGAATCGGCATGGATCGACAAAGTACTTCTCAGCAGTCCGAAAAGATGCAGGTTGCCGTGAATATCAACTGTTGAACCATTTTCGCGCTGATTCTGGGTTGAAGCCCATTTGTTATACCAGCGGGGGATAATTACGGTTGTATCAGCCCTGGTGGGATAGAGGTAGTTTTTAAATATCGGGATTGTCGAAAAATCAAATGGTGGCGTCTTAGTCCAGGTAGCTCCATGATCAGTTGACTTGTAGATTACAGGCCATTCAACGCCATACGGGCAATATGCAGCACTGGAATCAACTGCGGTTCCGAAAAGGTATCCAACCGATCCATCTGGCGACCAGGCGACCCCGCTGGCGTCAATACGTCCGGCCTCCTTTAATGCAGGCAACACCTTCACATAGGGAATCTGCCAGTCAAATTTATGGGTTCCGGAATTGAAGTTCCCGTTCAATACCTCCCAACCTGCGAAAGTATAGCTGGTGGAGATACCGTTCAGCCGCTGGGATGCAACTGTAGCATGACCATCGGGTGAACAGAACAGGTTAATGTTCATGTGATTCAGGAATACATTGGATTCGTTAGGTGTGAAGAGGATGTCCTCAAACTGCCCGTCCATCCTCACGCTGCCGCAAAACTGGCTTGTCCAGACTGCTTCAAAGATCGGTCCTGACACGATGCCGTACATGTCGGCGGGATTGATGCTGTTCTCCGGATTGTAAACAATCAGGGAGGGATAACGGTAATTCCGGTTGTTCGAAGCCACCAATACCACTGAATCCCATGTGCTGCCCTCATCGGTGGTGAACTTGAACTTCAGGTCATTGCCTGTGTTTCCGAAAGCACCTCCGGCGCGGTTGCCAAATGTGAACATTTTGGCAGTTGGCTGGGTGGTCACATACCGTTCCTCATAACTGAACAAACCGTTGACATTCAGGGAGGATGACATGGAAATCTTTTGCAGCGTCCGGTTGCCGGGAATCCCGGATGGTTTCAAGGGACCTTGCAGTGATGCTGCTTCAGTGCCGATATTTAAACCCTGGTCGAAGGGGCGGACTGCGACTTTTTCAAACCGGTCAAGACGGTAATGTTGCGCCATCAACGCACCTGACAGAATTAATGTGCATAAAATCAATGTAAATTTTTTCATAATAGGGTTTTTTAGTGGATAGGACGAAAATACAATATTCCGGTCACATATAAAAATTTACTCGGCAGAACCGGGGAAAAAGAATATGAACAACCTGTTTAACCCGACAGAATTGCTTTTTTGTTATGGCAGGACCAATGATTAGTTCATCTCCCAATCCCTAAAATCAAATCGATAACCGGGAGCAGATGCCACTGTGGACCGGCAGGATATTTCCCGAAACAGAGCTTGTATCCGGCTTCAATCCTGAGCGTCTCTTTTTTTGAGGTATAGGCCAATACCCCCTTGTTTTCAAGGAAGTAATTATTCCTGGTGCCACAGATAATGAAATTTTCAACATTGAAAAGCCATCCGAACCTGGTAAAAAATTGTCCACGGAAATCTACACCCGCATCGAATTCAGGTTCATTATAAAAAACGGCAAGTCTGGGATATATGACCGGAAGATCGATGGTAGTGCGCTTATCGAGCGGACCAAATTTGACCGCGAAGGTGATCCCGGCATGAGCGGTTAAAACAGCCATTTTAAATGGCTTGTAAGATAGGAGGAATCTGTTTGAAAATGCAAACATCTGCGGGATGGTAAATTCAGGGGAGATTAGTCCGCCTGTTCCTTTGGTTGCAACCAGTCGCATGAACTGTGTCGGATAAAATATCCCATGTTCGGTAGCCAGCCTGAAACCTGAAAATTCGCCCCAGCCCACCTTAACTTTCACCTGTGGCATCAGGAAAAACATGAGAGGATGTGCTGAAAGTTCGAGGTTTTTGCCAATGCCATACCGGGAGGCGGTAAAAAGCCCGAGTTCCCACCTGTGTTTTGGTATGTTGCAGGCAGTTCCGTCGGTCCAGTATTGGTTTGTCAGCGAATCCTGTGAAAACGCACCGGTGAAGATGAAAATTCCGATCAGGGAAAGGAGAAATTTTTTCATTCCGGCTTGGTTATTTTGGTAAAACAAAAAGTACGCTCACCGGGGCATGGTCCGATTGCTTCGTTGCATCCTGGTGGGTTACAACGGAATTATCGGCCCATTGATAATTTGTAAAGAGGAAATCGAGGGTGCGATCCCAAAATTGGTCTGGCCGGGTGGTATGTGTGAAAAAGTTTACCTGGTTGTTTTTATAGAGATCACGGGGGACTGCGCATTTGTAGGTTGCATAAATTGTATCCAGCCAATTTTTTTCCGGCTCGTAATTGCTTCCTTCCTTATGCATCGGATCATCGTAAGAATGGTGGAAGGATTCGCCCGGACACATATCCTCCATGCAATAATCGGTTGAATCAGAACCGGGGGGAAGGGTATTCAGGTCGCCACCCGCTACAAACCATCCCCCATTGTTGCTGATGCGATCCATCTCATCTTTAAACTGCATGATTTGTTTTTGCTTTGTATCATCGGTGGCGAAGGCAGAAGCATGGATATTCACGGCAAAGAGGTTGTTCACATGCGGAATCTCAATCCTCGCGGTAACCATGCAGCAACGTTCATAAAAATAACGGGTCAGATTGTCCTGGTCTTTCCGCAACTCAAGTTGGGTCCGTCTGGCATCACTGATCTTCCAACGTGAAAGGATCGCATTTTCTTCATCCATCCGGCCCAGGCCGTCACTGGGGATAAATTGGGCTTTCCACTGGGAACCGCAAACAGCATAATTAAAATAGGTATGATCGAGCAACCATTGCAACTGATCAATATAACCGGAACGTTTTGAATTAAGATCGACCTCCTGGAGCAACAGGATATCCGGCTTTTCCTTATTGATCGTTTCAACAATGGCTTGCAGAGAGGCATAAACTTCGTCTTCCGATAAAATTACCCGGTCACCACATGCATCGCCAAACCATGCGATCCTTCCGGCTCCAAAACGGATATTCCAGGTCATGACCCGTACCACCGTGAATGTGTCGGGCACTGTTATGGTTTTTCCGGCAGCATAATAGGTTGCACCTACAGTATCATCAAAACCGGTTGCCAGTGGTTCACAGGAACAGAGAAAAAGCAATACCATGGAAATGGCTACTGCCGAAAACAGTTCCCTTAACAATGAGGAAGGAGGCACCGGATAGTCATTCATATAGAACTTGTAAGACATCAAAGATAATGGAACCCAACGGCCGGAAAAAATTATGGTCATCTTTTTTATATGATTTTTTGCAACTCCTACCATGAATACTTGCAAAAATTAATAATACGTACGACCGATGACAAGTAATTAAGATTATTTGCACGAAATTTAATTTATAACCACCTGTCTGATGAAATCCTGCAAGTTGCATATTGCCGGCTGCTGAATTCCGTATTGTAAACAAGCCATCTTCAGCTAATTTTACAGTGAAGTTCCTGGTCAACAACAATTCATTTAAATGCATAAATTATGAAAACATTTTTATTGATCCCAATTTTTTTCCTGAGTGTCATTTCTTCAATTCAGGCACAAACCGATTCCCTTATCTTAAAGAATACCTACAGAATCTGGATTAGTCCGATAGAAAAGAGCAAGGTCAAACCTTGGGGTTTCCCGTCAAACAAAGGCCAGATCTTGCACGGGGTATTGTATGATGTAGCGGATTCTTCCATAATTATTTCGAAAACATCCCATTACAGCATGGATTCCCAGGTGAAACCGGACATGACGAAAATGGATGTCAGGTCAATGGATGTTATCAGAATCAGAAAAAATGGGAATACCGGCCAGGGGATTTTGATTGGCGCCATTAGCGGGTTGGTTTTGGGTGGCGTAGTGGATTTAATTTATTATTCATCATGGAAAAACTCAGCAACAAAGGAGACTGATAATCTTGGCGACGCAATTGCCAATTCTGTAGAGAGGAGCTCCAGGGTTTTTGCAATATGCGCAAGTTTGATCGGATGCATCGGTACCGGTATCGGTATCGGAGCTGCCGTCGGGTCTGCGAAAATCACCATTCCTATAAATGGAAATCAGGCACAGTTTGAGCAGAATAAGTCAAGGCTGACCGGGTATTCGGTAAAACACAATCCCGGATTTGTGGAAAAAACATTCTCAAAACTTCGGGACAGCGTGGTTGACATCGACGGCAATGTGTATCACCTGGTGGCGCTGGGTGCCCAGGTATGGATGGCTGAAAACCTGAAGGTTACGCATTTTAGCGATGGCTCGGAAATTTCAGGTGTATCCGGCAATGTTCCCGGATCAGGAAATCTGTACAATTGGGTTGCAGTAAGCGACAGCCGCAAACTTTGCCCGGCCGGCTGGCATGTTCCCTTCCTTACAGAATGGAACTCGCTTTTCAGCTCCCTGGACATGCAGAATGGCCAGGGGAGCAAGCCGGATGCAAGTTTTTCAGCTATGGATAAGGTATGCCAATGGTGGTCATCGACAGAACAGGATGCCAAACAGGCGAAAAGCATTTATCTCAACAACGTAACAAACGTGGTTATGTTCACCGACAACGAGAAAACGTCCGGTTTTTCAGTGAGGTGTATCAGGGATTTTTGATGCATAAAGATCATTTCAGATCCATATAATAATTGTAATATTGAGCCTGCTCAGAAAAGTCTGTAAAAAATGTTCGCAGTCAATCTACCCACCCCCGGCCCCTCCCTTGAAAAGGGAGGGGAGCGACGCTACTATACCAACAGCAAGATATACAGTATTTTACCTGTGCAAAGCGCTCCCCTCCCTGCGGGCAGGGAGGGGTCGGGGGTGGGTAGATTCACCTAAAACCACTTTTCGGAGTGGACTCAATATTGGTAAAAAGACGTTGTAAATGAACATCCGGTTGTACAAACCCCATAGCATCATACTTCAAAACTTCATAGAATACTTCTATATTTTAACGAAGGAGGCAGATGAGGAGGCTATCACCTATCTGACTTTTCCCAACATTTATTCCATGGTTTCCATCAATCACAATGCATTCATAAGAACCACGGGGAATAAGGTAACCGTTGAATTTAAAGGGGATAGTATATTGGAATCGAGACTTGCTGTCAGATATTTACAACCATTATTAATTGAATATGCCGGAGCAGCGAATGAAATCTCCATTTGCTTTAAACCGTTAGCGCTCAATGCGTTTTTAGACCATCCTGTAAACTATTATGCTAAAAGTGAAAACATATTGGATGTGTTTATACCGTTTGACGATTTTTTGGAAACAATGAAAGCGATCATGCTCCTGCCACAAGATGAAGAAAAAATCGCGGCGATGGAAAGCTATTGGATCAGTAAGCTCAGGGGTGTAAGTCATCCTTTTCTGTATCAGGCACTCAACGACATGCTGCTTCCAAACAACAAGGAGATGACGATAGCGGCCATAGCCCGAAAACACAGGATTACCCAAAAAACCCTGATAAAGCATTTTGAGCAGCATATTGGCAAAAAACCTTCTGATTTCAGAAAAATAGTTCGGTTCAGGAATGCCATGAAGCAAAAATCGCTGGAATCAAGAGAATATGATCTGACCGACATAACCTACATTTCCCATTATTTCGATCAATCGCATATGATCAAAGATTTTAAGGCTCTTACCGGGTTTACACCCAAAGATTTTTTCAAAAAACTGAGTTCCACCCATGATGGAAAAATAAACTGGATATTCCCCGGCGAAGGTTAAATTTTTACAATTTAACGAAACAGGTGATCTGTAACTTTGTCCGTGGAAAAATCCTGCGAAATCATGAAAAAATTATTTATTTTTCTGCTCATTTCTTTTCTGAGCGCCTCAGCCTTTGCTACTGTCGATACACTCAGGCACTACACTCCCGGAACCCCAAGTCTCTATTTCCAAACTTATCCGGTTCAGATTGCCAGGTTCAATCTTCCACAACCGGGAAATATTCTCTCCCTTGTGGTGACATTGGGCGGGGATGATCCTTCGGGGTCGGCAACGTTGCATTTGTATGGGCACGAAGGCGGAAATATCATCCCTGAAATTAAATTCGATCTGACATCACCTTTAACCCTACAGAAGACAATAGCCGGTGATGAAAAAATCGTTGTGACTGTTGCCACGCCGGTTCACCTCGACAATAACCAGTTCTTTGTGTGGATAGACAATTTTCAGAATGGAGCCAAACTTGCTTCCGATAATGTTGATTATCCCCCCTTCTGCCTGGCAGGATCCTCAGGGGGAGATTTCTATTACGAATACATGCAAACGGCTTCCGGATCATCTGCTGCTCAGACCAAGGCTTTCAAAATTGATGTGATCATTGACTACGAGACGCTTCCTTCACCGGCATATTTTGAAGATTATACGGCATCTGCCGGGATTTTGTCTGATGCCTATTCCAACAGGGGTGCTTCCGCAGGCGATTTCAACAACGACGGATGGGATGATTTTATCCGCCGAAATCTCCTTTACAAAAATGATCATGGCTCGTTTGTCGATATTACTGCATCGGCAGGCATTTCAGGAAATCCTTATGCCAGTGCCTTCGCAGATATGAACAACGATGGACTCCTGGATATTGTTTATGTGTTGATCGATTCCATTATCATCTACCGGAACAATGGAGATGAAACCTTTACACCGTTCACTGCTGCCACCTCCAGTGCCAGTTACGGATATGACGGTACACAGACATTTAGTGTCGCGGATATCAACAATGACAAATACCCCGATCTGTTTATCGGACGTTTATGGAAAACGTATCCCACCGCGCTTCCGAATTATCTCTATTTGAACAATCATGATTTCACCCTCACGGATATTACCACAACCTTATACCCGGTTGCGAGCCAGAACCTCCGCCGTACAAGAGCTTCCCAGTTTGTCGATTACAACGATGACGGGTTAATGGATTTATATGTGACCAATTATTACCTCGAACGGGATGAATTCTGGCAAAATAACGGAAATACGACCTTTACCAATATCATTGCGGCCAAAGGAATTGATATCAATGCTACGGGGTCAAATCACGGAACAGGCGTCGCATGGGCTGATTACGACAATGACGGCGATATGGACCTCCTGTTGCCGCAGTTCGCGCACCCGGCATACGTCGGACTCTATGACCACAGAGGTACAACCATCTATCAGAGTGATGGCCCACCAAACTACAACTTTACCGACCTCATCGGCACACCTTCCTTAGACGATGATATCGAATTTGAGGAAACACATGCCGGGGCGGTTTTTGGCGATGTAGATAATGATGGCCTGCTTGACTTCTATATTACCAATTTCTACAATTGCCGGTACTCCGATCTTTACCTGCAGAAACCGGATCACCGGTTCGAACTGAAAACCCAGTATTTTCTGTCCACCCAATATTACAATACAGGGGAAGATGCTTTGATGTTTGATTTTAACAACGATGGCAAACTTGATCTTGTCACCGGGCAGTACAATAAATATGTAATACTTTTCAGGAATAACATTCCCGGGAATAATAATTATCTTAAGTTGCTGCTGCGTTCAACCAGCGGGAACAGCTATGCTTTGGGCGGCCGGGCTACCGTATATTCAGGAGGTATGCAACTTACAAGAGAGGTTTGCACGGGAAGAGGTGCACGAATGGGTGATCCATATACCCTTCACTTTGGTCTTGGCACTTCTGCTTCCATCGATTCTATTGTCGTAAAATGGCCTGTAAGTCCTCCTGTTTATGAAACCTTCAAAGGATTTGAAGTGAACCATGCCTACACATTATTTGAAGGCGGTCAGATTGTTAACATCAGCCAACCTGACAAGGAAATGGAAAGTATCTTTAGTGTTTATCCCAATCCGGCGAAAGATCAGGTTACAGTTTCGGCACATTTCAACAAAGCATCTGAAATTGAATTGACAATTAGGGAGATTTCCGGAGCCGGAATTGTAAAAATCCTTCCTTTAACAAGGGTTCAGTCCGGGTCATTCTCCTATGAAATAACAGCGCAAAATCTCGCCAATCTGTCATCAGGAGTCTACCTGATCTGCCTGAAAACTGACGGACTCGAACAGTATAAAAAACTGATACTGATTAGGTAATTGATACCGGAGTAGCGAGTTAGATAGTGAAATGGTGAAATAGTGAAATGGTGAAATGGTGAAATGGTGAAATGGTGAAATGGTGAAATGGTGAAATAGCGAAATTAATAAAATATCTGCCATCCATTTTCAAAAAACATGAAAATATCTCAGGAACATTTGGTAAAATAGAAAGAAAGATGTAATTTCGCAGCCCGAATTTATACCCTAAAAAAAAAAATCAATTATTTTTAAGAAAATGAAATTATCGCCTGAAGTTAAGAAGAACGCATTTAAATTGCACGGAAAATAAGAGTTTGATACGGGATCGGCTGAGGCACAGATCGCATTATTTACCATGAAGATCCAGCATCTCACCGAACACCTGAAAGTGAATAAAAAAGATATGGCTACCGAAAGATCACTGGTTGGTCTTGTTGGGAAGCGCCGCCGTTTGCTC
>CAIYES010000240.1 GCA_903925275.1 uncultured Bacteroidales bacterium
AAAAGTTAACCGAGGTTATCCTGCTCCACACCAACGACATGCATGCAAAAATCGACAACATGGCGAAACTGGCCTATCTTGCCGACAGTTTGCGCAAGTTGCATCCTAATGTATTCCTGGTGGCCGCAGGCGATAATTTCACAGGAAACCCGGTCGTTGACATGGTGCCCGACAAGGGCTACCCCATGATCGACCTGATGAACCGTTGCAGGTTTGATGTAAGCGCCATTGGAAATCATGAATTCGACATGGGGCAGGATTTTCTCCACAAACGATTCCTTCAAGCATCGTTTCCCTTTATCTGCTGCAACCTCGACGCCTCTGCGTCCAAGCTCGGACCGGTTAAGGCGTATCTGGTTCTTGGTACAAAATCAGGGGATTCAATCGCCCTGCTCGGGCTTATTCAGCTCGATGATAACGGGTTGCCCAGTTCCATCCCCACCCATATGACCAGCATCAGTTTCGTGAAGGGATGGACGAAGGCAAAGGAATACACCTGGCTTAAAAAACATTATGGCAACCTGATCGCCCTTTCCCACCTGGGCGTGGAGGATGATGCCAGGCTTGCCGATTCCATTCCCCAGTTCGACCTGATCATCGGAGGACATTCTCACACCCTGCTTGAGAAACCCAGGATGGAGAACGGGGTCATGATTGTCCAGGCCGGATCAGGCCTCAAATATGTAGGGAAGACGACCTTGCACCTCAGTCACGGGAAAATTGTTGACCGCAGTGACGAGGTTATCCCTTTCGACCTGCTGAAAAAAGAAAATGAAGGGGTCCGGGCAATCATCGATCAATACAACAACAACAAGGAACTCGAAAAGGTGGTAGGTATTGCCGAAACACAGATCGAAGGCAAAGATGAACTTGGCAGTCTGATGACCGATGCCATTACCAGCCAGATCAAAGTCGATTTCGCTTTTCAGAATAAAGGTGGCATCCGGATCAACTCGATTCCCGAAGGGAACATCACCCTCAGGGACGTTTACAAACTCGATCCGTTCAACAACCAGGTCGTTCTTTATTCGATGAAGGCGGAGGAGATAAAATCATTGATCTGCTACGGATACCAACATGAGCAAGACATTGACCTCCAGGTTTCGGGCATGACCTATAAAATAACCCTCGACGGGCAAAAGCACTGTTCGAAGGTTGAAATGTTCGACAAATCGGGACACCCGCTTGATCCTGCAAAGGAATATGGTGTTGCCATGAACGGTTACATGGCTTCCACCTACAAATTTAACCATGCGGACCCGGGAACAACGACTGTTTTCACCACCAGCGATGTATTGATCCAATATCTCAGGGCGGTGAAAAAAGTAAATTACAAAGGAATAAAAAGGGCTGTTGTTGTCAACTGAAAATATTACCTTTAACCTCAAATCCGGTTGACCGGGTTTTATCTCTCCCGGTACCGGTATTCATGAACAATATTTTAGACCCATGAATGAGTTGATCAAAAAATCGGTAAGCCTCGCAGATGCGGAACTGATGGTCAGGGCTGCCATGGCAAAGGCGACGGAACTCGGCATTTCGATCGCCGTTACCATCTTGGATGAAAGCGGGATCCCGAAATTATTTGCCCGGATGGACTCCGCACCGCTGATCGCGGTTGATGCTTCACGGAAAAAGGCAATTACCGCGGTGGGATTCGGAATGCCTACCGGTGAAGCCTGGTTCAACTTCATCA
>CAIYES010000241.1 GCA_903925275.1 uncultured Bacteroidales bacterium
AATACATGAGAGAGCTTTGCAATTTCTGACAGTTTGAAACTGAATTTTACGATTGATAAATTCGCGACCTGTGTGCCTTTTCCGATGTAATTTTTTTCAAATGTTTTCATAATTGAGATTTTTAGGGTTAAATTTTATGCAAGTGTATTTAGCTATCGGAAGAGGCTGTCAAGGAGGAATTGGAATACCGCAGTGTAATGAGGATATGCCGAGAAAATCCTTTACTGACCTGGAGAGAGATAATAACTTAGCATAGCAATTAATACCGGTACTCAGTTATGAACACATGTAGAAAACGCAACGGAAAGGTCCTTGTGATGATTAATCGAGGACGAGGGTGGAAAACTGGATGGCAAAGATACAATGGCAACCGGAGAGGATCGTCATTGTCTATGCAGCGAAATATTCAGGAGGTTGTCACTGTATTAGCATGGAAATAATTGGATCCCATGGTTAGTGAGACAAGGAACTCTCTTAGAAACTTCTTAAACTAATAGGCATTAAAAGGTGTGCAAATTCACCGTCTGCTCAGTACCTCCCGCATTGCCGGAAAGCACAGCAGGGTGGTTTGATACCTGCTCCTGTTAGCCGATACCGATAGGCCTTTCAATTGTTTGTCAAACGTTAATAATCAATTGTTTTCTATCATCATTCCAGCAGTTACGCACTTGGCTTTGAATGGTGTGCTCCATTCGCTGCTTCGCGCTCATGGCGCACCTTAGTCTCTAACGCAGCGGACAGAGACGCCGTACGCCTTGGTGTAGGTGGGCATGTAGCTCATGCTAGTGTAGAAGAACATGACCCAGCCGTTAGTGGCATCGTACTGCGTACTACTCCAGTAGTAGCCGTTGAAGCCGCGAGCGCTCAGCGAACCATCGCTGTTGAGCAGGAACCCGGCAGCGTGGAGTTTTAATGCTGAACCGAAAGGGTCGTTCCAGGTTGTCCAATTGCCACTGGCATCAACATTGGTCCATTCGGTTTTGGTGGGGATGCGCCAACCGGAGCCAAGTTCAATAGTGCATGGATCATTGGCGGTTGTCCAATTTGAACTTTCGTTAATGCTGGTTATCCATGTGCTGGCGGGTATTCTTGAGCTGATATATTGATACCCCTGTTTACGGTTAAACTGGAAGTACCAGCCTGCAGAGGCTTCGGTAGCATCACCTACAATAGTTGCCTGCTGGCTTGCACCAAGGTTTCTGGTTATCCAGCATTTCGCAGGCTCGCCGGGTATATTTGTAACAATGCCATAGGTTACAGATTTTGTAACCGGAGCAACAACTCCTTCTATATGATTGATTGTTATTTCTGTACCGCAACTCAAAGTGGTTGACTGTGTTAATGAGACCGATGAAGAATTACCACAGGTATTATATGCCCAGACATACCTTGTATAAGCGCTGCCGCAGGTAAGTCCGGTTTCGGTTTTTGTTACCGCAGTGTTCATATTCGTTGCTGAAGCATAATCATTGACAGTATTCCACATGTAACCAGTGGCACCGCTAACAGGATTCCAGTTCCAGATGATCTGAGTAGTGTTAGGCACATGGGTGCCGGCCAACGGCGCATCAGGACTGATATTCGTAGTTTGGGTCAAGGTTGTGGCTGTTGAATTTCCACAGCCATCGTAAGCCCATACATATCGTGTATAGGCTGTATTACAGATTAACCCGGTTTCGGTTTTGGTAACGGCTGTACCCATATTTGTTGCTGTTGCAAAACTATTCGTGGCGCTCCACTTATAACCGGTAGCGCCGACAACTGTGTTCCAGTTCCATACGATTTGAATGGTAGTGGCTAAATGAGTTCCTGCAACAGGCGAATTAGCCAATGGTATCTGCTGGGTGGCTTGGGTCATGGTGAGAGCGGTCGATTGCCCGCAGGCATTGTAAGACCATGCATAACGGGTGTAACTCGTCTGGCAGGTCAGCCCGGTTTCAATTTTGCTCGTTGCAGCAACCATATCGTTCGCCGTTGCATAATTATTAACCGTATTCCATTTATAGCCAAGCGCAATCGGAACCGTATTCCAGTTCCAGGTAATCTGGGTTACCTCAGGAATGTGAGTCCCTGTTGCCGGAGAAACAGGTAATGTGCATCCCCAGGTCATGTTGCGCCATTTTCCTCCTTTATAAATTGATATTACTCCAGTACCGTCATTATCACAATTTGTACAAAAAACCATCAGTCCCTCCACAGGGGTCTCGATCGCATTGCGCTGTGCAAAGGTCATCCGGGGTGGAAGGAACCCTTTGTTATTGAAGTTTACATCCAGCCCGGCCGATGGGTCAGCAAGACTCCCATTAGTACTTATACTCATCTGGCTGAAAGAGTAAAGACATGGTACCGTCAAAAAAAACAATAATCCGATAAAAAGTACAAAACTTGTTTTCATTTTAAAATGGTTTTAGTTTGAAATTAACGTCTTGCTTTTATGGCATGGAGAATAGCGACTTTAAAATTAAAACAAATAATCCAGAATCAATTACAATCGTTCTGAAAATATTCCTTTCTACCTTGCTTTTAATAAAACAGCTCCATAATTTTTGAAGGTACAAGCGAAAAAAACACGGTTTTCGGGATTTATCTGCCACAAAGAACTTTCATCAGCGAATGAAGAGAAGCGGTTGCATTTGAACCTAAAGCGAGAATAATCGTTTAGGAGAAACGGGATTAATTCACGTTTCGTCCTTACACACCACCGTGCGAACCATTCGGTACACGGCGGTTCCTTACTTTACGCAATTAACCTTCCGATAATAATCCGAGAAAAAGATGTAACCTGGTTTCTGAAGACGGTCGTTGGTGATGGTCCTTGTTAGAATTTAACTATTTGCATTACGCCAGTAGCCTTTTCTAGTATTCGCAAACTCCCAAGCTTTGGATTTTGTAATTCCAAGCATAATGAAATTCCGTAAATGGGTTCTTATACTCTTCTAATGTTTCCCGTTAACCTTTCGTAAACGTATCGATACCATTCATTTACATGTAGCAGAAGGCTCACAATATCTGCCAATTTAAAATAGATACCCCAGCCAGTTATGTACTGTCTGAGTTCCTCTTTCCGTCTTGCATCTCCCCATCAATTGCTCCTGGATGTGAGCATTTTAATCCGCTCTCATTTTCATAGAAGGAGTATCCCAAAAATTTAATTCTTCGGATATAAGCTACTATCGTTTTTTCTCTGTTTACTTTCAGAAACAATTACTCCTCAATATACGGAATGAGGTTCGCCAAAGTCCTCTCTACACTCCGTTTGCTTTTGCATAGGATGATAGGATCATCAGCGTAATGTACAAAGCGGTTTTCACGTCTTTCAATCTCCTTCAAGTTATTCGCCGTGCACGGCGCAAAAAAAAGTTCCGGATCCCGATAACCATCGGAATCCGGGACTAAATATTACATGGTACCTTCATCAGCGAAGGAATAATAAACATCATGGGCAACAATTATGTGATCCAGAACAGATATTTCAAGTAATGCGCCAGCATCTTTGAGCTTCTTTGTAATTTTCATATCTGCTTCACTTGGAGTGCACTGCCCCGAAGGATGGCAATGACCTAGGATAATCGAGGTTGTATGATTCTCCAGGGCGATGCAGAATATTTTTTTAGGATCAACTACGGTACCTGAGATTCCGCCTTCGGAAACCTTCACCGTCTTCATGATCTTGTTTGCCCGGTTGAGCAGCAGCATCCAGAATTCTTCATAAGGAAGTTCGCCCATCAGGGAATGGAAAATTGTATAAGCATCCTGGCTTCTGGAAATTTTAGGCTTGACAACTACTTCGGCAGCATTTCTTCTGCGGGAGAGCGCAAACATGGAAGCAATCTGGCAGGCGCGTTGTTTTCCG
>CAIYES010000242.1 GCA_903925275.1 uncultured Bacteroidales bacterium
CGCCAAATTGCGAAGTAAGATATTGTGCAGTTTGCTTCAGGAATGGGATCATGGAGTGTGTTGTTGACAATTCATATATCCCACATCTTTCCACACATTTCCATCATCCTTATACCCGATGATCTTCTGGTCTTTGGCCAGGCGCAGGTACAGGTCAGTGAGTGAAAATTTTCCTTCTTCAGTGATCAAAGTAAATATCTCCGGACTGATTATCTGAATTCCGCTAAAAGCGAGTGGTATGTTCTGAGATGATTTGCGAGACATCCTGCATTCTCCGGTTTTCCGGTTTTCCCAACCGCAAAGTTGCATGTCCTTTTCAAAAAGAAAGTACCTTGACGTTTCGCGGTTTCTTACAGCCAGAGTCGCCAAAGCGTTGTTTTTCAGATGATCATCTGCCATTTTTTTTAAATCAAGATCGGATAACACATCAACATTCCGGATAACTGCACAATCGCATCCGGCAAAAAACCAGGCTGCCTTTTTCAGCCCGCCTCCGGTCTCAAGTAATTCGCCGGTTTCATCGGATATCACAATCTCCAGACCAAAATTGTCTTTTTGATTCAGGTAGTCTGTGATCTGACTGGCAAAATGATGAACATTGATGATCACTTCGGTTATGCCTGCAAATCTAAGATGGTCAATTGCATGTTCGAGAAGTGTTTTGCCATTCACTTCAAAAAGTGCCTTGGGGTGGAGGTCAGTATACGGTTTCAGACGGGTTCCTAGGCCGGCAGCAAGAAGCATTGCTTTCATAATGTGCTGATGTGATAATGTGATAATGTGATGATGTGCTGATGTGCTAATGTGATAATGTGCTGATGGATTCTTGCTGGATATGTTTTATAGTAAGTGAAATATTGCGGTTTTTCAGGTATTTTGCAAGTTCTTCGGCACAATATACCGACCTGTGCTGGCCACCGGTACAACCAAATGAAACCATGAGATGCTCAAACCCTCTGTCGATGTATGCGTTAACACTTTGTTCGACTAAGGAACATGTATTTTTCAGAAAATCATCCACTGATGATTCTTTTTTCAGAAAATCTATCACGGGCTGATCTTTGCCAGTGATTTGTTTGAATTCATCAAATCGGCCCGGATTCGGCAAAGCGCGGCAATCAAATACAAATCCCCCGCCATTGCCGGAGTCATCCGGGGGGATCTCCTTTTTATAAGAAAAGCTGAAGATGTTAACGGTTAAAGTTGATTTTTCGGGCATTTTATTATAAAATTCAGGCTTTTCGATCATTTTGTCGATTACCGACATCAACGCGTGAAGTCCAAAACCAATCTTTTGATTTTCACGAAGGTAACGAAGGTTACGCAAGGCAAATGGAATGCTCTGCAGAAAATGTGGTTTACTTTCATAATACCCTCTGAACCCATAGGCTCCAAGAGCCTGCAGGATGCGGATCAGTGCAAATCCATCATAGGTTTTTAAAAATTTTTCACGGTTAACGGGATAAACATTTTCCAGTTTATCGAGATAATAATCGAGCAACTCCGATCTGACTGGCATGGGAATATCTGCCTTTGCATCCATCAGCAAGGATGCCACATCATACTGCAATGCACCTTTTCTTCCACCCTGGTAGTCGATGAACCAGGGTTCTCCATTGATAATCATGATGTTGCGTGATTGAAAATCACGGTAAAGGAAAAAATCCGGATCATCTCCTGTTAACAGATCGCACAATGCCGAAAAATCATTTTCCAGTGCCTGTTCATCGAAGGGGATTTTTGCAAGTTTAAGAAAATAGTACTTGAAATAGTTCAGATCCCACATCATCGATTGCCGGTCGAAGACAGCACGCGGATGACACAGGGAATAATCCAGGTTTTGTCCGGCATTTAACTGGAAAACAGGGAGCCAGTTTATCGCCTTTTTATAGATTTCGAGGATTTCAACCGGGAAGTTATCTTCTATGGTACGTTTTTCCGTTAACAGTTGATAAAGGGTTGTATTGCCCAGATCAGAGAGGATATAGATGCAATTACCGGGATCATTGGCAAGCACTTCGGGTACAGGCAATCCATCCTTTCGAAACTGGTTTGTAAAGGCAATAAAGGCGGTATTCTCATGAACATCCCCGTTATGCACGCCAACAACCGATCCCTCGAACCCCTGAATCCTGTAATATGACCTGTAAGAACCCGATCCGGCCAATTTCACAACAGAAACAGGTTCACGACCACACCATGACCTATATAAGCCGGAAAGTTTCTGTTCAATGTCAATCATAATATACCATTGATTTGCAATAATCTACGACCATGTACAACCAGGCTAACCGGTATGAATTTACGGGTTATTTGATCCTTTTTCCAGTTTGTTGATCCGTTCAGCCAGTTCCGGCAGGTTGCGGAACAGCGCAATGGATCTCCTGAACTTTGACACTTCAAGGGCTGGGGCGCCAAGGTATGCCTGGCCGGGTTTTGTCAGACTTCTGGAAACACCTGTAGCACCTCCGAGCATGGTACCATCGGCGATGGTTACATGATTGGTTACCGACACATGCCCGCTGATCATGCAGTTTTTTCCGACTTTTACAGATCCGGCGATACCGGTTCCGGCTGCAATGCACGTATTTTCGCCAATTTCAACATTATGGGCTATGTGGATCAGGTTGTCTAACTTTACACCTTTGCGGATAACGGTAGAGCCGAATGTAGCCCGGTCGATGGTGCAGTTGGCTCCGATCTCCACATCATCTTCGATGATCACATTCCCGATCTGGGGTACTTTTATGTTACGGCCATCCTGCTGATTAAAGCGGAAACCATCGGCTCCGATTACAGTGCCTGCATGAACAATACAGTTTTTACCGATTTTATTATCTGAATAAATCTTCACTCCCGAAAAAAGAACAGTGTTGTCGTCGATCGTAGTATTGTCGTCGATAAATGCATGTGGATAAATTTTTACGTTATTCCCAATGACAACACGGTCGCTGATAACGGCAAATTCTCCGATGTAAATATTTACCCCCAGACTGGCAGATGAAGAAATTACGCTATGGTCAGAGATGCCCTTTTTGTCGTACTTGATCCGGTTGTAGTTTTCAAGCAGTTTTGCAAATGCAATATCTGCGCTTTCGACACGGATCATTGTTGCGCCAACAGGATGTTCGGCGACAAAGGAATTATTCACAATGACAATGGATGCCTTTGTGGTGTATATGTATTGGGTGTAAAGCGGATTTGCCAAAAACGAAAGTGAACCAGGTTCGCCTTCTTCAATTTTTGACAACTTTGAGATGGTTATTTCCGGGTCGCCTTCAATGATCCCGTTGATCATACCGGCTATTTGTGCAGCGCTGAATTTCATAACATGAGGATTTGATTATTTTCGCCTGCAAGATAATAATTAAAAAAATACCGTTTAGCCCTCATGCTGCTAAACGGTATCTTTTAAAATGGCAGAGGATTATAGCCCTGCAATAATCTTGTGCAATTCTTCTTTTGTTTTGCCAAGCCTGAGCTGAAGTTTTCCAAACATTTCATCTTTTTGGCCTTCTTCAAACATCAGATCATTATCCGTAAGAATTGCGAATTTCTGTTTGAGCTTACCTTTCTGCTCATTCCAGCTTCCTTTGACCTCCGTAGTATTCATGATTTTAATTGTTAATTCCCGCATCTGGTGGGACAGGTGTGAAAAAAAATTCACAATGCAAAGGTCGGTCTGTTAATGGTAGAAAGTGTTACACAATTCAAATGAAGAGTTACATTATTCACACATGGCAGTGCGACAGGCAACTTCTAAAGATCCTTGAGTTGCATGTAAACTAAAATCACGGCAGCAACGCTCATCAGCGTCAATGTAGCAAATCCAAGGATATTAGAAATTTTTCCGTTGGTAAATTTACCCATTATCTTTTTGTTGTTGGAAATGTGAAGAATGATGGCAATTAAAACTGGTGCAGTCATTCCATACAGAATAGCGGAATAAACCAACCCTTTAATCGGAGAAATGCCAATATAGTTCAATGATAATCCGAGAATAAGTGAAACGGCAATGATGATGTAAAATGCCTTTGCTTTGTTGAACTTTTTATCCAATCCTTTCTCCCAGCCGAATGTTTCGGTGATGATATACGAAAGCGAACCACTCAAAACGGGGATGGCTAAAAATCCGGTGCCGATTACCCCGACAGCAAAAAGTAAATAGGCAAAATTTCCTGCCAGGGGCTTCAATGCCTGAGCTGCCTGTTCAACGGTGTCAATCTGATGAATACCACCGTTGAATAAAACCGTCCCGGCGGTAAGAATGATAAAAAACATGACAAGATTTGAAAATAACATGCCGAAATCGACATCTTTTTTCATTTCCTGAATGATCCTTTTATTTACCACCAGATGTTTTTTATTTTGCTGCACATCTTCTGCAACCATGGTTGCCTGCCAGAAGAATAGATAGGGAGAAATGGTAGTTCCCAGAAGGGCTACAAGAATGCTGATAAAGTCTTTGTCGAACTTTATGGTTGGAATGAAGGTGGCTTTCAAAACTGCCACCCAATCTTGTTTGTATAAAAACGGAACAATCAGGTAAACGATAAGTGCAATACAGAGATATTTCAGAACTGCCGCAATTTTCTGATATGGCAGGTAAATTATTAATGTTAAAAGAATGATTGTAAAACCGATGCTGAAATATATTGCATGTATTGAAGGGAATAACAGATTACCTACGGCCCCCATTCCTGCTATGTCAGCACCAATGTTCATTACAATGGCAGGAAAACTAAACAGCAACATCAGATACAAAACGGATTTTGAATAATTGGATTTCAGCGTTCCTGCTAAGCCATGTGACGTTACCAAACCCTTCGGCGCCGCCACGCTGCTCCAAACCCTGCGCCAGATGCTCACCGCCTGACCGCGCTCCGTTTCCACGCGTTTTTTCAAACCCGCCCGCATCGTTTCCAAGCCTTGGAAAGTGAACCCGGTGTTTTTTCCAAGCATTGGAAAAGTTGATGGTGGACTTTTCCAAGGCTTGGAAAAAGTCGTGGTTCCGGTTTCCAAGCCTCCTGAAAACCGCAGTTCA
>CAIYES010000243.1 GCA_903925275.1 uncultured Bacteroidales bacterium
CGTCATCCTCATTCCCGGTTGCTGCCTCTTTCCCTTTGGTGCCTTCAGCATAGGCAGCCAATGCAATTTTTAAGTTTCTGAAAACCCCGAAATAATCTACTACCAACCCGTTTTTCTTGCCCTCAATTACCCGGTTTGCCCTTGCAATGGCTTGCATGAGGGAATGATTCTGCAAGGGCTTGTCAAGGTACAACGTTGATACAGACGGTGCGTCAAACCCGGTCATCCACATGGCTGTGACAAATACAATCCGGTAGGTGTTGTTCGGATCTTTGAAATAATCTTCGATATTGCGTCCGTCATCATCAGGATGATCAATCAATTCCCTGTGCGGTCTGATATCAAGACCGGCTTCCCTGAATACTTTTTCTTCTTCCTTATCGCTGCCTTCCTGGCTGATCACCACAGCCATCCTCGTCACACCTTCAGACATAAAGATAAGCGCCCGTTCATATCGTGCTTTTAACTCCGGATCTTTTTCAACGATTATCTTTTTCCGGAGATCCTTGATTTCTTCTTTCAGGTGGTACTGGACCTTATCGAACATCCTGACGGCGGTGAATTTGTCGATACTGATCACCATTGCTTTCATGGGTCTCTTGAATCCTTCATCGTCAGTAACATCCAACCGGTAGGGAAAATGTTTTACAATATGCCTTGCGATTTCTTCAAGACGATCGTCACGCCTCACAACCTGGAGAAGTGTGGAATATTCTTTTTCAAGTTTCAGCTTCTGCTCTTCCGACAGGTTTTCGTTTTCAAGGATCGCTGCGGCATCTCTGACCAGGTCGGGATTTACCTGTTCAACCCTGGGAACGCTTTTTTTATAATACAGCGGAACGGTTGCTCCATCTTCCACACTCTGGGCAAAATTATATTCTGAGACATAAGGCCCAAACCAATCTTTCGTTAGTTCGCTTCTGAGTAACGGTGTCCCTGTGAATGCAATGTATTGCGCATTCGGCAGGCCGATCCTCATATTTTCAGCCAATGTTTTATATTGTGTCCGGTGGGCTTCGTCCACGATGACGATCCAGTCATTTCTGTCGGTAAGCTGAGGGAATGTCCTGCCACTTTCAATTCCGAATTTAAAAATGAGGGTGAATACGAAAGCCCTGTTTGATTGCAGGTAATCTCTTAGGGTTTCCTTGTCGGCTGGCCTGAAAAAGTTCTCTTTCTGATCTTTTGTTTCAACGATTGTTTCAGTTTCAAGGAAATTTCTGTAAATCTGGCTGTCCAGATCCTTACGGTCGGTAATGATTAAAAATGACCAGTTTCCTATAACTTTGCGATGAATCTTCCTGGAAAAGAATATCATGGAATAGCTTTTTCCCGAACCCTGCGTATGCCAGAACACACCAAGTTTCCCCTTGTTATGATCTTTGTTCTGAAGGGCAACCAGCGCATTGTTTACACCTAGAAACTGGTGGTTCTTGGCAATGATCTTTACTTTGTTCTTATGATACAAAACGAAATTTTCAAAGTAATCAATCAGCGTTTCTTTTTTACAAAGGCCCTCTCCGAAAATTTTAAGGCTCAGATGCTCGCCTGTTCTGGCGCTCTCTTTTTCTATCTCATCCCTTGTCGGCTGGTCATGCGTAATGGAAGTATCCGTCAGTTTCAACCACGAGAAAAAATGGTCCCAGGGAGCTGTAAAGCTTCCCACCCGGGTTTGAATTCCATTGGACACACATACAAATAAGTTGTACCAGAACAACTGGGGAATATCCCGCCGGTAATCATGCAGATTTTTATCGTACCCTGATTTTACTTTTTCAGTGGCATTCTTGAGTTCAATCATCACGAGGGGCAACCCGTTTACATAGATCAGGAGGTCCGGCCGGCGTGTTATGTTCTGCGTGAGCTGATATTCAATGCTTAGTTGTGTTACCAGCAGGAAATCATTTGCATTGACCGGGCTGAAATCAAGAATCCTCACATAATCATCTTCTTCATGCCCCTGCTTGTTTCTGTAAGTTACCTGAACGCCGTTCTTAATAAGTTCATAAACCTCTTTATTGGCCAGGACCGGAGTCAGGGTAGCACGGCTTTTGGTAAGTTCACTTATTGCAAAATCAATGCATGCTGGCGGAATATGTTCGTTTAACTTTAACAGGCTTTTTTTCAGCCGGTCTTTCAAAACCACCTCTTTAAGATTTTCTCTGCCTAGAAGCTTTTTCTCCCATGCGTTAATGTGGGTATAGCCTAATTTATCTGTAAAGAAACTGATATCGGCAACCTCAATGTGTGATTCGTTCAAATAGGCCATACCGGGTTAAATTAAATTATCGGATATCTTCTTTACCTCTTTATCAAAATCGCTCTCAAACGATTTGTCCTGAATCACACGGTATTTTTCAAATTCACTTTCGGCAAATGCACGGGCAATTTCGGCGGTGACTTTCCCTGAATTGGTCAGTATTTCCTTTTCATTGAATTGTAAAAATGCGTCAAGCCGGGTAATCCAGTCATGCATATTCATCAACGTGTGATTGTTTGCCTGCAGTTCGGCATAATCGAGATACATGGAAACGATGCGGTTAAGGTTGTTCAGCTCATCTTCATTCAGATAGTTTTTGGCAATGGCAACATCCGTTTTTCTAAGTTTTCCGCCTGACGCATTTTTCCAAGTGGTTAACCCCATGTGTTCTTTTTTACTATCAGCCCGCGACAGGATAATCTCTGCCGCTGTCTGGCGGCTGATGGCCCAATGAAGCTTGTTTTGCACAGTGGCAAAGAATTTTTGAGTGGTTTCACTGGTCGCATCATAATCTGCACTGCACTGCGAATAGATATCGGTGATTTTCTGGTAAAACCTGCGTTCGCTTGACCGGATATCCCGGATCCGGGCCAATTGCTCTTCAAAATAATCGTGACCGAAAATATTGTCCGGGTTTTTCAGCCGTTCATCATCCATGGTGAACCCCTTGATGATGTATTCTTTCAGCCGTTCGGTCGCCCAGATACGAAAGTGAGTTGCCTGTGCGGAGTTGACGCGGTAGCCCACCGAGATGATGGCATCCAGATTGTAAAACTTAGTATTATACGTTTTACCGTCTTCTGCAGTATGTTCCAAAATGGAACTAACTGCCTGTTCGGCTAACTCGCCGCTTTCAAAAATGTTTTTCAGGTGTTTGGTAATGGCTGGACGCTGAACGCCAAACAGCAGGGCGATTTTATCCTGGGTAAGCCATATGTTCTCATCGCGCAAAAATATTTCAACCTTTACCTTTCCGTTCGGCGTTGTATATAGCAGAAATTCGGTGAAGCTATTGTTGGGTGTGATCTTTTTAATGTTCTTTTTCATAGGATTATCCTGTAACCCCTCCGGGGGTTGTTTGATCATTATTACAAATGCTGCTTTTTTTCAAACGGTCCTTCAAAATCACCTTTTTCAAGTTAATTCTGCTAATATGGTATTTCTCCAATGCGTTAATGGTTATCGTAAAAAGTAGTGATGTTGTGAAAACTTATTGTATTTATCTTCCGTGTCTAATTTGCCTTCTATCATCAAATTAATGATATGAGAAATTTTATCTTCATTAATCCCATGTCTTTCGTCTGTTGTTAAGATAACATCTTCTAAATCTGCATCTTTGTACTTGCCCCACTTATATTTCCATTTTCGTTCATAGTAAGCATTTCCAAGCATCCCCAAATGTTCCCAATAAAATTTTTTACCTGCTGGAGTGGTTATCGTAAAATCAGTTTTCATTTTTAATTGTACATCCTTTATTGTTGGTTTAACTTCATATGAAAATCCGAAATCTGAATTATTGGACCTAAATTCCTGCAGTTTTTTGTAAATGATGTATTCAACTTTAGATTGAACAAACACACCTTTTTCTGGTTCAAGTGAGTAATCCCAAAAAGGCAACCCAAGTAGGCTTGTTCGCCTTGTCTCTGTAAAAGATTTGGAAAGTATTTTTTCAAACAGGGTATCATTAAAATCTTGAGTTGGATTACCTTGCATAAAAACGGTTAAAGTATTCTTTGACCTAGTAAGGGCAGTATAAAATAATTCTTTTGATAAAAGTGTCATTCTGTTAGGAATAATAACAAATACATGGTCGAAACCACTTCCTTGTGATTTATGAACTGTAATACTGTATGCTAACTCCAAATTATCTTGTTTTAACTTGCTGTCCTTAAAAGATAAATGTTCAAAATTGTTTTCAGGGAAAATCATGTTATATTTCCCATCGTTATATGCTAATCCCATTGAACCATTTGACAAAACAAGTTCTTTTTTTTCATAGACATTAACTGTTTGAATTACCTTATCAGTATGTTTAAAAGCTAACTTATGGGCTTTTAAGAAAGGTTCATCCTTTCGGATCGTCTCTTGGAAAAAGGTATTTATTTTTCCACTACCACCACAACCTGTTCTATATGGAGTTATTATCTGAAATCCATCTATATTAAATTGCTTGGTGGATTTTAAATTTATTTTTCCATCTTCACTAAGGCTCCAAAGACTATTAATTATCTGACTTATTGACCACTCTGTATTTCCTAATTGATGTAACCTATTACTAACTTCTTCTAGCAATTGTTTTTCATCTTGCCAATAACAAACATGGAACCCCCCATTTGTGGAAATTTTCCCACCAGATGAAATCCTATTTTCGATATCCTCTGAGTCTATGTTTAAATTGGAAAAAATTTTGCTAAAATGAACTATCTCCGGATCCATTGTCTGACGGCAATTGGATTCAAGTTGAATAAAGTTATCTTTAAATTCCTCCTTATATTTAATATAATTAGCAATATCAATGAAAACTTTCCCAAAACCAATAGGTGGTAATTGATATGGGTCGCCCACCAAGATTAATCTGTTAAAGGAAGGTCTGTTGAAATTTAAACACCTTAGAAGTCTCTCAAATTTAAGCAAATCAACCATTGACATTTCGTCAATAATGATGTTATTGTATTCCTTTTCTCTTTCGGATGGTTTGTTATCATATAAATATAAGAATTTATCGATAGTCATCGCATTGATATCAACAAATTCGGGATCACTACTTAACCGTAATACCGCTTTACCAGTTGGCGCAAGCAATAAATATTTTTCCTTTTTTCTTTTAAATTCGGTAATAATCTTTAATAATTCAAAGCTTTTACCCGAACCCGGTGTTCCCGTAAGAACATATAACCGTTGTTTGAAAATGTTTTCAAACAATAGACTTCTCTCCTTTTCAAATAATTCAGGATCGAAGTCTGTTATTACTCCTGATAGCTTCGTTGAAGAATTGTTGATATAATTTTCTGCATCTTCAAAATCTGCTAATAAGGGTTCCATTGAAAGCAATGCCGCTATTTTTGTTGAAATTACTTGCTCCGCATTATATATTTTACTTAAATAAAAATATTTGGTATTGTTTTCCTCAATTATCTCTAACTCTTCGGCTAAATGAGCTTCAAACTCTGAATCAATTTTAGATAGAAAATCTTCAGGAAGCCTATATTCTTCATTTGATTTATAAAATATTGGATTATCTGCTAAGGCATTTTCAATATTCACGGCATTGTCAAAACAATGACCAAATTTTTCCAGGCTTACTAAATGGCTAATGATTAATGCCCTAATCCTCCTTTTGTCAGTATTAGCAAATTCTTTTTGTAATTTTAATTTCGCTACGTATTTCGTGTTTGGAAAATAGGCAATGTCAATTTTGAATAACTCAATTGGAAAATCCTCTTGTTCTCCAGTATGCTGGTTGTCTTTGTTGTGAGGAAAATATTGTTCGTATAATAAATATGGGTTCTTACATATTTTTTCGAGACTGACCCTGCCATCTACAAGTATTTCCCCAGAGATTATTCGTTCAAATTGATACTCTGTCAGGTTTAACATTGCCAAGTGGAGGAACGAATCTAAAGAAATGTCGAGACTAACTATAATGTAATCTCTTAGTTCCTCAAGAATAGAACTGTATTTTTTGCACTCAGGGTTGATCCTGGGATCTTTCAATAACGTTTTAAAAGATTCAATTGGGTCTTCATCAAAGCGGAGTATATCATGGAACAGTGGTATGAAATTTATTTCATCTTTTCTGTGTTGTAACAAATAGCGGGATAACCTGTTCAGCCCTGGTAAATATCCTCTTTTATCCCAGGCCATGCCAATAAAGCCATCTAATTTTTTTAAATCTTTATTGATATCCGCTACAGGAACAATATCATCATCTTTTATTAAGGACAGTTTATGTTTGATTTTGGAAAGTATATAGATACAGGCATCATCATCAATATCCATTGCTACATACTTGAAGTTATGAATCAGCTCGGGTTCTGAGATTGATACTTTCATTTTTTCGAGCCTATCATAATTCTGGGTTTCTTCGGCATCTTTTAAATATTCGTGATATGGAAGCCGTACAAAGTTTTCAGGCCAATCTATAGTATATCTTAATGCCCAATTAATTCTAGGAAAGTTTTTATTTTTTGGATATTCAACTTTCACCTTCTTTTCAAAAAGTTCATTCTGTCCGTTAAACCTTGTGACATTACCTTTCTGCTTTAATAATCCAACCCCTACAACCAAATATTCCTGATCTTCACCTGAAATGGGATTGTCGTAATTAGCATATAAGAATATAAGAGTTTCCTCAACTTTTAATTTATTCTGAAAATGAGGTATTCTTACCGATTCAAGATTTTTGGGATATGCACCTTCAACATTTATCAATTTTTGATCTCTTAAAAAAGCGACTGCAAAAGGCCATGAGAAAACCGAATGTTTTGGTAATAATTCTTTAAGATTATGTAGTTCTGGTTCAGCAGGGTTATCATGAACAACATTTAGATCTTCAGAACCAAAAGCATTAGAGGACCAGAAGCATGGCGGAAGATAGTTTGTATCATTATATAGTTTTGAAATTGATTGACCAGCATATTTTACATCACTTTCCAACTCCGTTTGTTTTCTTTTACGCAACCGTTCTGAAAGCAAGGAATGATAACCAATACAATATGTATTGTTGGCAGGATCTTTACAAATGTTTCCATCCCATTTATTATCATGCCAGGCAACTCGAATTGTAAGATGTTTTATCTCTGCATTATCATTCTCTGGCTTATAATCTTTGTCAAACTCTGCATTTCCAATTTCAACGTTAATTTCTGTTACTACCTTTTTAGCTTCTTTTATTTGTTTCCATGAAGGATTCTTTTTTAGCATCTCATTTAACCATTTTGTATCCTTCCAATCAAAGTTCAATTGTTCGGCTAAGTCAATGTAATCATTCCAATTAATTGAATTATACCATTCTTCATATTCGTATGGTTCCCATTCACGTTCCATGAAATTTGTCTTAAAGGTTACGGTATTTAGTTTGTAGTATTTTCATCAACTATATGGTTAACGCTCAATTCCCCGGATACCAACCTCGGTAATAATAGATCACGGGTTTGTTGAAGAATTTCGCTTTTCTGGCCTAAAATATTCATTTCATCAAAGATTGGTTCAACTATTTCTGTAAATGTTTTTATAATCACCACGTCTGGTTTTAGGATAAAGAGTTTCTTAAAAACCCCTTTTGAAATCTCCTTAAAAGTGGCTCCAGTTGAATAACTATCGAGTAATTTAATATTGGATTTAACCCATTCATAAATATATGGATAGGAGAAGTTTAAATTTGGGATACAGGTGATAAATCCTTGATTTGTGGTTGCTTCTGTCATATTGATACCAATAGCACCAATAGTTGCTCTGCTTGTTATCATGACGGATTTTGCCGGAAACAGTTTTGCTGAAGAGTTACTAAGCCCTAATGCAGTAATTTGATTTCCGGACTTGTTTAAAAAAATATTTTTTGATCCTGTAATATCTGTTGGAGAAAACCAGTTTATTTTGCCTTCTTGCCAAAATTCGGGTATTTCAGTTGAAGGGGTTCCACCTCCAAGGATTTCAAATGCCTCAATAATTGTTACTTTCTCCCAACCTATCGGCAGTGAACATTGCATAAAATTTGAACTTCCGCTGCCTTCTCCTTCGAAATATGCACTGGTTTCAAACCCCGGAAACCGCAACCTCACAAACCATTCTTTGTAAATTTCCTCGGCCATTTCTTCCAATAACTTGATTCGTTGTTTGTTGTTCTCAATGAGGTCGTCGTAAGCGGAGAGTAGGGAGGCAATTTTATGCTGGATAAGTAATGGGGGATAGGGTATTTCAAATTTGCGTAATATTCCTAGATTAATGTGAGGGACACCTGATGAAAACGCTAAATTTTCAATTCTTTTTAAACATTCCTTTGTCCTAAAATAATAGTATACAAATAGGGGATCAGCTTTTGTTATGTCGATGGTGAGTTTCATTTGACTTTGCGAGATGATGTATTTATCGAACGCGCCATATGGTACAATTCCAACCTGCCCTAACGTACCTCTTTGGGTGAATATTAAATCACCGGGGGATGCAGTATTTGCAGAAAGTTTATTGGCTTTTTCTTCGCTTACAAAAACGAAATCCGAATTGTTAAATGTGCTATCAAACGGTAAGTTTATCCCTCTAATTACAGGAATACCAAAGTCAACATAGTGTATACCAGAAAGATCAGAGCCAAATGGACCACCAACAAGCGCATTTTTTGAATTTGATTTAATTGCTTCAATAGATATTGATTCCCAATTCATCCCAACATGTCATTTAATGATTTTGAAATTTTTTTATACAACATATTCGATTGCTCTGTAAGATTATCTAATTCTCGTTTTTGTAAAATGATTTTTAGCGAAAATTCTTCTTTGCTAATATTATCACCTTCAATACCCACCCCCACATACCTCCCCGCATTCAACGAATAATCCTGTTCATCGGCATATTCCTTTTTGTCAGCTAATTTGCAAAGTCCAACCACATCGGTGTATTTCGCTTCGGGGAAACGGCTTTGCAACCAATGCATATTGGAATGCCAATAGACAACCTGGTCGATGGCGTTTTTCCAGGTTTGCTGCAACTCATCCATAGCTTTGACAAGGTTGTTCAGCCCCAGTTCGGCCCAGCTTTTATCGGATTTCACCTTCAGCTGTTTATCGGCCTCAGTCCAGATTTCAGCAAAGCGATCTTTTTGCATTTTCAGGCTGGCATCTAAATCTTTCAAGGAATTGCTATAAGCGGCCAAAATTTCTGTAAAGTCCAGCTGGCCGGTATTGTCGACTGGCAAATCCAGATGCCAGCCGAACGACGGCAATTCAACCTCCTGGAAAGAGAATTCTTCGAGTTTATGCATCAAACCGCTTTCGGCCAATTTTCGCTGTCCTTCGGCTTTGCGTTTGCGTTTGCTTTCAGCGGCGTATTGCATTAACGCAACAAGCCCTGTTGTGAGTTTATGGTGAAAGTCATCGAAAAAGGCAGGTAATTTTTGGATGCTTTGAACAGCCTGCTGTTCGTAATGGGTTATCAGTTCAAGATAGCGGCCGGTTTCGCCGCGGTAAAGTCGGACAATGACAGCAAGATTTTGAATGTGTTCCTCCGTCCATTCGCGCTGCGCGCGGTTGATCTGGTGATAGGTGTTCCGTGCATCGATAAAAAGGATTTTGTCGCTGCGGGAGGAGTTCATCTTTTGCTTGTCGAAAAACCACAAAGTTGCAGGCAGGGTAACCGTAAAAAACATGTTGGATGGCATCGAGACCATGCAGTCGACCATGCCGCTGTCCACGATTTTTTTTCTGATCTGGTATTCCGAATTCCCTGCATCGGAGGCCGAGTTGGCCATCACGAAACCGGCCCTGCCTTTTTCATTCAGCGATGTGGCAAACAGGGAAATCCAGAGGTAATTGGCATCGGTGATGCTGTCGTCGGTGTTTTTACCCTTGTTTTTTGGCAACCCGTATTTATAAAACCGTGCATCGTTTTTTACCGTGCTTTCCTTGACTGATTTAACGTTAAACGGCGGATTGGCCATTACAAAATCAAACCTGCCAAGGCTGTCGTAAGGGTCGCCCTCGTAAGAATTAACCTCTGTTATTTCACCGCGGATGTTGTTCACCATCAGGTTCATCTTGGCCAGACGGGCTGTTTCGCCCATATACTCCTGGCCGTAAACATAGATATCGCTGAGGTCGTGGTTGGCTTCCTGGACAAACTTGGCGCTTTGCACAAACATACCGCCCGAACCACAGGCCGGATCATAAATTTTACCGGCATAAGGCTCGATTACTTCAACGATAAACCGTACAACAGAGGTCGGGGTGAAGAACTCACCCCCTTTTTGGCCTTCGCTCATTGCGAATTCACCCAGGAAATATTCATAAATCTTTCCAAACACGTCACCGGTAGCGTCTTTGGGGATATCTGAGAACGACTTTAGCAGTTGCGGAAGAATGTCGGCTTTCTTTTTCTCAATATCGAAGTAGGCCTCCTTGGGCAATACGTTTTTAAACTTTTCATCTTGGTATTCCTCGATGCCTTCCATCGCTTTACGAAGGGCCTTCGCCATACTCTGATCGCCGGGTAAATTTAACAGGTAATCATAACGCGCATAATCAGGCAGATAGAACCCACAGTTGGCCAAGGCAATAGATTGAATCGTCCGTTCCATGCGGGTGCCTTTATCGGCTTTGTGATCTTCCAAAATTTTTGCTTCGAACTGGGTGTATTTATTGTCGGCAAACCGGAGAAAGATTAAACCCAGAACCGGAACTGCATAATCGGCGGCCTTCAAGCCACCGTAAGCTCTAAGGGAGTTGGCTGAAGCCCACAGGTCGTTTTCGAGTTTTTTGAGTTGGTCGTTGGTCATTGTTACCAGTATCTGTAATTTAAGTAGTTTGATAAATAAAGCATTTTAGTTGAACTAATAATGATTGGTTGGATGAAACTTCTAAACATTCATTTTCAAGATTTATAAGTTGACCTGATTCAATCTGTTTTAGATTTTACCAAGATTTATTTCTTGCTGGCTTTGCCATGGAATTAGCCTATTTACATAATAATTTAACCTGATTTTCATGGTTTTGGATGATGTAAAGGCCTATAGTTATGTAGCGTTTGTAAATTTAGGTTTTTTTTCGAGCCGATTATTGTAAAGTAAAATTATAGAATGGCTTGATTTAGCCGTGGAAGATCTAAGCTTATCAATGGTTTCCAGCTATCGAATTATTTTGCCTTTACGACCATAAAAAAAGCGTTCAGGCCTAAGCCTGAACGCCGAAATCTCAGATTTGACCAAAGGTCAGAAGCTGATCTTCTCTTCAGCTTCTGAAATGCTTGCATCGAATGATGACTTGAGAAAATCAATCACCTTTTTAACTCCAGGGGTGAAGCTGGTGGTGAAGACATTCCCGTCTGAGTCATTCAGCCGCATGGAGCAGTTGAAGTCGTTGGATGAAATCTGGAAGCGCTCCAGTTCAGAGCGGGTTTGTACCAACTTTGCCCTTTTTTC
>CAIYES010000244.1 GCA_903925275.1 uncultured Bacteroidales bacterium
CCCCTGAAAACAGTTTTTATATTGCATATCGCAAAATTCGCTTTCTTGCAAGAAGAGGGACGCTTTTTTCTTTGCCTCAACAGGATGGAAATGTAAAAAATGAATTTCCGAAAGGAACCTTTCAGATAATTTCATTAAATTCTTTTTTTCTATTTCTCCTCGCTTATCTTTTTGTTTACAGCTTTAACCTGTTCGTAACAGCATATACTGCTAACCTCTTCGACATTCCTGTTGTAGTGTATTTTAATGACGTCGATTTTCTTATCCGGGGTATTGATTGGACAACAGATATGGTATCAGGTGTTTTTAGCGCCGGTCCGATATCCATGCTGGTTTTAGCGATCTTTTTATTGATCCTTTACGTAACTGTTGTAACAGAAACCGGAATATTGCGGTTGCTGGTTTTATGGATGATTTTTCATGCTTTGACACGCTTTTTTGGAGAACTTCTAGTCGGTGCCATCATGGGAAAAGGATTTGGATTTGTAATCCTTTACATGTTCGTCATGGATACCGGGAAGGTAATTCTGTCAATATTCGTATTTGTTGCCATGTTTACCCTTGGATTGTTACTCTTCCAGCTCTTTTTATTCTCGGCAAATATTTATTTTAATGATCTGCGCAAGTCATACCGGCTTCGCTTCATCATCAACCAGTTTTTTATCCCATTTTTACTGGGGAATGTCGTCATTTTATTGTTAAAGGTTCCCGAATTCAGTTATTTTGATGCTACGCTGAATGCAACAGGAATTTTACTCCTTATTCCATTGCTCATACGCAGTGTCAGCTTTCAGGATATGTATTTCGATGAAGACCCCAGGGTAATAAAAATCAGGGTAACCATGATAGCAACAACGATCTTGTTGTTGGTTTTATTCAGAATTGTATTCGGAATCGGAGTGCGGTTATAGCAAGATCCTGGGTGCTATCTTTTAATTATCAACTTATCTGAGTAGATTCGATTTCCTGAATTGTATTTAATAACATAGAAACCTTCCGGAAGGTTCGGGATACCGATTTCGGCAGTATTGCTGCCTTTTTCAATGTTCAAAACTGACGAGTAAACAACGGCACCCAATGTGTTGATAACCTGGACAAAACCTGAAGCGTTAACCGGGTTTTCAGGTAGCATAATCCGAAACTTACCATCGGATGGATTCGGATAAACAATCAGTGAATTGACAACGTTGTCTGGTAATCCGTACGTAAGAGGTCTGAGTTGAACATCCAGAACAGTGGTAGCCCTTTTTAAAACATTCACATTATAAATGGTCTTGGAAAAATAATTGGGTGCTGAAAAGGTTACGTTGTAATTTCCTTCATGGATCGGCCGGGCATAAAATCCGGTTGGCAGCCTGGAGTAAACTTCTGAATTGTCCAGGTCATGAGCGGTAATGAAAACCTTCGCGGCAACCGGTTGGTTGGTGACTGTATCAGTGACGATTCCATGGAAGCCATAATTGACCTCCTTTATGTAGTTAAGAAACGTGCGGTAGTTAAAATTCCAGTAATTCGGTAAAAGGCTGGGAGGAATTAAAAAATAGCCGGATAATTCAACTGTTACTTCACGGCAATTGTGAAAGAAATTCATATAATCCTGCCGGCCACCGTTCACTTCATACCATTGCCAACCATTGGTGATTCCATTATTCTGAAATGTAAAATACCCCGCCGGGGCATATTTATGAATGGTATCTGCCCATTCACGCCCTACAAATTTCCACCAGTTATCGTCGGCAGTCAATTTTGAGTAAGTATCCCACGGGTAATTAAAAACTTCCACGCCATCATGAAAATTGGCGCTCTGAGTGAAATGATTCATATCTGCATAGGCCATCCAGGCCAGTGTTTCAGTTTGGATAGGGTCGGAAGGCAGACCTGTTTTGGGATCAGGGAAGTTGCGGTTCAAATCAACACCGTTTATATTAAAGCGCGTTGCACCTAACACGGAGTTGTTGCCTCCATGATATGTCCCATCAGGGTTTGCAAGCGGATTGATCAAAATTTCCGTTGTATTCACCATGTGTGTCACCGCAGAGTCAATCCCATAATTAGATAACATATAATCAATCAGATGCAGCATCAATATATAACCGGTAGTTTCATTGCCATGTATGGATGAAGTGTAAAGAAATTGTGGTTCTGCTTCGTCCTGATTAACATTCCTGCTGATTTTAACTGCAAGCATCAAACGTCCCTGTATGGTAGTGCCAATCGTGTCGAGTTTGCAGATTTCGGGATATTCCGTTGCAAAACCAACCATATAGCTGATATACTGTTCGTAGGTCGGATAAAAATCCCATGTATGTATGTTTTGGAGATTATCCTGCGTGCCATAAGGATTCAATTCACTTTCACTCAGCGTTGTTCCCGAATGAGGAAGAATGGTGAATTTTAAATTATACTGAAGAAAAGCATTGAATTCCTTTCGGTTGGCATAGGCAAAAAGCTCATTGCCTTTAACATCGGAAATCGAGATCACCCTGGTCAGAAAATGAACATCCTCAGGATTTTGAAGAATACATTTAAAATAAACCTCTCCCCATTTACTGAACAAACTGTCAAGCTTCTGCTGGTCGTACTGCTGGGCG
>CAIYES010000245.1 GCA_903925275.1 uncultured Bacteroidales bacterium
AAAATAGAAATTATTAACATATGAATAAATGCATTTAAAAATAATCATCCAATAATTGATGTTATAACCTGGAAGATCTGAGATGCATCATTCCCCTGTAAACTTGATTACATGCCAACAAAGCTGATCATTTTAATATTCTATAAACCTGATAAAATTCAATGAAAACAGTATTCTGTGAATGTGTGAATGATGTAACCTATTCACAAAGTTATGTAACGTTTTCATGAGCAATGCGATTATTGCAGTATTGTTTGCACTTATGTTCAAAATATTTCCGGATGCCAAAATCAAATGGAATGATGTTTGGATCGGCTCATTCCTTACTGCCTTTCTTTTTGAGATTGGAAAAGTTGGTTTGGGTTTATACTTTTCAAAAGCCGACCCTGGTGTAGGATATGGTGCCGCAGGTTCGATCATCTTGATTTTGCTATGGGTTTCTTATTCTTCCATGCTGGTTTTGTACGGTGCAGAATTTACACACGCTTATGCCGTCTGGAATTCAGGAAAAATAATTCCTTCGGAAATCGCTAAAAAAAAGATTCAGCGAAAAACCTATTAGGTAGCGTATTTTGTTTAAAGGTTTTCAGCAAGAATTTCGATCATCTTCCCGTTCCTGATGACATTGCATTTATTTACAACCAGATTTTTAAGGGAAGCAAGGATGTTTTCTGATTTCCATTTTCGCGCGTCATTCAGGGAATGTGTGAATGATGTAACTTATTTCAAAAGTTATATAACGGTTCAGCAAAAATTGAGGCATAATTTAGCCGTGTAGATTTTTTCACAAAAACCATTCATAAAAAAATTAAACATAAAACCAGACAGCATGAAAAAAGCAATTTTCAATTTCGGCACTGCCTTGTTGATGGCAGGAACACTATTTACCAGTTGCCAATCGTCGGCTACAAAGGTGAAAAACGCAAATGATAAAGTTGATGCAGCAAATGAAAAAGTTGATGCAGCAAAGGACCAGGTAGAACAGGCACAGCAGGAACTGAATCAGGCGATCAAAGATTCTATCCGGCAATTCAAAGAAGCGGCCGAAGCAAAAATCCAGGCTAATGAACAAAACATTGCTGAATTCAAGGTAAGGATAGCAAAAGAAAATAATGAAGTCAGGGTCAGGGACGAAAGGAAATTAGCCGATTTAGAGCAACAAAACAGGGAAATGAAACAAAACCTGGCAGGTTTTAATGAAGCGCAAAGAGACCAATGGTTTTCGTTCAGAGAGAAATTTAATCGCGATATGGAAAAGCAGCAACGAGCATTCAAAGATTTCTGGGGTATAAGAAAATAGAAATGTCAGAAAAACCTCCAATGCAGCCCAATTAGCTAACCATGATAAATTATTGTTAACCTTTGAAATCTAATTATGAAAAAAGCGATCACCATCACTTTTGCATTTGTAGGAATTGTATTCCTTGCCTCAATGATCATGAACCATTCACCGGCCCAACCATCGCTGCCCTCCCGGAACAACGGTAAAGTAAGTAAGCCGATATCATCAAATGTGATGAAAATAGCCGAAAGATCATGTGTGAAATGTCATGCAGAAGGTGGAAATGGAATGGCTATGATGCATCTGAATATTTCAAATTGGGACAAATTTTCACCCGAAAAACAAGCCGGCAAAGCAAAAGACATGTGCAAAATGGTTTCAAAAGGCAAGATGCCTCCAAAAGGTTTCAGGGAAAAAAATCCTGATGCAATTCCAACCAAAGATAAGGCACAGATCATTTGTGATTGGGCAACCTCTATCCAGGTCGTAAAAAAGTAAAAAAAGCATTTAACCGATCATTGCCGGAAAATATTTATTATAAGAATGAGTTTTATTTAATTCCGCACCGTTTTACTAATAATCTTAATGAAAGGAGGCCACCAATGAGTAAACTTAAATTGATTGCCATTTTAATCATGTTTGGATTTCCAGGTTTGAAATACACGCTGACAGCGCAAACCCAGGAACTTCCGAAAAATCCAACAAAGAAGAACCAATCAACCATTCACACTGAAAAACAAAATACCATGAATACACCAACCAGATTTGAATTGCCACCATTACCATACGCTTATGATGCCCTTGAACCTTACATTGATAAACTTACCGTGGAAATACATTACAGCAAACATCACAAGGCATACTATGACAATTTCATCAACGCCATCAAAAATACCCCTATGGAATCGATGACCATCAGGGAGATTTTCAGGAATATCAGCAAAGAGCCTGTGGCCGTAAGAAACAACAGTGGTGGCTATTTCAACCATACCTTTTACTGGGAAAGCATGAAAGCCCATGGAGGTGGTATGCCAACAGGTAAGTTATCAGAAGCCATTGATAAAACATTTACCTCCTTTGAGGAGTTTAAAAAACAATTTTCAGAAGCGGGAAAAACCAGGTTTGGCAGCGGCTGGGCATGGCTTTGTCTTGATAATAAAGGCAACCTGGTTATTTGCTCCACGCCGAACCAGGACAATCCGTTAATGGATATTGCTGAAAAAAAAGGAATTCCACTGCTTACCATTGATGTTTGGGAACATGCCTATTATCTGAAATATCAAAACAAAAGAGCAGATTATATCGAAGCATTCTGGAATGTTGTCAATTGGGAAGAAGTTGCCGGAAGATATGAAGCTGCTTTAACGACTTTGTATAAAAAGTAGGAAAGTATCAACCATCATGGTAAAATAGAGTCCATTACACTGTTACCCACGATGTATTGCATATTCGAGTGACGAAACCCCGGGAGTCTGGTTTTACTCCCGGGAATGCTGTGACCACAATAACAGAAAGTCAAATTGAAGACAATGAAATAATCAAGAACAAACCCTCTTGTCTTTTCATTTTTTTACCAATACGGTGCTGAAATTACCGGCCCGGTCAGTGCGCACTTCCATCGCGTAGGTGCCGTGTTTCAATTTGCTGACATCAACAGGCTTTCCCGGGAATGCAATTTTATCCAAAACGATTTTGCCGGATGGATCATAAAACCGGATCGTGGCCTTCCCGAAGGTCGCGGGAAGGGTAATAAAATCATTGGCCGGATTCGGGAAGAAGGAGATCGCCCGATGATCCCGAACCGGGAGGATTGATACAGGGAAGTCAGTATTCACCACGACATAAAAATTGTCGTCTGACCCGGTAAAAGCAGTTGCCTTTGTACCGGAAAAAGTTCTTCCCACGGTGGATTGCAGGCCGGTGAACGATCCGTCGGCATTATAAAGTGCCCATTTTACGGTGGCGCTGTCCGACACGGACATCGGGCCGACCTGCCATACGAACAATACGGTTCCTGCACTATTTGCAATGGCGGTAGGGAATATCTCATCCGTTTCATTCAGCGGGGTGGCTACATGTTTCGTAAAGGAAGTTACTGCCGGATCTGAAACAGCCCAGTAGACATGGTAATCAGACATGAATGCGCAGTACTGTTTGCCATCGCCTCCGATTTTCAGTTCCGGCCCAACCATGGGACAAAAGTTGATATTCCAGTTATCGTTGTTCACCCTGACAGCAGTGAAATTATTCTCGAGCGGATTTCCTTTCAGCACATAAAAGTCACGGATGCTGTTTTCCCCCGACCTGAAGGCAAGATATACCATGCCATCCGATCCAAACCTTGCCCGGGTCATGCACATGGAACATGCCAGGCCGTTGTGGTTGCTGATCAGCACATTCTCGTCAACGGAAAAACTGTCGCCATTATCGGCAGACCTGGCCGTATGCAGCCAGGTAGCCTGTGGAACCTGTGTCTGTACAGGCACCATGATGTGCCAGAAAACGACAACGTGGTTGCTGCCGTCGGCCGCGACGGTTACCCCGTCAACACCGGGGCTTGCAGAAATGGACCTGAGCGTCTCAAATGTATTGCCTCCGTCCTGGCTGCGGGCATACCGGGCATGCACATTCACACCTGCCGACCAGTGGTCCATCCACGCAACATGAATAGTACCGTCACTGCCGACTGATAGTTTCGGGCCCCGTTCGCCCATGTTGTATTCCACCGTTCCGGAAGAGTTGACCTTCACCGGTTGTGTGAAAGTCGCGCCCTGGTCAGTCGAACGGATATAATATGCATTCTGATCCTTCGCATATACCATGTGCAGAATGCCATTTTGATCCATTACAACGTCGGGAACAAGGCTCCCTGCCGGTGCCTGGATGATGTTTACTGCATTGGCTGCCCGCGAACAGGGAATGATGAACACGAAAATCGCAAAGACAACCAGAGCAGATAAAGTTTTCATCGTATACGTTATTTGTGGCGGGCTATAAACCCTTACAGTATCTTTAGAAATTATTTTTTAGCTGGCCGATCATACTGGCAGCAGCCGGGCAATTCATTGTAAGTTTTATCAGTGGCTTTGGCATCATCCGTATCGTGTCCAACCTTTGCAACAGCTTCTTCGATCTTCAGGGTTGTGGTCTTGGTGTCATCATAAGTGACAGTCAACATTAAATCTTCTGAATCCCACGTTGCTTTGGTCACACCCTGCACCGATTTGGCAGCCTTTTCAATCCTGGTTTTACACATCCCGCAGTTGCCATAAACTTTGATCTTTTCTGCCTTTGCAACATTGGCAAAAATAGAGGTCATGCTAAAAAACAGCAAGCATACTAATAACATCAATGATTTTGTTTTCATTATTTAAAAAGTTAAAGGTTTATAAAAAGTCATTTGTCACTTGTCACTTGTCACTTGTCACTTGTCACTTGTCATTTATTCCCTGTACCCTCAGCCATCATTGCTTGATGAACCTGCTTCCAAACGATCCAGTAGGGGAGGTTATCCTGAGGATATACAAACCGGCATGAAGGTTTGATACATCCACCGTAACAGGGAAAGACTGATTTTTTATCTCTTTCCTGGAAATCACTTTCCCATGAAGGTCCATGATATCAGCATGATCTGCTTTAACTTCACGATTTTTACAATCAACCACCAGCTTGTTTTGGATGACAGGATTAGGGAAAATCATCAATCCTTCTTGATTTGACTGTTCTTCCAAACCTATCGTGCTTCCGAAAAACGAAAGATTATCAACATAGAGGTAGCTCCCAGCCACAGGAATAGTGCCACTGGCAGAAAGGATGATGATTGCTGAATCAGGTATTTCTGAACTACTATAAGATATTGGCAGCGTAAAGCTTTGCCAGCTCATTACCATTCCTGGCAGCGGATATTTGACCTCCCCGATTGTGTCACGCATTTTTAGTGCTCCATCCCATTTTGTAAGGTATAAGGAAATGTAACCTTTGTCAGAACCATTTGCCATGAATTGCCATTTACCTTTAAGGGAAACCGGCCGGTCTGCATAAGCAAATCCCGAAACAGCCTGAAAAGTAGTGGTATTCAAAACACCGCTTACAGCAATGCCGGGTTGAACACCCATGCCAGTAACGGCTTTAGAGATCAACCTCAGGTATGCTGTTCCGGGGCTCCCCGGGGTACCTTTCAAACAGGTATAAATACCCGTAGAGTTGGTGACCGGGTTTAAATTTCCCCAATTATCCGGGATGTTATATCCGTTTGGGTTGGTCCAGTTTTCAAAACCACTGTTGGGTATCTGGGCGAACACTGAATTGGTGATAAAAATAACGGTAAGAAATAAAATTGTTCTGGTTTTCATCTGAATGAATATTATATGATTTCTATTGATATAAAACAATGTTGATAAGATGTGAAAATTGAGATGTGAAATCTGTGATCTGAAATCTGAGATGTGAAATCTGAAATCTGAGATCTGAAATCTGAGATCTGATATCCCCGTCCCCGGAAATTCCTCTTGATCCAGTATAAAAGATAAAAATCACGTGATGGATCAGATTAACAGGGTTCTATCCAGAATATAGAGGAGTTGGGTACCACCGGGTGGGGACTTCTCCGGATACCTGATTGAAAAAGGGGAAGTTACAAATGCAGATTCATTAATGCTTTCAAAAGGTACGATCAATGCCAATGAATACGATGGGGGTGATACAAATATCAATGAAACAGGAACAGGTTCATCCGTTTTGACCTTCAAGGCTATTTTTTCTGAATGGCAGCAATGATCAGTTCCTCCATCGGTGCCATGATCGCAGGTACAGGTTTGGTGAAACTCAATACCAAGAATAGTATATGAAGTTTGCCCCATGCAATGATGCAAGGTTAATTCAACCCCAATCTGTCCAAAGATTAAATAGGTTGAAAGCATCAATGAAAAAAAGCGAAGGAGCATGATTACTTTATAATTTGCAAATTTAATAAAAGCATTCTAACTTAATCTAAATAATAGTTAGATGATTTCGCAACTACAGCCTGTTCAAATGTACGTTAACAATACGTTTCCTGCTGGAGTCCAGTAACACTATATTTTCAGGAAGTTACCTTATAAAGGATTTGGAGTAAGGTGCGTGGGCTTCTGTTGTTTATTCTTAAAAAACACCCAGTTTCCATAAGGAAAATTATCTCGTTCCGGTCAGAACATTAGTGAAAAAGCTATGAGAAATGTAATCAGAAAGACGAAAAGCAAAGCGACAATGAAAATTTTATCAGCAATTTCCTCAAACAAACTAATGAATTTATCCTGTGATCCGCGCATAGACAAAAATGAGAATAAACTGCATGTAATCAACATAATACATGCAATTCCTGTGAGTTCGTCGATTTTTGTCACCTCGTTATATTTTGAGATTTTAAGTGAAGTTAACACGATAAGACAAAATCCCAAAAGATTGGAGGAGGTATTTAAAATATGTTGTGGATTTCTGTTTGGCATATTTTTTTAACGTTAAAATGTGGATTTATTGTTTGATTTTAGACATATTTCAGGTTAGCACTGAAGATTTGCCGGAAAAATCCTTGAATGAGCGGCACTGTAACCTGGAAGAGGTAATAACATAGCAAATAATTAATACTTGAACACGGTCATGAATACTTGTCAAAAAAACAGTGGGAAGGTGATGTTAAAATGATGTGCCGGTTTGATCACTTTGAAATATTCAGAAGGAAAGTTTACTTTAATATTCGTTTTCATTCTTTCCTTCAGTTTCTATTTAAAGGATATTCAATTCGATCAATATATTTATTGAGTGTTTTCCCAATTTGCAATAATCTAAAATCTTCATACCTCTTACCAACTATCTGAATACCAATGGGCAAATGTTGGCAACTAAGACCAATTGGCATTGCCAGCACCGGAGATTCGGTTAAAGCAAATGGTATTGTATATGCTTGTGTAGCCATATAATAGTGAATTTTGTTTCCATTTACGTGTAATGGGTCATTATATATATTAAAGGCTCCATAAGATTTACTCGGGGAATGATGGTTAAATGCAGTTGTTGAACTTTCCGGACAAATCCAAACATCGTAGTCCGTCAGGAAATTTTCCAATTGAGTAATAACCGAGTCCTGAAAATTTGAAGCTATCATAAACTTTTCAACTGAAGTGGTACCAATTATGTTTTGATGCATGGGGAGA
>CAIYES010000246.1 GCA_903925275.1 uncultured Bacteroidales bacterium
AGATTTTGAAGTAGATAATGCAAAAACAATTTCAGGTAGTTCATTAAAATACCATAGCATAAGATCCAATAAATGTATTCCACCTCCATGTAAAAAAAGACATAAATTTTGTGGCTCATCCTGCATCCATTTCTTTTCATTGTTGATGATACTTTTCCTTAAATTAAAAACATAATTACCTCGAAATAAAAAAACATCACCTACTCTTCTTTTTAAAGAATAAACATATGAAAACTGATCTCTAAATCTACAATTCATACCCACATATACTTTTCTATTAGTTTTTTTAGATAGATCAATCAATTCAATAATTTCCTTTTCAAAATAAGAAACAGGTTTTTCACAGAAAACGTGTTTTGAATTTAAGAGGGCATTTTTGACTTGTTTGAAATGGAATCTATTAGGAGAACAAATTACAGCCACATCAAAATTTAAAACCCAAAATTCATCAGGATTAGTATAAACGATTGCATTATGTTTTTGAGCGATATCGTTTGCTTCAAATAAACTTGTATTTGTTGATAAAATGGCAACTATTTCAACATTTTCTATTTTTTCAAGAACACTTATATGTTTTTTAGCCATATAACCTGTACCAATTAATCCAATTTTATATCCCATGTCAATTATGTTGTTTGTTAAAAAACGTTTTTATTTGCATTACAATAATAAATTGAAGAACAGTTCATTGATGGTTTTTCAACTAATTATCAAAGCATAATGATTGATTAAGATTATTATCAAACATTTATGATGATTTTCAGGTTATGTGGTGGAAATTGCTTCTTCTGATCTAATGCATTAATTTTCACAAAAGACTGTCAATGCAATCTCTCTTTTTCCTGAAACTGCCATCATGAGTTTCTATTGCCGGTTAATTGCAACCATATATGCTCCGTTAGCAATGCAGTTAAATTATAGTGTTAATAACGTATTTTTTACATTGATTATCGTAATTGAGTTTCACATATGACTCATAAAATTATAAGCAATTATGACCAATCTTAATGCAAAACCTGTTTCATGGATTTTATTGAAGCAGAATTCTTCCATCCCGTAGGTAATTTTAATTCCTTGATCTGATTTTCTGCCTAAGAACTGTGTTTATTGAGACCTAGTTAAGTTCATATAATCAACTTCACGTCGCTTAAGATTATTTAGAATGTTATTGCTACTAAATCTTTTATCTCCTCTCATAAGGCCAATGGAACTTAGTGGAATCATTGTGAAGGTATTATCCAGGAACTATTCAAATTCAGTTGAACTTGCATTGTCTCCATTTCTCCTCTAAATACACATCATATTCTGAGTTTTTATAATAAAAATTTACCAGAATTTTGGATCACCAAAAGCTAATGCACTATAATTTGCTTCTAGGAAATGTTTAAAATTAATACCTTCGAGTCCTAATCCCTTAGCGTACAGCATACCTTCTGCTACTTTTAATCCTGCAGTATGCAAATCAATTACTGCAGTACTATCAACAAAATCTGCTGTAAAACTCATTTTTCCAAATTTTGAAGGATTTTCAGGTATTTTTTTACAACAAATATCGGTTATAGCAACAAATCCAGATATATGAATTATTAATGTATCATGGTTGATTAATTCAGTTGTTATGAATCCATCATTACCTATTAAACATTCGTTGTTGCTGTGTTCAGCACATATAATAACATCAAAGTCGGATGAGAATTTCTTTCCACTTTTGTAATCAGATATCCATTCAAACTCATATTGATTTTGCCTCAAAACATTAGCAATTGGATTGCCGAATTTGTCATCTGCCAATAGTACTACTTTTGAACTAAACGGTGATCGTTTTTCAGATAGTAAGAAATACAAAACAATATAGCCAAGATAGTACATGGTCTTTAGACGAGAATCTGCTTCATTTGTGCCATAAACCTTAATCCCCTTTTCATAACAAGCTTCTATATCAATCTCTTCAGGTCGAAACTCCCAAGGCTCCCACATCAGAGGTATCACACAGTTTTTGTTAAGTTTATCAATTAATGATTTATTTATGGGCCTTAAAAAGCCTGTATTAGTCAAGATGTTAATTTGAGATAAGTCAACTTCATCAAAGTTTGTGATAATTTTAATTTGTTTTTCAACTATTAGGGATTTTGATAAATTAATTGTTTGAAAATTAACTTCATCGGTATCACCATATTTCGAATCCTTTGTGAAAGCAAATACATTAGCTCCTGCAACAGCAGCAATAACAGGAGTAACCACATAATTCCCGGTTGCAGCTTCGGTCAGAACATTTATACCTTTCAAATTTAAATTGAACTTTTTTATTGCATCAATAATTTTTTTTTCAAGTCTCATGGCGTTATTGTCTCTTTATTTAAGTATAATCTAATCCACCATTCAAAGCTCAAAAAACTCCAAATCAATAATCTATGATTAATGCCTTTCTTTTGATGCTCGTTTACTGTTTTTTTTATAAATGCATGATTGATAAAGTCAGCTGAAGCAGTTTTATTATTGACCAATAAATCTTTTACATAATCTGCATTTTCTCCCCTATACCAACTCTCGTCAGGTGATGAAAAGCCTTGTTTTTTTCGATTAACCACACTTATCGGGATTAATGAACACATGGCCTGCCTGAGTACATTTTTTCCGTCGGTGAATTCCTGATATAGCTTTTTCTTAGCACGAAACTCATTTTCATCAATTTTTTTCATACGCTCAAGATTTGCAAGCTTGTGTCTAACCGGGATTTTTTGGGCAAATTCAACAAGATCATTGTCCAGAAATGGAAATCTTTCCTCCAATCCACTCGCCATGGCTAATTTATCACCCACCATTAAAAGTCCGGGTAAAAAAGTCTTGATTTCAAAATATAGGCTATTTTGAATATGTTGTTCAGGTGTATTGTATTTCAGTTTTTTATTGAATGTGAACACTCGTTCAAAAATTGAACGAGGTTCATTCAAATCAATTTGCTTATAAACTTCAGGCGTAAACAGTTTCGATTTATCCTGATCAGGAACTAACCTTTGCCAGAATCCGTAATACTGATTAAAAAAATCCTGCCGCGAAACACTATCAAAAACACGGTAATATCGCCAAGGATACCCTCCGTACAATTCATCTCCACCGGTACCCTGTAAGCAGACTTTAGCAAATTTAGAAGCAAGCCTTGCAATATAATAATTGGAATAAGACATACCAACTTTTAAATCTTCGATGTGCCAGACTACTTTTGGCAAAGACCATTTGATATCACCTGCATTCATGACCTGCTCGAATTGCTCGGTTTTGAAATAATTGGCCAGCATCTCTGCATCCCGTCTTTCGTCATAATTGGCTTCCACACCCGTAACGGCCGACATATCAAAACCACAGGTAAAGGTAGAGAGCCTTTTTACCTGTTGGGAGGCAACTGCCACAATTGAACCTGAGTCCATCCCACCTGAAAGATATGCTCCTACCGGAACATCAGCAATCATTTGACGGACAACTGCCTGCTTGAAATAATGCAAAGTACCTTCCCGGGCATCTTCAAAAGTCATATTTTCATTGGGTTCCGAGAAATCATAATCCCACCAGGATTGATGTTTAACAAATTTTGATTGAGCATCAATACGAACTGTATTTGCCTGAGGCAGCATCGTTACATTTTTGAAAAGTGTACGATAGGAAAACAGATTCTGAAAAGTAAAATATTCATTTAAAGCACCAAAGTCAATCTCGGTAATAAAATCAGGATGTTTAATGATTGCTTTTATTTCAGATGCAAAAACAAGTGTGCGGCCATTAAACCAGTAATACAAAGGTTTAACACCAAAACGATCCCTGCTTAAGTAAAGTGCTTTTTCTTCAGTATTCCAAGCACCAATGGCAAACATTCCGTTAAATCTTTCAAAAAAATCAGGACCATATTCCGAAAGTCCTTCAACAATAACTTCAGTATCTGTTGTTGAAACAAACGTATGTCCTTTGGCCTTTAGCTCTTGTTTTAATTCGAGGTAATTGTAGATGCAACCATTGAAAACAACGACCCATTTGCTGTCTTTGGAAGTCATGGGTTGGGCACCTCTTCGACTAATATCAAGTATGGAAAGCCTTTTATGGGCCAGGGCAATATTATCTTTAACAAAAAAGCCTTCATCATCAGGGCCACGATGTGCTATTGCCTCTGCCATCCTGACGAGATTGCTCAATAAAAATGGCTTGCCATCAAGATTAAAAACACCGGCTATTCCACACATATCAACAAAGTTCTGTTACTTTCTTAACCACATAATCCTGCTCCATTTCGGATAAATCATGGAACAATGGAAGTGTGAGACAATTATTTAAAGATGTCGTACTTCCTTTCATATCACCTGCAAGGGTAAAGTAGCGCTTGTCTTGAAAGGCCGGGTGCAAATGCAAAGCGTATGTTCCTATTTGCACCTCGATTCCCTGAGGTCTGAGCGTGTTCATGATTTTATCTCTCATAGGAGTTAAAATACAGTAAGATTGGAAAGAATGCATTCCTTCATGAACTATTTTTGGGAATGAAATCTTAACAAATTCAGCCAATAGGTCATTATAGCGCCCGGCGAGGAGTTTTCTTCTTGTCAGAAGATCATCAATATGCTCCATTTGTCCCAAACCAATTGCTGACAGAACATTAGAGAGTTTGTAATTAGTACCGACCATATCAAACTGTGTTCCTTCCCTGGATGCATTTTTCATGGCCATTCCAAAATGTTTATATGAATTCAACCAATCTGCCCAATCATTATTTTCAGTGGTGATCATGCCACCCTCGCCTGTAGTGATAAACTTCCTTGGATGCAGACTAAAAACGGAAATATCGGCAAAGGATCCAACCTTTTTTCCCTTGTATTCTGCCCCTAATGAACAGGCAGCATCTTCGATGATAAAAAGGTTATATTTTTCTTTGATATGGTTTAACCTATTATAATCCAATGGATTACCAAATAGTGAAACCGGTATAATGGCTTTTGTTTTTGGTGTGATGGCTGTTTCAATTGCATCGTAGTTAATGAGCATGTTTGTAGCATCCACATCAACAATTACACAGTGCGCACCAACGATGGTAACTACTGTTGCAGTTGCTGGATAAGTATAATCAGGCACAATCACTTCATCCCCAGGACCAATACTCAATGCTCTAAGCGCAATTTCTAAACCAGTGGTACAGGAAGTGACAGCAATTGCATTTTTTGCCTGAACATAATTAGCAAAAACATCTTCAAATTTTTTTGTAACAGCGCCTTCTGTTAAGAACCCACCTTCGAGGACTTCCAGAACTTTTTTTTTGATATCCCCGTTAATAAACGGTTTAATTAATGGAATTTTCATCTCAGTTTAATATTATTGTAGATCAATACCGTTATTTATTCTCCATTCGATTAAAGCATTTAGTCCTTTCCGGAGGTCATAAGAATACTTAAATCCCAAATCCGCTTCCGCTTTTTGCCTGCTGCCGATACGGTTTTGAACAAATTGCCTGGCATCATCAGCAGAATACGGTTTATATGTTACTTTTAATTCACTTTTTTTCAGCTCCAGGATTGTATCACAAAGTTCTCTGATACTTGTCTGAACTTCAGTTCCAACGTTGTAGTATCCATGATCGATATTGCATTTTAGCGCTGCAATATTGCATTTTGCAACATCTTTTACATAAATAAAATCATAAGATTGGGTTCCATCACCGTTGATTGCAGGTGCTTCACCTGAAGAAATTTTGTTGAGCATTATTGGAATTACCCCAGTGTAAGCGGCATGTTGATCCTGCCCGCTACCATAAACATTCATATACCGCAGGCCAATAACCTTAAGACCGTACCTGTCGTGATAGGCAGTACACATGGCCTCTCCTGCTATTTTTGTAGCTCCATAAAAATTCCGGTTGTTGAAAGGATGCGATTCAGTCATGGGAACCTCCACCGCATCGCCATAAACAGATGCCGATGAAGAATAGATTAGTTTTTTAACCTTGTTGTTTACACATGCCTCCAAAACATTGAAAGTTCCTTCAATATTTACATGAAAAGCTGTTCTGGGGAAATCTTTGCAATGCAACAACCACATTGCTGCAAGGTGAAAAACATAATCCACGCCTTGCATGGCAGTGTTTAAAATATCAGTGTCCCTGATGTCTCCACCCAATGGAAAAACCTTACATCTTGGATCCCATAGGGATTCTTTGATATTCTCTATTTTTCCCCTTGTGAAATTATCATAGATAATTATTTCACCAACATCCTCCTTTAACAGCTCTGAAACGAGATGGCTTCCAATGAAGCCGGCTCCTCCGATAACCAATATTTTAGAATCCTTCATAAGCACAATAATTATTTTTTAAGTTCATTTTTAACATATTTGGTCAATGCCCCTGGACTAAAGGCACCGATCATTGTTTTTACCTGCTCGATATTTAGCAATTTTGTTGCAAAATACGAACCATATACAACTCCAAAAAATGGAAGTATAATTATCAACCACCAAGGTCCCATCAAGGATTTTATGAAAGGGATAAAAACAAAAAACAAAAACCCAACTAAAATTGCCAACCCAACAATCATCAGGTTCTGAAAATTAATTTTTAGTGTACCTATCCTTCTGCCGACAGAAAAATACAGCAATCCTTCAAAAGTTGCCACTATTAAATTACTGATTGCAAGACCAACTGCCCCTAATCCTAATAGTTTTGGATTCAGTAGAATAAATACTGAAGTAGCAAAGAATATAGCCTTAATTCCTGTAAGCACACTATACAAATAGAAATGACCTTTCCCGGTAATAATACTTAAATAGGGCATATACCATATTGTCGAAAAAGAGGCCAAAATCAGAATGGAGAAGGGGATAAT
>CAIYES010000247.1 GCA_903925275.1 uncultured Bacteroidales bacterium
GAGCTTCTCAATATTGTCGGTCACCATCTGTTTTCTTACATGCCGTTCAATCAAACTGACCACCATCAGGGCTATAAAATATAAAAACACCATTGCCTCGATTCGCTTAGTAATTGGAAATAAATAACTCATTGGTTTTGTAAAAATAGAATTGTATAGTTCCATTCTCCATGAAAGTCATTTCTTTTCAAATTTATCGAATTCAATTCTTTATCAGAAATTTTGATTTCAGTACGGTATTCTTTATCATCTAAACCAGCTTTAATTTTTAAACCTTTATCTGTTGTGGTATTGGCTATCAAATTGACAATGACTTCATGACTTGTCAAAGGCCTTCCCCTCCAATTTTTTGTAATGTGAGAAAACATTCGATGTTCAATTTTATTCCACTTGCTTGTTCCTGGCGGAAAATGACAAACAGTTACATCAAGTTTGGTTTTATACGCAAAATTTTGAAGCTCTATTTTCCACAAACGATTGCGAGAACCATTGCTACCCCCACCATCAGCGGTGATCAACAAATCTTTTGCGTTAGGATAGGTATTCCTTCCCATCTGGCACCACCACTGATAGATAGTATTTACTGAAAATTGTGCAGTGTCATGGTCAGTACCAACACTTACCCAACCTTGATTCATTGTCATATCATAAACGCCATAGAGAATCCCTTTGCCATCTGCCATGCTGGGGAAATCATATGTTTCAACTTTCTCAGGTTTCCCGCAGGGCTGATATTCCCGTCCACCATTAGAAAAGCGACCAATCAATTCTTTTTTTTTAGCATCAACAGAAATGACTGGTTGACCATACTTCTGAAATTCAATCACTTTGCCGTTGATAAATTTAAACTGAGCATCCCGGTCTGGATGTGATTTGCCTTCCAATCTTTTTTGGGTGCCTTGTAGGCTATATTTTAAATCAACAAGAAGTTGCCCAACCTTGGCATGGCTAACAATGTGCCCCTTTGCAGACAACTCTTTGGCTAATTTTCTTGTACTTTTGCAGGTCCATCTTAAAGGAGACATTGGGCATCCACGGGATGATGGCTCTACTAAAACATCAAGCATCACGATAAGATCATTGTCTTTTGTGACCAATAGTTTTCGACCAGCACCTTTTTTTCTAACTCTTCGAATCCCGTCAGCTTTCTTGACGCTAATATTTGTTGCTATCTCACGCTTGCCAATTCGTATTGTACTTTCTGCTATTCTTGTTGCTTTTGAAACAGCTGCTACGCCCCCATGACCTAATGAATTAGCTTCAGCCGCAGCCCACAATCGCCTGCTTCTCTCATCAAGTTCCGCTTTTAGCGTCTCGAATTTAATTTTAATTGCATCTACTATTCCCTGTGATATCATGAATTGAAGATAGCATGGTAAAATATTAAATTCAACCATAATACGATGAGTTATTTATTTCCAATTCCTAAGGAAATCAACGCAGGGCTTTATAGTTTCTGTTTCTGAACAGGCAATAAAAGAAAACCCAGCATGGGGGAAAATATTCCGGCAAGCGTTCAGGAAAGCTGCTTATTGCTCTGGTTGCAAAGTATGTGAAACAAACTGCACAAACAGTTGTATAAGTTTTGAGGCAGGCAAAGTGAAGATAACAGACTGTATATATTGCCAC
>CAIYES010000248.1 GCA_903925275.1 uncultured Bacteroidales bacterium
ACTTTTATCACCGCCCGCATTTTGGAACGGTTATATCCATGCGGTTTTGCTGGTGTTATAACCTGGATTGGTTCATTCTGGCTAGCCTTCATGCTCTATTTTATCCTGATCGCCCTGGTTATCGATCTGGCTAAATTAATCAACCATTTTACCAACATCTTTCCCCAGGCCATTTATGTAGATTATCAGAAAACAAAACTGATTACTTTGTTTATTTCCATCGGATTGGTTACACTGGCGGTAGTGGCCGGCTTCATCAATGCCCGCAACCCACGGATTAAAAAACTGGAGCTTCACATTTCAAAAACTGTGGCCGGAGAAAAATCGCTGAACATCGTCATGGCATCGGATATTCACCTCGGCACCCTGATTGCCAAACGAAAAGCCAACAGATTGGTGGCCACCATTAACTCACTCCATCCCGACCTTGTGCTTTTTGCCGGCGATGTTGTGGATGAGGATCTGGCTCCGGTGATAAAAAACAATCTGGGGGCAAATCTTGGCGGAATAAAATCAAAATTCGGCGTCTTTGCCATCACAGGAAATCACGAATACATCGGGGGGGCCGAAGCAGCTGTAAAATATCTTGGCGAACATGGCATAACCATGTTGCGGGATACCGCTGTGCTGGTCGACGGGAGATTTTGGGTTGTGGGTCGTGATGATCGTGACAAATCACGGTTTACGGGGAAGAAACGCAGGGAACTTGCTGATATCATGCAACAGGTTGATCGCAGCTATCCTGTCATGATGATGGATCATCAGCCATTTAACCTGGAACAGGCTGTGGAACAAGGGGTTGATCTGCAACTTTCGGGACATACACATCACGGACAATTATGGCCATTCAATTACATCACTTCGGCCATGTACGAAATAAGCTGCGGATACAAACAAACCGGAATGACACACTTTTATGTTTCCACCGGCTTCGGCACCTGGGGGCCTCCGGTCAGGCTGGGCAACCGGCCTGAAATCGTGCAGATCAAATTACAATTCGATTAGTACCTGCCTCCTGCCCTCTCATGGGAAAGCGGTGTTGGACCGGGTACTGAAAAACTAATCAATGATGAAAATATCATTCAGGATTTACGCAATTGTCGCGCTTTTCGTTGTTCTTATCAGCATCGTAGCCATAGGAATTTTACTCTATTATCAACGGGAAACACCTTCCGGAAATGCTGTTGCTGCCCCTGTCCAGGTCCCTCCGGTAGCATACGGAATCCCGCTCGACAGCCTCGATATCGTTTATGGTTCGGTGGCAAATAACCAAAACCTATCCTCAATACTGACTGCCTTTGTAACTGATGGAATGATCGACCGGATTGCAAAGGAGACCCGGGAAACCTTTGATGTCAGGAAAATAAAAGCCGGAAACAGATATGCCAGGATATTTTCAAAGGATTCGCTCAAACAGACACGTTACTTTATATATGAAATCAATCCGATCGATTTTGTGGTATATGACTTCAGGGATTCACTGAAGGTATACAAAGACAAGAAAAAAGTCACCAGACTAGTTAAGACAGCCACAGGAACCATCAAGAGTTCATTGTGGAACTGTTTTGTGGAGAATAAATTAGATGTTAATCTCGGAATGGCGTTATCAGATGTGTTTGCATGGACTGTTGATTTTTACGGGTTACAAAAAGGCGACAATTTCAAAGTGATCTATGAAGAAATTTTTGTGGATAACAAGATGATCGGGATCGACCGTATTCTGGCGTCGAAATTTCATAGTTCCGGGAAGGATTATTATGCCTACTATTTTGACCAGGATGCGAAAGGTGTTTACTTTGATCAGAATGGACAGAGCCTTCAGCGGTCATTTCTGAAAGCACCGCTTAAATTTTCAAGGATCAGTTCCCGTTTTTCCCGGTCACGCATGCACCCGATCCTACGGATTGCACGTCCGCATTTTGGCGTCGATTATGCAGCGCCACGGGGAACCCCGGTTGTAGCACTTGGGGAAGGCCGCGTGGCCGAAGCAGGCTTTCATGGCGGCTATGGCCGGTTCATAAGCATCCGCCATAATTCAACCTATACCACCACTTATGCCCATTTATCAGGGTATAGGAAGGGAATAAAGTCAGGAACGCATGTTCAGCAGGGCGAAGTGATCGGTTATGTTGGCAGCAGCGGACTTTCGACCGGCTCCCATCTTGATTTCCGTGTATATCGTAACGGAAGCCCAACCGATCCGTTGAAACTTGAATCACCACCTTCCAAACCCGTTGATCCGAAGGACCTGATAAGGTTTAAACAGGTTGTTGCCAAAATGAATCAGGAATTGGCGAAGCCCTGATAATTGGCTCATTAAGGTGGGGAAAAAGACTTCATGACCTTACTTGTCATTAGTCACTTGTCACCAGTCACTTGTCATTCGTCACTTGTCGAAAAATTGGGGGTTGTCAATGAAATCTGAAATCTGAAATTTGAAATCTGAAATTCCCTTCCCCCCCCGGAAGTTTCTCTTGATCAGAACTCACCTATCCCCCGGCCCGTTGGCAAAAACACCTCACCCCCCGGCCCCCTCTCCTGAAGTAATGGTGCTAACATAATATGTTATTTATATTTTCTATAAGCACCTTTCTTTGTTCTTCTCGGAAATTGCCTGCCAGGTTCTCTTTTAATGATGTGTTTAAGAATTGTCGACTTCAG
>CAIYES010000249.1 GCA_903925275.1 uncultured Bacteroidales bacterium
AAAACCAACAAATCACGGAGGCGATCATCTTTCCGGTTGCCGATGCAGCCTCGGAATACGAACTCGCCAAGCGGTATCTTATCGGTAAAATTATTATTGAGAAGGACAGGGTTAAACACCTGGACGAATGCTGCCTGGTTGACCATGAAAATGGGGATCAACTATTGCCCTGCATGATCCTGCTGGACCCGGATCTTCAGTATGCAGTTGTAAAGGCCATGGAATTCAGGGCCAACAAATCGTTCATCCAATGTGTCCTTAAACCAGATAACAGTTTTATCGTCAATGAATGCAACATGACACCTGTTGATGAACAATTTAATATCCGTGTAAATTAATCCTAACCAAATTCATAACCTATGAAAGTTTTAAATTCACTGGCCTATTTTGTTGGCTATTACAGGAGAAGGATGCTGAATGCGATGAAAATTATTTCATTGCTGGCTTTGGCCTTTGCCATAATCTATGTTGTAATACACTTGTCGGGACTATCTGTTGAGATAAAAAAAGCAGATATTCTTTTATGGCACATTAGCTGATGTCTATGGCTGCAAAGCATCCTGGTTGAGGCATTGCGAAAAAATAGCTTAACATAAGGTCAACGAGAATTATTTCCTATCTTCGTTCAATGATCGACCGTCTTAATGGCACTTGGCGTTATACTAAGGATGGCATACCGGTTGCCAACAGGCAGTGTCTAGCGCCAATCCTTTCACCGGTATTATAAGGATATTATAGGTGAAATTTGAAATGAACCAAACCAGTTAAAAAAGAATGCAATCATGGATGATTTTATGAAGGTTATATTGGAACATGATTTCAGGGTCAAGTTCCTTTCACAGAATGAAAGTTCCTTCCTGATGGCAGGTTTCAGAAAAAACCATTATCATTTTATAAAGAACAGATCAGAGCCTTATAACACGATTACACAATATCATCTGCCAAGTTACCAGCTCGCCGAATGTTTCGAAATGCTCTACGAGACAAAATGGGGAACCCCAGACCGGCCACTATTTCATCAGTTGACACCATATTTTGGTGTATTAAAATATTCTGGGGAAAAGTATTCCCTGGTTTTTGGCCAAGATCAATATCCCCTCACAGAAGAGAACGCGGCAACTTTTTTCAAATCGATCGAAAAAGATATCAGAAGGTTGAAAAAAACCAAAAAAATGATAAAATGGAATGGTGATAATTGTTACCTGGAAAAATTCCTGACCACTGGCGGACGAAAAATCGAAAGTGAAGTTGGGAATAATCGTTTGCTGGAAGCTGTAGCTTTCGAATTATTACAGTTCAGTAATTTAAAAACCGCGCCTCCGTTGGGAATTTTTACCCTGTTCAGCCAATTGGCTGATAGCAGCTATTTGATTGGAGATGAAGATATCAAAAGAATGGCTGAAGGAATTGAAAATTGGGCTTCAACAGTAACCATGGATGACAACTGGAACTTGTTCGATCAAGTTCAGCAAAAATGCTTCACTTCTCCAATTTTGGGCGAAAACGTAAAGTTTAGCAAGGCGAAAATAGCTACGCAGTTAATAAAGGCCTATCATAACCTGAGACCTGAACAGAAAGTTATGATGAAAACACTCAAACCCCATTCCGGTATGTCTTTTCTGTTGTGCCTGGGATTTGTGAGAGATGTGATCAGTTTGTTCGAATTCGATGATCTTATTAACCATCATTTACAGCCAGATTCCAAATCTGAGCAAAATAATCGGTATGAGACCAGTTTGTTGAAATTTTTTGGAACTTTTTTCAAATCAGTTTAATGGATATCCGTTTCAAATAGTGCAAAAATAGTCTTTGAAAATACAAGCTATAGAGAATACTTTGTTTCATTTGCAAACCCAAAACAACACCCGTCCCGGCAAAGGAAAAGGTCTTTCATATATTCATCATGAAAAATCAGGTAAAACCATTCTTCTGTTTGTGAGAGAGCGAAATGATAATGAATACGGCAATACCATGTCTTTTGTGTTTATCGGTGAAGCAAAATATCTTGAGCATTATGGGTCAAAACCGATGAGTATAACCTGGGAACTCAAAGAACCTATGCC
>CAIYES010000250.1 GCA_903925275.1 uncultured Bacteroidales bacterium
GCCTTACATTTACCACCATGTTACATTTTTCAAGAAAATCGACAAAGGAGCTGGTTTTAGCAGGTGTTGATTTTGTAAAACCTGAATTTTTAACTAAATTGTATTCAATGATGTTGATTTTTACGGGAAAACTCCTGCAAAAGAGCGCGAGTTTCTTTGCATCATCGATTGAGTCATTAAAATTGCCAAAAAGGATATACTCGATCGTAAACCGTTTACCGGTTTTTTGATGATAATATTTCAATGCGTCAGAAACATCCCGAAGCGGATGTTTCATGTTAAACGGAATAATCTGGTCACGTTTTTCATCAGTAGCTGCGTGTAAAGAAAGGGCAAAATGGTATTTCGGATCATCATCAGCCATTTTTTTAATCATCCTGGGAATTCCCACACTCGAAACGGTAATACGCTGCGGCGAGATTCCCAGTTCTTCAGGCGAGGTGATTTTCGCAATGGCCGCCGACACGTTTTCATAGTTGAGGAAAGGTTCTCCCATACCCATGAAAACAATATTCGAAATTTGATCTCTGATTGCCGATACTCCCTTCCCCGCTTGGGGAGGAGTCTGCGGTGCGCTGTTTATCCCGGTAAACTGATCGATTATTTCACCAACTGTCAGGTTCCTTGTGAGGCCCATTTGTCCGGTAGCACAAAATTTACACCCCAGGGCACATCCCACTTGTGAAGAGATGCAAACTGTTGACCGATCTCCGGAAGGGATCAGTACACTTTCGACAAAACGTCCATCGTGCAAACGAAAACCGGTTTTCACCGTTCCGTCGGTACTTTTTTGCCGGATTTCTGCCACTGCTGCATGGAATGAAAAATGATCGCGCAACAGCTGACGTGAATCGAGCGGAAGGTTTGTCATTTCATCAAATGAATGACATGATTTCTTCCACAGCCATTCATATACCTGACCTGCACGGAATTTCTTTTCACCATGCTGCAGAAAAAACTGTTCGATTTCTGAGCGTGCAAGGTCCCTTATATCAGGGTTGGTATTACCACTCATCTTTTTTCACAACGGTCGGCGCCATCTTTTCCTTCAACGTTTTCACGATACGCTGCATGGTGGTATCCACCTGGTATAAATATGAATCCCAGTTTGAATTATAGGCAGGATCTGACTTGTTCATCCATTTTTCAATGGGGAAACGCGAGGTTGCCTTCAGGGTGAAGTCAGTCAGGGTGTAGCGGTATCTGTTTTCTTTCAGTTCAATTCTGATCTGGTAAAGAATTTGTCCGCCGTCACGTCTGATCCCCTCTTTTTCATCCATATAATAGATTCTCATCCTGCCATTGCCTTCAATTTTTCCATTTACATTATCCTGAAGAGAATACACCGATTGTGCATTCACATAATAGTAACTAAACCAATCGATGGCTTTTTTGTAAAGGTAATCGCTGGGTCCTTCCTGATCAACCACGCCGCGATATGTAATTTTTTTTGATTCCGGATCGATCGGAAGGTTATAGGCAGGCGTTAGCTGTTGCGCAAAGACATTTAAACTTCCGGAGCTCAGCATCAGCAGGAAGCAGAGTGTTTTTAAACGGGTTCTCATATCCATGTGTTTTAATGTTACAATATTAGCGAAATTATAATAAAAAAGCCCTGATCGCTCAGGGCTTTTATGAACAGAATTGTTAACGGTTAATACATATCACCCATACCGCCCATGCCAGGGTTCATCGGGGGCATAGCAGGTTTTTCTTCTTTATGTGTTGCAAGAACACATTCGGTTGTAAGAAGCATGCTGGCGATAGATGCAGCGTTTTCAAGAGCTACACGTGCAACCTTGGTAGGGTCAATTACACCTGCCTGGTAGAGGTTTTCATATTGGTCAGTACGAGCGTTAAAGCCAAAGTCGTCTTTGCCTTCCTTAACTCTCTGGACAACAACAGAACCTTCGAGTCCGGCATTTTCCACGATCTGACGGAGGGGTTCTTCAAGAGCGCGTTTTACAATAGCGATCCCTGTGGTTTCATCTTCATTTTCGCCTTTTAAGCTCTCTATAACTTTCTGAGCTCTGATGTATGCGACACCACCACCTGGGATAATTCCTTCTTCAATAGCAGCACGGGTTGCGTGCAGTGCATCCTCGAAACGGTCTTTCTTTTCTTTCATTTCCACTTCAGATGCTGCACCAACATAGATTACGGCAACACCACCTGCTAATTTTGCAAGCCGTTCCTGCAATTTTTCCTTATCATAATCAGAAGTGGTAGTTCCGATCTGGGTTTTAATCTGATTGATTCGGGCGGTAATTTCATCTTTCTTGCCGCTGCCATTGATGATGGTTGTGTTTTCCTTATCAATGGTAACTTTTTCGGCCTGGCCGAGGTACTGCAAAGTAGCGTCTTCAAGTTTGAATCCTTTTTCTTCGCTGATAACTGTTCCCCCGGTGAGAACTGAGATGTCTTCGAGCATCTCCTTGCGGCGATCGCCAAATCCCGGAGCCTTGACGGCTGCAACTTTCAGCGTACCACGAATTTTGTTAACAACAAGCGTTGCAAGAGCTTCACTTTCTACATCCTCGCTAACGATGATCAGGGGACGTCCGGTTTGAACAACCTTTTCCAATACCGGGAGCAAGTCTTTCATAACGCTTATTTTCTTATCATAGATAAGGATATAAGGCGTTTCATACACGACTTCCATTTTGTCTGTGTCAGTTACGAAGTAAGGGCTGATGTAACCGCGATCGAACTGCATACCTTCAACAACTTTAACGGTGGTTTCAATTCCCTTAGCCTCTTCGATGGTGATTACACCCTCTTTCTTTACCTTGCCCATGGCTTCGGCAATCATCTTGCCAATGAAACTGTCGTTGTTTGCTGAAATTGACGCAACCTGTTCGATCTTGTCCATGCTGTCGCCTACCTTTTGGGTTTGCTCCTTGAGTGATTTCACGACTTCGGTAACTGCTTTGTCAATCCCACGTTTCAAATCCATCGGGTTGGCCCCGGCGGTTACGTTTTTTAAACCTGTGGTAAAAATTGCCTGCGCCAAAACAGTAGCTGTGGTTGTACCATCACCTGCCAGATCGCTGGTTTTGGATGCAACTTCCTTTACCATCTGGGCACCCATGTTTTCAACAGGGTCTTTCAGTTCAACTTCTTTTGCCACGGTAACACCATCCTTGGTAACGATGGGTGATCCATATGATTTGTCAATGATGACATTGCGGCCTTTAGGCCCAAGGGTCACCTTAACTGCGTTTGAAAGTTCATCAACACCCTTCTTTAACGCTTCTCTTGCTTTTATGCTAAAGATTATATCTTTTGCCATTGTTTTATGTTTTTTTGTGAATGTTCAATTAATTTTTTCTTGTTTATTGATGGTTAGATCACCGCAACGATATCTGATTCGCGCATGATTAGATAGTTCGCACCATCAATGGTGATTTCGGTACCGGCATATTTGCCATAGAGCACATTGTCACCAACTTTAACGGTCATGGGTTCATCTTTTTTTCCTGGACCAACTGCTACAACAGTTCCTTTCTGAGGTTTCTCCTTTGCGGTATCAGGAATTATAATTCCTCCTGCTGTTTTGTCTTCAGCCGCTGCTGCTTCAACCAAAACACGGTCGGCCAACGGTTTAATATTCACTTTTGCCATTTTACGTTATAATTTAAAGTTAAACATTACGAAATATTACCTTTTAAGAAGGTATTGCGATTAAGTCACATTTTATGCCAAAGGAAATTTAGTTTGAAAATCTGGACAATTTTTCAGTTCACAGCCCTGCAAAAATAAAAATGTCAGATTGTGCTGACAATCTGACACAAATTATATACCTCCGGTAATACCCTGTGCAGGGTTATTTCTTTTGGGCAGGAGGTGACTGAAAGTCCTTGATGGGGGCGGCTTTACTTTCGTCAATCTGCTTTTGGATTTCACTTTGCTGTGTATCGGCTTTCCCCATGTTTTTATCAGGGATGACAAATATTGAGAAAAGGCTCAGAACAAGCAGTGCAATAGCCAGAGTCCAGGTGGTTTTTTCGAGGAAATCGGCCGTTTTACGGACACCCATAAACTGGTTGGATGAAGCAAAGTTCGAAGCCAATCCTCCTCCTTTGGAATTCTGGACTAAAACAACCAACACCATTAATACACAAACGATCAGAATGAGGACGGAGATTAAAATGTAAAGACCCATATGGATTTACTATTTATGATTTACGATTTTTTTCAAATTTACAATCAGGTACTGAGATTTTTAATTTGGGATGCAAAGTAACGACTTTTTTCTTGATTAAGCAATGATAATTTCTCATAAATATGGATTGCCTTCTGTATATTGCCCTGTTTGGCATACAACTGGGCAAGGGTTTCACTAACTATTTCCTCATCATCAAAGTTGCTTCTGATGGCGCTGTCGGTAGGACTGAAAAAAGAGGTTTTCGGTTTTGACATTCTTGGCTCTTCAAGAATAAACTTATCGATCAGTGCTTTTTTGGTAACATCAGGCAGATAGTCCGGGTTTTTCTCCGCAGTAATCTCAGCAAGACGCTTTTTAACAATAGCAAGTAATTCTTGCTGGGTCAGACGCTCCGGTGAATATGATGCAGGCTGAACCGGATCAATTTTTGGAGGTGCAGGGGCAGCAACTTGATCAAGGGGCGCTGTATCCGGACTCTTCACTTCCGAAACGTCAGTCAACATTGCTGCAATGGGAAAGTCGGGAACACTTTTGGGGAGTACCACACCCTTTTTTCCCAACCCGATCAGTGCTTTTAGGATTTTGCGGTCGCCGGCGTAGGCTGCTGCTTTTTTTAACTGGGCAGGATATTGCGGATCATCTTCCCTGAAAAGGTTATAGGTATACAACAGGTGACCCGACTGGCAATAGGGGTATCGTTTTACAATATCTTCCAGAATCGACAGGCTCCGGGCATTGGTTGACCCGGGATCATTAAGAAATTCCAAAAACTGCTGGCTGTTCATGATCGTTATGCTTACAGCGGAAATCAATAATGGTTTATGGGTTTATGGGTTTATAGGTTTATAAGTTTATAAGTTTATA
>CAIYES010000251.1 GCA_903925275.1 uncultured Bacteroidales bacterium
ATCAACACCTTCGGCACGTTAATTCCCTCCGCCGACTGGTTGTTTTCAAGCAGGGCCGCTACGATACGCGGAAGCGCCAGGGCACTGCCATTCAGGGTATGGGGGATTTGCATTTTTCCGTTTTCATCTTTAAACCTGAGTTTCATCCTGTTCGACTGAAAGGTTTCAAAATTGGAAACCGAACTCACCTCAAGCCATCTTGCCTGTGCCGACGACCAAACCTCCATGTCGTAGGTGAGTGCCGAGGTGAAACTCATGTCGCCTCCGCAAAGCTTCAGCACCCGGAACGGAAGTTCGAGTTTACGCAGTAAACCCGTCACATACGACCGCATCTCCTCAAGGATTTCATAGGATTTATCAGGATGGGCGATTTGTACGATTTCCACTTTATCAAACTGGTGCAGGCGGTTCAATCCGCGTACATCTTTTCCGTAGGAACCGGCTTCACGGCGGAAACAGGCTGAATAGGCCACGTTTTTTAAAGGAAGATCCTGGATTTTCAAAATGGTATCGCGGTAGATATTGGTCACCGGAACTTCCGCCGTGGGGATGAGGTAAAGATCGTCGAGACCGACATGGTACATCTGGGCATCCTTGTCGGGCAATTGACCCGTTGCATAGGCCGAGGCGGCGTTGACCATATAGGGTGGCTGAACTTCCATATACCCGGCCTTCAGCGCCTCATCCAGAAAAAAGTTGATCAATGCCCGCTGGAGCCTGGCTCCTTTTCCTTTGTATAAAGGAAACCCTGCACCCGTGATCTTGTTCCCGGTGAGGAAGTCGATCAGGTCATATTTGGTGGTAAGATCCCAATGGGGTAGTGCGCTTGCGTTAACCGGCACAATTTCCCCTTCCTGCATGACTACCTGGTTATCCTCCGGCGTTTTGCCAGTAGGAACTGACGGATGGGGGAGGTTTGGAACGCGAACCAGAATATCATCCAGCTCCTTTTTAATGGTTTCGAGCAAAACGTCAAATTCTTTAACCCGGGATTTCAAATCTCCGGTTTTTTCTTTTAACCGGGTTGCTTCAGCAGCGTTTCCGGCTTGAAATAGCACACCGATCTCCTTGGCCAATATGTTGCTCTGCGACTGAATGTCGTCAAGCTTTTTTTGAGTTTCCCTGCGCTGGTTATCGAGTTCTGCGATCCGGCGGATGATTTCGGTCCCATTAAAATTTTTTATAGCGAGGCGGTCGATCACCTCTTGCTCGTGTTCACGGATGTAATTCAGCGAAAGCATAAGAACAGTAGTTTAATAAACAAAAATAGTGAAAAACCTTCAAACACTAAAAAAAAACCGGCACGGGGTAACCCATGCCGGTTCGCAAAAGATCATGCTTTGCAAGCCAGATGCGTGCAGAAATGCTTTAATTGACAGTTTCTTCCATCGGGAGAATGGAAACAAAAGAGCGGTCGCTCCTTTTCTTTTTAAATTCCACGATCCCGTCGATGAGTGCGAAAAGGGTATGGTCTTTACCAATTCCCACATTCAACCCGGGGTTATGCACTGTTCCACGCTGACGGAGGATTATGTTGCCCGATTTGGCAAACTGGCCACCATAAATTTTAACACCTAAACGTTTGCTATGTGATTCTCGGCCGTTGCTTGAACTGCCAGCCCCTTTCTTGTGTGCCATAATACATTGATTAATTACTAATTACTAATTAAAAGTAATAATTAAAATTTTTAATTATTACTTTTAATTATTTTGATTATTCCTCTGTTGCTTTCTCTTCTGCTACAGTTTTCTCGCCAATCGCACTGATGTTTTCGATCAGTATTTTGCTGAAATCCTGGCGATGACCCGATTCTTTCTCATATCCTTTACGGCGTTTCTTTTTGAAGATGACAACTTTGTCGCCACGCACATGGTCCAGGATCGTGCCACTCACAGCAAAACCATCAACCAAAGGTTTGCCAATACTTATCTTGCCGTCGTTATCCAGAAGCAATACCTGGTCAAATTCAATTTTTGTTCCGGGTTCACCATCGAGGCGGTGAACAAAGATCTCGTCGTTCTTTTCTACCTTGAACTGCTGACCGGCTATTTCAACGATTGCGTACATGTTATAATGAATTGATGTTGGTAAATTTGGGAGTGCAAAGTTATAAATTTTTTCTTATCTACAAGCCTAAGTGGTAAAAAAAAGTAGATTTTATGTAAATTTGTAACATTATCAATGAATAGTACGTTCAAAAAGAAGAATGAATAAAGAGAGGTACCGGATTGTTCAATTTTGCAAACGGAATCTGGCAAATGTAATACTTTTGCCGGTTATCCTCTTGTTATCCTTAGGGACGAATGCTGAAATAGCCCCTGCAACGCCGGCTATTCTCATGGGTGTTATTACCAACGGGGCCAATGGAGTCCCTGTTGTTGGTGCAAAGGTGGTTGTAAATGGCAATTCGACCTATTCAACTTCCGGCGGGATTTATTCTTTATCAGTAGATCCGGTAGGAACTTTCCCGGTAAATTGCTCCAAGGCAGGTTTCGACGCCTTTACCTCGCCTCCGGTAGTTTTTCAGCAAGGAGTTACCTCACAGCAGAACATTGTTTTGTGGGAAGCGCTCAATGCACCGGCATCGGTTACTGCAGTGCTTGACACAATTCCTCAATCGGTTGGTGTTTCATGGACTGCACCATCCGGCGATTATGAACTGCTTTATGATGATGGAATCCAGGATAATTTCACGATCTGGAGTTCCCAGGGGAATATGAATGCAGTTAAATTTACCCCGGTGGGTTATCCGGCAACGGTAACAGGAGGCTCCATCAATATCGGCAATTCAACCAACTATCCGTCCGGCGGCAATCCGCTGGTTCCATTCCAGGTTAGCATTTATGATGCAACGGGTACCGGAGGAGCGCCCGGCAATTTCGTGGCCGGTCCGTTCACTATTGCACCCCTGACGCTGGGCTGGGTTGAATTTACGCTGCCTTATCAGGTATTGATCAGCAGCGGATCATTTTATCTGGTGATGATCCAGGCAGGTACGCCGCCAAATTGCGCAGGAATCGCCATTGATGAAACGAACCCGCAATTTCGCAGTTATCTTAAGTTTGTGAACGGAAGCAGTCCCTGGATGCCGGCCGCAGGCAACTTCATGATGCGGGCAAAATGTGAAGGTCCGGGCGGCCCTGTTTCCCTTTCTGATGAACCGGCGACTTCAGGGTTTTACAATGTTTTCAGGCTCCGTCAGGGTGAAGAACAGAACCCTGTGGTATGGACATTTCTGGCTGCCACCGCGACTAACACCGTAACCGACAATAGCTGGTCATCGCTGCCTTGCGGTCCTTACCGGTGGGGTGTAAAAGCTCAATATACCGGAAATCGATGGTCACCCGTAACCTTTTCAAATATCCTGGGAAAATGCTGGACTGCCCCAATGACTATTCATGTAAATCCGAGTTGCGAAAGCAACGGTCATGCCGGTGCCACGCTCAGCCTTGTCAACCTCGCCCATCCCGATACCGTCTATGCGGCGCTGACCGATACCACGGGGATTGTCTCTTTTCCGCATGTATGGAAAGGTACCTACCAACTCACTGTGATCAAATTCGGATATGATACCCTGTTACAGACAGTTTCGGTCACTGCACCTGTAAACATGGATGCAATTTTGCTGCAGGTTAAACTGCCGCCCGCCAACCTTGTCGTAAACGACAGCAGTCTGCTGGCTCATTGGGATGTTCCCCACTTTGAAAAACCACTCTACTCTGAACAATGGAACAGCGGTTCCTTAACTACCAATGGATGGACTATCCTTGGAGGTGCTAATTGGCAGATGTCCTCTACCATGGGATCTCCGCCGCCTTGTGCCACTTTTACCTCCGTGCCACGGCAAACCGATTATAACCAATCGCTCATCAGCCGCACCATCTCCGGCGAGCGATCAACCCTGCTGAAACTGAAGTACGATATTTTGCTCGACAATGCCGGTTCTACGACTGTGAACCAGATGGCCGTTGAGCTGTGGGATGGTAATGCATGGAACACCCTGAAAAACTATACAAACAGCGGGGGAAATCTTCCATGGACCAACGAGGAGATCGATATTTCAGCATATTCAGACCTTGCCTTTAAAATTCGCTTCCGGGCTTATGGTATCGACTCCTATGATATCAACAACTGGAACATTGATAATATTGACATCATCGCCTCAGAACCGGCTCAGGAACAGGCAAACTGTATCCTTGGTTACTATTTCTACCTTGGAAATGTTATCTGTGGCTATACCCTGGAAAATGTCTTTCATATCCCGGAAAACCAGGTTCAGTTCGGACATACTTACAATGCTTGTGTGAGGGCGCTCTATGGGAGCGGATATTCGGGTTTTGCCTGCACAAGCTTTACCTCGCATTTCCTTTTTCCGGTGCGAAACTTGCATGGAAACCCCCTCGGGGACACGGCTTACATGGCCTGGGACAAACCACAAGTGGTTATCGATACATCTTCATTTACCCCGCCCGGGCTGGTGGGCTACAGTGTTTACCGCGATGACAGTCTGATCGCTCAAATCAACGACCCTGATTCACTTGCATTTTATGATGCCGGTCTTGAACCTGGGACTTATTTGTACAAAGTTTCAGCAAAGTACGATCTTACGGCATATGGCTTCCCTGGCCAGTTTGGTGAAAGTTTTCCTGAAGGCCCGCTACAAATTAACGTTAATTTTGGTCGCCAGCTCCCTTTCTTTGAACCATGGGACCAAATTGCGTTCTCGTATAATGATTGGCGCTTCACTCCTTTGCAGGGAAATTGGGTGGTCGACCCCAATGAAGGTATGCCTTCACCTACTGCCTGTTTCAGGTGGCAGCCCCCGCAGGTAAATTATAACTATGCACTCGAAAGTCCGGCTTTAAACGGAGTGCCATTTGAATGTGCAGAAATCTGGCTTGATTTTGACCTTAAACTTTCTGACCGGAATGCAACCGGCGCCGAGAAAATGATCGTCGAAGCCTATTATAACAATGGCTGGCATAAAAAAGCTGAAATTGAAAACAACGGAAGCCTTGCCTGGACAAATTATCATATTGATATCAGCCTGGTGCGGGGGAACGGATTCCGTATCCGTTTCCGGGCATCCGGTGCGAACTCGGCCGATATATTGGGCTGGGAGGTGGATAACATCCATGTTTACGCAATCTGCCTTCCTGCAACCAACCTCACGGGTGAAGCCCTGGGAAATGAGGTGCAGTTGGACTGGAGCCCGCCCCAATGCAACGGAGGAGGATCGATTCTGCAGGAGGGTTTTGAAGAACCCGGATTTCCCCCCGACGGATGGGAAAGGACTATCCATAATCCTTCAGCCACCTGGAGTCATACCGGAGTAGGCTCACCCATAGGCGTACGTACCGGGAATTATTCCGCAGGATTGTTCTGGGATTATAACCGCCAGAATGAATGGATCATTGCCCGGAATGTTTTTGTCAACGGTAATTTGAAATTCTGGAGCATGGCCTACCAGGGATCATCTCATGGCGATCATTATTATGTGAAAGTCTCTACCGACCATGGAAACACCTGGGAAACTTTAATGGATCTTTCGGCGCTGCCTCCTTATCCTGGCCCAGGCGGTTATAACCAATGGCAGGAACCTTATATCATCAATATGTCAGCCTGGCTTGGCGATGTGGTCGACATCGCCTGGCATGCCGATGATAATAACGGACAGGGTTTATGGTACTACTGGGGGATTGATGATTGTTCCATGGGTGATAAAAAACTGGCTTTTTCCCCCGACCCGTTCCTGTATGATGTTTACAGGCAAAACCCTTCGGGAGGAGATTTCATAAAGGTGAACAACCAGCCGTTGAGCGATACCGCATATACCGACCCCATGCTTCCTGCAGGTTACTACAAATATTATATCCGGATTGTAAATAGTGCCTGCAGCGTAACACTGCCTTCTGATACTGTTTCGGTTGATGTCATCACTTCAGCCGGCAGAATTTCAGAAAAGAATTTGCATGTGTTTCCAAACCCTGCAACCGATTGGATCAGGGTAAAATCAGATGTACCCGTTACCCGCCTTTCACTGTTCAACCTTTTGGGAATGAAAGTCGCTGAAACCTCCGTACCCTGTTTGGTTGAGTCAAACTTGCGACTTGACAATGTCACGTCAGGGCAATATATCCTGAAGATTTATACCGCCAACAGGACTAAGGAATTCCTGATCTCTGTTGTAAAATAACCCGGAACTGTTATTTTTGTTTCTTGAAACTTCGCTGCAATTTTCCTAGTAAAACCTCGGATTCGGTTTTCAAAGTAATGGAATCAACGGAAACTACGTGAACGATGTATTTTTTTGATGTGGCTGTATCTTTCATTACAATATTATTTCCCTTTGAATTCATCTTCCACACCGTATGAATGTCTTTTTGACCAAATGAAATAATAGCAGTTTTATCATCTTTAAATAAGAATCCGGAATACATAGTTTCTTTCAGCGCCCGCTTCTGATCTTTGCCGGCGTTCTGATAACCTTTTTTAAATTCATTCAGGCTTTGTTCTTCGGAGAGGGAATCTGTTTTTGCCTTGACATTCTTATTGTTTGAAATGAAGGGCCCGATTTTATCATATTTCCAACTGCCAATGATAAGTTTGTTGTTCACATGCGAAACCGAACATGACCCAAAAAATGTTATACCGATAACGAAAAAAAGTAACCTGACGGAGTTTTTCATAGTGATGCTATATAAAAATTAATTTTCAATGTTTCTTTAACGTACAAAATAAATATTATTATACCGGATCATCCTTTTTAATGAAATCAACGGGTTCAGCTTGTATTCAGAATCCTGCCGGAACCGGGCAAAAAAATAGAACAAGCCCGTCAATGTTTCCTGTAAAGAAGATAAAGATTTTCTGTTGTTGCAGGATTACTGATTTCCAGAGAAGTGGAATCAACTTTTCTAAGTTCCAACCGGGTGATCTTTTTCGTGTCACTGACAGTGATGTTGATTTTCGTACCGGTTTTATTCATACTCCAGGTGCCGCTGCTGATGGTTTTCTGGCAAGTCAGATTCGCGGTTTTATCCTCTTTAAACTCAATAGCCGTAATCATATCCGGAAACCTGGCGGACAATGGGGAAACACTGTTGTCAGGACGAGGTTCTTTGACCGGTGGTATTATCTCAGGGACGTTCGAAATATCTGGCGATGATACCGATTTTGTTTGTTCTTCTGCCTTGTGCTGAGTCAAAAGAGCTTCAGCATCTTCAGCTGAGGTTTGATCTACTGCTTTCTCAAATTTCCAGGAACCGACAATCAGTTTTCCGTTAATATGGTTTACTGTTCCGCATGAAGACAGCAGAGCCAGACAAAATAATGCAAACAAGTGTATTTTGAAAATTTTCATGACTGAAATGGGTCCTTAAAAAACATGGAAAGTGTTTATTTGATTGCAAAAGTATAAAATTTTTCAGATTTCGGACGGTTAAAAAACATGTTAGAAAAGCGGTAGCTTCGATAGAGGATGTGCTGAACAGATTTATGAAATCATTGTGGATCAAGCGAAAAATCTAGGGGTTTTCACTTGCTCCTCAAATGGCAGCGTAGCTGCCTGATCTTTGTAGTAGTAATAACAGGTTGTAAATCTCAGAGCAGTGTAGCTGCGAAATAGATTATTCGTCTTAATGTTTGATAATCTCAACAGCTATGCTTCGTCAGGTTCAACAACCATTTCGCCCCGATGGGGCTTTGAAAATGGTTCGCTTTTCTCGTGCTACAAAGATTTCACCCCCATGGGGTTTTAAGATTGCAGTGATTTTTCAAGATTCTTTTTCACAAAGCCGATCTCAATTTCAAACCTAATCCCCTGGAAATTCCTCTTGGTCCTTGAATTACCTATTAACAGAGGTTGAAGCCCTGTATATCCGATAAACGAAGTTTCTTTCCGGCATGTCAACTAACGAATTAGCCAAAACTTAAAAATATTCAAAAAATAATTTGTTTTTTATTAATAAAATTTTTTAAATTTGCTCTCATGGTGAAAAGGATGGAAACATTTGACGATTTTATTTTTATAAAATAAACATTATCAGTCGTTTAATGTTATTGTCCTGTCATGAGCTATTTATGAAACGATTTTCTCTATATATATCAATTATAAAATTGATCCCCATATTATCTTTATTCACTTATTAATAACTAAAATTTTAACATTATGAAAAATGTTACGAAGATTCTGCAGGTACTGATGGTATCGTTGCTATTGGTATTTGCATTTCAAAGCAAAGCCCAGGTGACCTTATTCACCGAAAACTGGGAAACAGCTTCCGGGGTAACCCCGCCGGCTGGTTGGGCTGTCGATGTAGTCGCTGGTTCCAACATCCTTCAATACCCGACCTCAGGAACCTGGCCTACCGTTGCACCCTATGAAGGTACCCGTTTCGTTGAATTTCTTTCATTTAACTATTCAACTGCTACTAACCGGTTAAAGAGGACCGTCCCTGTTTCAACGGTGGGTTACAGCAATATTACGGTTGACTTTGCGTGGCTGGTTGACCCGGGCTATTCCGGAACTCCAACAGAAGGCGTGACGGTACAATGGTCGACCAATGGTACGACCTGGACCAACTCTACCTTTTTCATGCGTTATGCAGCTACCCAGCAATGGATCATTGAAAACGTAACCCTTCCTGCAGGCGCTGCGGGCCAGGCTACGCTCTACCTGGCATTTTATTTCAACTCAAATTTCGGCAACAACTGCCATATGGACATTGCGCATATCAAAGGCCTCCAGACGGGTAACCTCACCGGAACTGTACGGAACTGCTACACCAACGCGGTTATGGCCAACGTGCCTGTAAGCTGCGGTGGCGTAGGCCCGGTTCTTACCTCGGCCGGCGGTGTTTATACCCTTAACGGCATCAATGCAGGTCCACAGACCATTACCGCCAACTTTGCAGGCTTTTTAAATTATTCCAATCCTGTAACCGTCGTTGGAAACACTACAACAACCTTCAACTTCTGCATGAACCCGATCCCTGCTACTCTTACCGGCCATGTCACCAATGCCGCCAACGGAACGTTCATCAATGGCGCCAAGGTTGTGGTTAACGGCAATGTTACCTATTCAGTTGCAGGCGGTCTTTATACACTGAGTATTTTGCCGGGAGGCACTTATCCCGCCACCTTTACTAAAGTCGGTTACAGCGACAGCACCACTGCACCCATTGTTTTAACAGCAGGTGTTACAACAACCCGTGATATTGCGCTGCTGGAAGCTAAAAATACGCCAAATCAGCCTTTTACTGCGGCACTTAACACTTCTTCCACAGCCGTCAACCTTTCCTGGGGAGTTCCCGTAGGCAGGTATGAACTCATTTATGATGACGGACAACAGGAAATTTCAACTGTATGGGCAGTAAAGGACAACCAGAATGCGATGAAATTCACTCCGCTGGCCTATCCGGTTAATGTAGTTGGCGGAAGCGTGAACATCGGCCCTGCCGGTGATTATGCTTCAGGCACACTTCCTACGGCACTTGCTCCTTTTACGGTACAGGTTTATAATGCTACAGCACTGGGAACGCCCGGTACAGCTCTTGGAAGTGCTGTTACCGTTACGCCTACCACCTTTGGCTGGAATGCCTTTACAATTCCCGATGTAAATATCACCAGTGGCAATTTCTTCATTGTTATGACCCAGGGTGGCGCTCCTCCAACGGCAGCCCGTCTTGGTGTGGATACCACAGCATCACAGTTGAGAGCA
>CAIYES010000252.1 GCA_903925275.1 uncultured Bacteroidales bacterium
TATTTCACCGACTAATGAAAATCTCCAGGGCAGCCCAAAACTCATGTTCACCATCACCATGGGTGCCTGCAGCGTGGTTTCAACAATGTCCATTGGCGGCTGTGCAACGAGGATGCCTGTTCCGATCCTGAATCGCCATGGTTTCAGAGGATCCGGAAACCGCAAAGTGTGGCCGGTTATATCAAAGGTGTCTGCTCTTGTTCTATCCTGGGAGTGGCCCACCTGAAGAAATACCAGGGCCAGCAGTACCAAGATGACCCGCTTCTGAATGCTGCTATGACATATATTCTGCTCCATACCGGACCAATTCTTCAATTGCAAAGTGAACCCAACCGTTGCGAAGCCGACAGGCCTCTAAATTAGAAATAAGGTAACTAATCAGTAGCTTTTGTAATCGGCAATGACATTCAAAGCAGGCAACACATTTTGTCCATTTTTTATGGCAGTGTCAATAATGGATCTCAGGATGGCAAAGTTTTCAGCAGCATTAAACACCTTGAACTGGCCGGATATTTTCTGTTTCACTTTGACATTTCGGATGGCTCTTTCTGAACCATTATTATCGGGAGGAACATCTGGATGATAGAGGAAGGTAAAAACATGGTTTCGATACTTGACTATTCGCTTTTGAAAAGTAATCAACTCTTTGTGGTTTGGGTCCAAAGGCTCAGACATCAAATTATCCAACTCTCTTTCCAAATGATTCCGGGTATGGTTTGGGTAATAATAATCAACAGGAGTAAATTGTTTTTTAAGTTTCTCCGCCTCCAACAGCATAATCCGGAACCTGACCGGCCAGGCTACTTTGTATCGCTCTTCAAGATATTTGGTTTCACGTTCCAGATGAGCCGTGCACAACTGGTGCTTGTTTACCGGCGTTTGAAAATGTGCTTTCCAGCAATCATGAACAAGTACAGCATCTTGGCATATTCCGCTCATATTCTCATCAATCGTAGAAGTTCCCCTGTTGGTCGAAGCAGCAATAAAAGTGGCAAACTTGTTTTGCCATGTCCAGAACCAATACTTTTTCCCATTGACTTTCATACCCGTTTCGTCAGTGCCAATAACCCGGGAATTCAAAACACTTTGCCGGATCATTTCATATGCATCAACACCCTTGGAAGCCAATCTGTTCAAAAGACAGTGCAATCCTCCTTCACTAATTGGAACTGCAAACAAATCATTCAGCATTTCCTGAAGACGTTTAAATGGCACATATTGTCTGATGCTCAGATAGCCGATGAGTGCTTCAATATTCTTACCATATCTCACCGGACTATCAACGCCAACAGGGAACTCACTTTCCACCATCTTGCCACAAGTGCATGTGCACCGATATACATGATGTTCAGTCACGATTCGTTTAATCGAAGGAATGTCAATCACCTGACGTTTGCCAAAAAGTTCGAAGGTTTGGTTTGTCAAATTGTTTCCGCATTCAGGACAAAAACAAGCTCTGTGTTCAATAACATCATCCGGATTTTCCGTCATCTCCAATGTTTTTCCTTCATGACCGGGTTGTCCTCCCACTTTACGATCGCTTTTCTCACGAAGACTACTGGTGCGTGGAGGCCGGTTTTCATCTTTAGAAGGCGGTACAGAGCTATTATTGCTGTCTTTACGGGGACGGTTGTTTTGTACGACTATTCTCTCCAGCTCCGTGATTCTGGCTTTCAACAATTTGATTTCCTGCGCCTGCATCAGGATGAGGCGTTGCAATTCACCGATAATTATTTGCTCAGGAGTTTGCATAATATATACTGCAAAAGTAAACCTGAAATTCATTATTTCAAAGAACGCAACCGATTGTTTATCAACTTATAAAATAATATTTGTCAGTATGTGCTGGATTTCAAAAAGTCAATATAATACCACAAATCCATCTTGTTAATTACCGCTTAAAACTGTTAATAACGCTTAAATTTTTAACACTGATTAGTTACAACTGTTTTAATATTTCCTGCTGCATCCTGTATATTTCCATTAACAACTCCCTGTCTCCCATTTCCCTCGGCTTTTTGAAAGGTTCTTCCTTAAGGCCTGCTTCCTGCTGTTTCATAACGATAGCACTGTTTTTCATTCTTGCAGCTTCCAGGGGATCCAGGTAGTCAACTGCCGGTATTGTCACTGCTGAGTTAATTTTCCCGGCCTGCTGCAATGGTTCGAGCAGCTGTTTCGAAGCATTTCTTTCCAGATGAGAGAGGACGCATTGCTGATGCGAAGGCGTATTCACCTCCAGGGTGGTCTTCAGGTTCAGGAAGAGGCACCGTTTACATTGATATGCATCGCAATTCCTGCATATTGGTGCATGATCCAGCTCAAACAACTGCTGGTTATTCATTTCGACTCCCTTTTCCGGGGAACCTGCTGCAAAATGCACGGGATCCTCATAATAAAATCCGGGGCAGATATAAAAATTGCCATTGGGTGCAAAGGTGAGGTGTGTTGACCCGGCATCACAATTATTCATCGCTGTTAATAACATCCGGTCGGAAATGGCACTTATTTCAACAGGATTTCCATCGGAATATTCCTTTAACAATAATTTTCTGATTTTTTCCAGTTGTTGTTCATACATCTGAAAATCCTTCTGTGTGTAGGCGGGGATGTCAAGCAAAAAAATGTTGATCCGTTTCCCTCTCGCCATCAGGGAGCTGACAATGGCACTCAATCTTCCCAGA
>CAIYES010000253.1 GCA_903925275.1 uncultured Bacteroidales bacterium
AAATAACCAAGAAGATCAAAGATTGCGGCTTATTACTCGATGTGGCAGTCCTGGATCATATAATCGTCGGAGATGACCGGTTTTATTCGTTTGCTGATGAAGGTTCTTTGTAGAATCTTTGCCCCGGGAAACCGGGGCATTTTTCGCATTTGGAATTCGTAAGATACTGTTGTCTAAATAAATTTGGCTGACTGGGTTGAACACCTTTCAGCGCTTGAATGACAGATTGGCGAATGGACAGTATCGAGGTATTATGAGGATATCTTTGCCGAGGTTTAGACCCATCATACTGAGTAAAAATCCGGAAAATGATCTTCCTGCAAATTAATAAACTCTTGCTGTCAAACTTATCAGAAGCACATCATGTGGGCACAGGTATCCTTTTAAGATTTCGCTTGTGTTTCCGATGATCTTATGTTTCCATAGGTCTCTGACTACATAGGAATCATCAATTGTATAATGATTGCTAATGGTCGTCTTAAGATTCTGGTTGATAGTTATTGTTCTAGAACCCCGGTTAATAAGGCAAAAAGCAAATTCTCCCCGGTCAAGCGGTTTGAACCATATTTCCAGATCCCCCGATTTCAGCCAGCGGGTAGCTGATATCCCAAGCCTGTCCTGGTCAATGGCAATCACCTCCCGGTTGGTCAGGATGGATAAGGTTTCCTCAGACATATTCCGGATATCGTTACCGGCAATAAGAGGCGAAGAAAACATGGCCCACATGCTGAAATGCAGTCTTTCTTCAGCTGGTGTGAGGTTCCCGTTTCCAACCTGTAGCATATCCGCATCATTCCAATGTCCGGGGCCGGCAAAACTTCCCAGATCAGCCATCCGGTCGATTATTTGCAGAACACCCATTCCACCCCAGATGTTTCTGCAGTCAAAGCAGTTTATAATGTCCGGAGTGGTCCGCCACAAATGACCAATATCTTTTCCCCACTGCCACGGCTCGTTCTTCCCCCATTCGCATATACTGTATACCACCGGTCTTCCGGCTTTATATAAGGCATCCCTCATAAGACGATAAGAGGATTCCGCATCCAGTGTACCATGTGAACACCAGTCGTACTTCAGGTAATCAACTCCCCATGTAGCATAGGTCATAGCGTCCCGTAACTCGTGTCCTCTGCTCCCGGGCCGTCCCCGGCAAGTGGAATTCCCGGCATCTGAATAAATACCGAATTTCAATCCCCGCGAATGGATATAATCGCCCAGTATTTTCATGCCAGAAGGAAAACGCACCGGATCAGCGAGGATGGTCCCATTCACATCTCTCCCGGTTTGCCAGCAATCATCAATCACAAGATATGAATACCCGGCATCCATCATGCCATTAGTGACCATGGCATTCGCAACTTCCCGGATGACCGTTTCATTGATCCTGCATTTAAAGGAATTCCAGCCATTCCAGCCCATAGGCGGTGTCATTGCTATGCTATCGAATTTCTGCCCGAACAATTCTGACAGACATAAAAACAAAAAAAGCGCTCCGGATATTCCTATTTTTCCACTCATTTAAAAACCCTTGATCGGAATCGGTAAAGTTTTCCTGCCCCCTGGAATCATTCGATTGACAAGGGTAAATGTACTATCTCTTAGGTTTCGAGGACACTATTCTTCTTCGTCATCATCGGCCTGCTTTGAAACTGCTGGCTGGTGCTTGCGAATGATATCCGCATACCTGAGGTAAACGTCATCTACAATGTTTTCCCAGGGATGATAAATCGTTTTCCTTGCCCCTTCACCGGCTTTTTTAATAACATCAGGGTTTTCCATAAGTTCGCTGATCTTTTGAGTCAGTGATGATACATCATTTTCAATCAGGAATCCATTCAAACCATCGTGGAACCCTTCGGCTGAAGAACTGCCGCGTACCACCACCGAAGGAATATCAAACGCTGCTGCTTCCTGCAAAACAAGCGGGGAATTGTCATAAATGGATGGAAAAACCAGCAGGTCAGATGCAGCATAAACGTTCTGAAGTTCCTTTCGGTCGGTAATCACGCCAAGAAAATCGACCTGGTCCTGGATGTTGTTATGCCTGACAATTT
>CAIYES010000254.1 GCA_903925275.1 uncultured Bacteroidales bacterium
TGAGGGAGCGGAATCACGTTTGACTCCATCGGAGCCAGCAGCACATGGCCTTCAGAAGCACTACTACCTCCTTCCAGCACTTCCGCCACCTTTGCTGCCGCTGCAATATATCCGATCCGATTAACCTCGATCTCTGGCTTCAGGGCAACGTTCAGCGGCTGTAACGCAGAACGTGGAACACGCACAACCGCGTCCTGATTCGGCAACCATACGCGGCAAACCGTCTGACCCCACAAAGTCTGCTCTTCAATGACCTTACATGGAGATTTGTGGATAGATGAGTAGCTCCACAAATTTAGTTGCTTGTATCGCGACAATATTTCCACCTTACTGCGTCCGGCGCATTAAAATGACCCTAAACATATTCCCATCTTGATCATCAATGAAATCAATGAAAGGATAGGCTTGCAAAGCACGTAAAATGCCGGAACCATATCCACGATATGGCAATATTTGATTTGCGAAAGATGCCAATATCGGATTACGAGTATTGGAGTTTCCAGCCTTTATATTTTCTATCGTCAAATTATTCGGGAGATGTCCCGGACTGATGATTTCGACACGGTCATCCAAAACGAAAATCCTGATTGGAGCGGAAATAAAATAGTCGCGATGCACAAGCGCATTTGCAACAATCTCTTCCAATACAATCCTGGGTATTTCAGGTATCCCTAACGTGTTGACCGTTTGATCTCCCTGAATTTGTCGAAGATTCGCCAAAATAAAACTAATCGACCGCTGGAATACATCAGCCAACTTCCCTTTTATATCACGACTATCTCGATAGGTCTCACCAGCTATACTGTTACCGGGAAAACAACCAGCCTTAACTATAAATGCCGGTAATCGAACCGAAGGATTATTTCCAAACAGCAAAGCACCAGTCAAATTCAAAACGCCATTCCGCCCCAAATTCAGATTCTGAACCGTCTGTTCTAACGGCAATTGCTGTGAATATAGAGACTCGCCATAACGACGCTGAAAAAACTCACTGAAATAATCCATGTCCAGGTCAGCAATGGTCATACCATTTGCGGGTGATTCATCTGCATGCAATAAGCCTGATGCTTGAAATAACCTCTGAATTTCTTCACGAGACGTAGCCTTCCGCTTGTCAGCACCATTTTTTACCCAGAACACACCAGCATTATCCTGATACGGCTTATTGATTCCCATAGGTACATCGATAATCAATATCAGACCGTTTTCAGTGAGCATATTCTGCGTTGTCGGATTGATCGCAGGGCGCACATTCAGGCTTGCAACATTAGATATCAATTGATTCAAGCGATGAATATCCTCCTTGGTCAGGCCAACAATCAGTCCATCATCGGTAACACCAATAAATATCTTCCCCCCATTTCCATTACTGAACGCCACCATTTCTGCGGCCAGCGATTCAGCGTTATTAACATTCTTTTTGAATTGATGTTCGCTGTCCTCACCTCGGGCAAGAACATTCATAAGTTCTATGGTTTCCATATCTGGTAAATTTCTTTGCGACGATTAAATGCTTCCCGACCACCTTCCATAATTTCAACAATAGTTTTTTGTTGAACAGGATCGTCTATACCACCACTTTGAACTGAAATTTTATCGTCCATAAAAGAACATGCATGTATCTGGTCAGCATCACCAAGTACGGGGATATTCGGATTGTGGGTTGCAAAAATAAACTGCACCCTTGGTTTCATCTTACGGACCAGCTTGATCACATCTTCATAAATGGTTTGGTTATCAAGGTCATCTTCGGGCTGGTCGATGATAATGACATCATTTTCTCGTTGGCTTAACACAAACAGAATCAAAGCAGATGCCCGCTGACCCAAAGAGTGATGCTGTAACTCCTTGCCACGATAGGTAATAGTAAAGTTGTTTGGCGTTTGATATGTCAAGAGAGTTTTCAGGTTCTTTGTGAATAGGTCAGCAAGTACCTGAGGATTAGTACCAAAAGAATGTTTTGCATTATCAAAATCAGTATAAATTGAAGTGAAGTCTCGGTACTTATCAACAATTCCCTGAAAAGTCGTTTCGCGGATACCACTTCCTTTAAAAACACTTTTCATGAACTCAAAAAAGGCTAATCGGTCTTCCTTATAACCTGAAGCAATAACAAGAGAAGAATCATCGCCACCCACCTTATCAAGCTCTGTTTTGATAATGCTGAACTCCTCGTGCCAAAGTTCGTTGAGATAATGTAATTCTTGGGTGAGAGTTGATGCAATATTATCTTTTTGCGCACCTTGTTTTGAAAATGTCGTCAGTAACTGATTTGTTTGTGCTAATTTGTTTTTAAGCTTCAAAAACTCATCTGAGCTGATATTCTGATTCGTACTGATTTTTAATTCTTCCGCCAGCATTCTTTCAATTTCTGCAAACTCATCAACTAACCCTTTTCTGATAAAAACAAGATCGGAGTAAGTCCCAGAGAGATCAGTCTCATCAGCTTCTGTGTTAACTAATGCTGACTTGATAGTATCGAGGTTTTGAATAGATTTATTATAGGTTGTATAAAATCGTATGAATATTTCAGCATTATGCTTTGATTGATACCCTGTAAAATTACGAATCTCATCTTCGTGCTTAGCTAATAAATCTTTAAGCCCAAGGATGAATTCCTTAATGAGATTCACACCTTTTTTCATAGTGCGAATGTCAGCATCAAAATCAAGACGTTTCTGAAGCTTCTCCTCCACTCCATGCTTCTTGTACAATTGGAGCCGATGTTCGGTATCCAGTTTTATTTTGGTCTGCTCTTCTATCTGCTCTGCAACATTGGTTATTTTTACCAATCGATCAACGGTATCTCCAATGTCAGCCTTTTGTTTTGCAATCTTCCTGCGAATTTCATCCAGTCTTGACCCCAACAGCTTCTCCACAAGGTCTTTTTCAAAACCTTCTCCCGTACTGGAAAGATCTTTTTGACCGAAATAGATCGGTTTATGCAAAACCGTTTCCCGAATCGAAACTCCTGGTTGTATTTTATTATCAACATATACATTGGAATAATTTTCCTTCCATACACGTCGAATTTCATACGACTGACCATAACGATCAATGACATTAAGAACCACCTTCCCACCGCTACCCATCGTAAAACCCACCAACTCTTGCTTGTATTTTTGATCACCTGCCTTTTCACCGAAGGGAATATCCAGGACATAACGCAATACTTCGAGGATCGAAGACTTGCCACTACCGCGAATGCCGATTAATGTATTGAGTTCAGGAGATAGAAAAACTGTTTTTCCGGATAGCGTTCCACCTTCAAAATGGATGCTTTTGATATATGAATGCTGATATGTCGTGGCAGTGCCGGCAACCCGGTTTGTATAGTCAGTTAAAGCAAACTTAACTGCGTCATAAGAAAATGCACCGATCTTTATGAAACATGGCAACCCTTTTCCTATATCTGCTATACTTTTAGGATCAGAGCCTTCCAGCTCCGCCGGATACCAATCGCCAAACCACTGCTTTACCTTGACACGACAAGGTTTGTCTGCCACGTCATGTGTCCTTACCTTCTGAAAACCAAGAGTTCTCAGCCTGATCGCTTCATAATTTTTTTCTGCCCAATCCGACAGTTTCCCTCCACCCATTTCACTCCACAATCCCTTGCTCTCTTCGACATGAGCAAATATCAAAAAATAGTCACGACTGATTTTGTTTAATTCTTCAACTACCTGCAGGATGTTTTTATCGCTTCGCCCATTTTCATTCTGATATTGTTGCTGCGTTTTTCCAGAAAACATTGATGTCAAAAACGGATTGATATAATCATCGCCATTTTCAAGCCATTGGTCACTAAAAACAACGAGGACATGAATACCATTTGCTCCATCATTGACCGATAGTTCTACGCCCGGCAATAAAAAAATATGCTTTTTTCTTGCTTTTTTTCGTAGTCCCTTAAATTCCCCTGAGTCAAATTTGTTGTGGTTTGTGATGATGCCGAGCCTGATCCCTGCAGACTCTAATGCATCGACATAATTACCGCAAAAGGAATTTTCTTCTCCAGAGTAGGGAAATTCCCTGTCCGCTTTTGTGTGCAAATGAAAATCAGTCCGCAACCAAGTGGCACCATTCTGGAACAATTCGTTTTCTTGTGTTTCCATCTTACTCTCCTCCTATTCTGGTTATTGCCTGATCGTACCACATGAGCAATTTCGGGTCTTCTTCGAGAACGTTATTCGGAATTTTTTCGGCGACGGCAATAATTGTTGCATAGTCGCGATCCTGCCAGGCTTTTTTGAAACCTGCGCGGACGGCTTCGAGGCGGAATACCTTGAGCTTTTTGGGGAACTGCCGGTATTCACTGAACTCTTTGAGCAGGGCCTTCTCTCGCAATTTATCGAGGTCACCTGCCTTGTTGGGGTCGGGGACGTACCACCGGTCTTGCGCTTTGGCCCGCAGCGAAGGGTCATCCTTTGGCAGATTGCGCAACTCTTTCCAGTTTGATGAAAGATAAGCATGAATCTGTTCCGGAACAGGCTCTTTGCCATCGAAACTGAGAAAGTTCTGGTTCAGCAGTTCACGAAGGTCCAGCTGGGCTTCATTTTTGCTCCAGCCACCAAGCTGCTGCATGAATTGGGGATTGATGTCCTGGAATGTTTGTGGCTTCTCCTTGATAAGCTGGCGTAGCCACTGGATCGCTGTTGCTTCATCTTTGACAAACATGACGGCCTGCTCTATACCGCCAGAGTGCATTTTTTTTCTGTCGTATTCAGCCACCTGGTCTGACAGGAAGTACATACCGTCCCGCTCGCTGAAACGCTGTGAGAGCCCAATCTGGAACTCAACACTTGAAATTGGAACAGGATAGCCTTTACGAACATAGTAGGCCACCATCTGATCGAACAGAATACGAGGATCCCGCTCCGGGATTACCTGCATCATTGCCCCTTGTCGCTTGGTTACCGGCAGATACTGCAAATGGGTGCGGACAAAATCCCAGACACCTTCTTCGGTTTGAGCCTCATTCAGGAATCGCTCTTCAAAGCCTCCATTGGGTTTGTAGGCGGAGATGACCAGATCTTGCTTTACAGAAGTTGTATTTGTTACTGCATTAAAACTACCCTGCTTTTTGTCAAGTGCTGATACATTAGCAACAATAAAGCCAGCCTCTGTCAATGCCGTTTGTATGCTGTTCCAAACTGATGCGCTTGTGTTAGAAAATTCAACAGTCATCCAGCGACCGCGTTTGAGAACTCGATAAGCCTCCTTAAAACAGGCTGTCATAAGCTGGCGATATTCAGTTGCTCCTTTACCTTGAACGTTGTTTTCAATAGCTTCATGCTTGTTATTGGTCCAGACTTTGAGCCAGGATTCCCAAAGAAAGCTTAATTCTGAGTAGTTAAGGTTAGCTCCAAAAGGTGGATCAATAAATAAATAGTCTACTGATGTTTCTTTTATTGGAATATCTGATGACGATCCTTGTGCAATTATCCAGTCGTTCGGCCTCAAATTGTTCTTATTAACTAACGACGACGCATAGCGAGTGAATTTATTGGATACACTTTGAAAAACCGCATTCTCTTGGGAAAATGAAGGCACATACATCGTACCTTTGATAATCCCCCCCTTACCGTTTTCTCTCCAAGCATAGCGCCGATCCAAATTTATCTGTATCGCTGTAACAAAATTCCTTAGAAGTCCTTTGCGAAATGGATTTGAAACCCGCCCAAAAACTTCCCATAACGCACTAAGAACCCATAAATTCCGCTTTGTATAAAAATGATGCACATGAGTAATTCCAATACGAATCGGCTCGCCAGTTTTTTCACCCTTAGGTAGTTTTGCTGTTGGAAACCAATACGGAATCTCGCTTCGTTCAATTTTCTCAATCAGTTCCAAATCAAAAGCATCTGGTATTTTTTCATACCGTTTAAATTTTTTCGAAGAAAATCTTACACTATAATTGATTAGTACGGGGACCAGCTTGGCTTGCCTTAAATTTTCATTGATTGCCGGGTCAAACCTGGTGACCCATGCACGCTCCATGTTGCGCTTGGTCAAACTTGCTGAACAATGCAAGCAGGGAAATTCATCTTTTACTTTACCCGCCTCCTTGTCCAGCGCCACTTCCCAAAAAACCACTTCCTCTGAACAATTCGGACATACAAAAACATCCGACCAAACGGTATAGTTGATCTTACCTTTCGTCTTCCCATCCGTATGCTTTGTTTCATACATCCACCCGCATTCATCTTCAACCTCTTTCAGGATGCGCTTTGCCTCCTTTTCAAAAGCGGCTACATCCACCGGAGTGTTGTAGTTATAGGCAATGAAGGTGGCGGCTGGCGACAGGTCGTTGAGCACCGCATGGCGTGCTCCCAGACGGGAAAATGGCATCCAGGTTTTGTTGCCGTTCTCATCGGTTTCTTCCTGTAAAATGATACCATCATGCTGAACAAGAAACCCGAGTGACTCAACCACCTTACGATCACCGCAAAGCTGAGCAGCCACGCCTGTCATTCCTGTACCGCAGAAGCCGTCGAAAACAATATCACCCGGCTCGGTGTAGTGGAGAATGTATCGCATGATGGCCTTATGAGGCACCTTGGTGTGATAGGAGTGCGCGTTGTAAATGGGGTCGTTCTTGCCCTCGCTCACATCCGCAGCAAAGGGTTCACGATGATAGGTAAAACCTTCGGGTTCCTCCGGCTTTTGTGCTTCCCATTCAGCAATAAAGTCGGCAATCCAGGGGTTCGGACATGCCGTATAATATGGCGGATCACTCAACTTCAGGATATCTTCATCGGTGCCGATTGGAAAGCCTTCGATCTTGCGGAATTCAGGATCGCGAAGCTTTTCTGCTAACAGTTCGGTGAAATACGCCCGCCGGGCTTCATCATCAGAGAACGTCATGCCAAGGCAGGTGACAGGAGTGGCATTCGACACCTGTTCCTCATCAAACAACCTGCCTGACCCATCTTTGGATGGTACCATGTTTGTTTTAAAGAGTGCTTCTTGCTTTGAATTCATTCGGTACCTGCCAGTTTTTTTATCTGAGTTTCCATGAACAGTTGCATCTCTTCTTTTTTGGGTAGTTCCAGAAGGTATTTTGAAATAAAGAGATGGTTATCCATTCCTGCTAGGGCATACTCTGCCAAAGCGTGATTTTTGTCGGTACAAAGCAAGATGCCTATCGGCGAATTGTCGCCTTCGATCATCATATTCTGTTTGTACCAGTTCACATAGGTGTTAAGCTGGCCAATATTTTCATGATTGAATGGTTCAAGCTTCAACTCAACCAGCACATGACATTTGAGAATACGATGATAGAAAACCAGGTCGATGAAGAAATACTCACCGCCGATAAGAATACGTTTTTGGCAAGCTTCAAAACAAAATCCATGGCCAAGTTCAAGGAGAAACTCTTCCAGCTTATCGATGAGTTGATCTTCCAAATGCGATTCGCTCATGACCTCTCTGGGTTTCAAGCCAAGAAACTCAAAGATATAGGGGTCTCGAATCGCTAATTTTACCTCGGTCTGTTCAGCGTTCAGGTGAGCCA
>CAIYES010000255.1 GCA_903925275.1 uncultured Bacteroidales bacterium
ACATGGCCGGCCAAACTGCTGCTCTTTGGAGAATATTCCATTCTGTTGGGTTCGTCGGCGCTCAGCATGCCCTTTAACCACTTCGGCGCGTCACTCAGGTTTCCGGACACGGAACATGACGCTTTGCCGGACAATGGCATGGCAAGCAACCTGGAACTGCAAAAATTTTTTGGATATTTCCTGGAGAACAGTGACATTTTTGAAGAATTTCTTGATCTTGAGCAATTCAGCAGCGATCTCCGGGAAGGACTTTATCTTTCGTCGACCATACCGCAGCGCTATGGCATGGGGAGTTCAGGAGCCCTTTGTACCGCAATTTATGACCGTTATACCCGTGATGAAACCGGCATCCAGCCTGCACCGGGCAAAGACAAGTTGTTCCGGTTGCGTTCAAAATTCACCCTGATGGAATCATTTTTTCACGGGAAAAGTTCAGGGTTTGATCCCCTGGTGATCTACCTGCAGAAAATGGTTCGTCTGGAAAGTGACAACAGCATCATTCCCATAGATATCCTCCCCGATGAGGGTGCCGATCATCCCGGGATCCTGCTGGTCGATTCAGGGCTGACCTGCAGTACCGGTCCGCGGGTGAGAGAGTTCCTCGACCGGTTTGCTCCGGGCGGGGAGGTTACATCGGCAGGCGAACAAATGATCGGGCTTGCCAACGCATGCATTGACCAATACCTGGCAGGAAATTCAACCTCCTTTACCGAAGCGGTCAGGCGGTTGTCGGGGTTTCAGTTCGATACCCTGCCTCATCTCATTCCGGCACACCTTCAGCCTGTCTGGCGCGAGGGGCTGTCAACCGGGTTGTTTTCACCGAAACTCTGCGGCTCGGGCGGCGGCGGCTTCATGATCTGTTTTACCCGGGAACGGGAGCAAGCGAGCCAATTCTTTAAACAAAAAAACATCGCAGTGAAGGTGGTTTGTTAGGATCCATTCGCTACTGCATGTCATTTGCCACTCCAGACAGCCGGAAATCTTTTTTTACCAGTTCTCTAACCTGAATTATTCATAAAAAATAGGAAAAGTTTGTTATCTCATTGATATTCACTATCTTTGAGGCTGCCAAGCAAAAAACAAACCTTTCCATGAGTAAAGATACAAAAAGCCCCAGTACCAACCCCATTTCTGCGACAGATAATTCTTTTTCTACCCTTTTTAGCCTTTCTCCGGTTTGCAAAAAGCCAATAGAAATGAGCTTTTCAGCCGAGAAAATTTCTTCGGATGGAGGGTTGTTGTTGTTACGGGAGATAGAAGCCCGGGACGGCCTCTTACAATCCATTACCAACTGTATCCAAGAGGATCGCCACTCAGGCTATGTAAAACATTCGATTCAATCCATGCTGACACAGCGGGTATTCCAAATTGCGGCAGGATACGAGGACGCCAATGATTGCGATACTTTAAGAGACGATATGGTATTGAAAATTTGCTCTGATGTGTTACCGGAAAGTGGAAATTCATTGTCGTCACAACCAACGATGAGCCGGTTTGAGAATTCCCTCTCGCGTAGAGAGCTTTACAAGATAGCCGTTGCATTCGTTGATAATTTTATCCAGTCCTATTCGCAGGAGCCCGCGGTCATTATTCTTGATGCCGATGATACGAACAGTAATACTTACGGGGCACAGCAACTGGCGTTGTTCAATGATTATTATGGCGAATACTGCTATATGCCATTGCATATCTATGAAGGCCTGAGTGGAAAATTAATCACCACCATTTTAAAGCCGGGCCGCAGAAGTAAAACCGCTGATGTTTTTTCCATCTTGCAACGCATTATTGCCCATTTACATAAGGTTTGGAAAAACACGATGATCATTGTACGTGGTGATGGCCATTTCTGCAGCAAAGAACTCATGGCATGGGCAATGGGACAGGACAAAGTGCATTTTCTCACCGGACTTACTGGCAATAAATCACTGCATGATCTGGCCAGGATTACCATTGATTCGGCGGAAAAACAGTATAAAAGTACTGGCAAACCGGTAAAACGTTATCATAGTTTTGACTATGCAGCAGGGTCATGGAGCGTGGCACAGCGCGTTATCGTAAAAGTGGAAGTAAGCGAAAAGGGCACCAATATCCGGTATGTGGTTACCGACATCCGGTGTGTCCGTACAAAAGCGTTATATGAGCAGGGGTATTGCGCCCGCGGCCAAATGGAATTGTACATCAAGGAAAACAAGTCACACCTGCTATCAGACCGGATGTCTTGTTCTCGCTTTGAAGCCAACCAGTTCAGGCTTTTCATGCATTCCGCCGCCTACGTCTTATTGCATGCCCTGCGAGGCAAAATGCTTCAGGGAACAGAATATGCTACTGCTACCATGAAAACCATTCGGTTACGATTGATAAAGGTTGCTGCATATGTAAAGGAAATGAAGACCCGCATCAAAATTGAACTCCCAAAACAATTTCCGGATATGGAAGTAATTGCAAATTGTCTGGGAAAACTCAACGGGTTGCGTTGTTAGCCCTGTATTGAAAACAACCGGCAACACCATCATAAACCACCCTGTTGACAGATTGCACTCCGAAAACCCGCACGGACCGCAAGAACAATGTTAACAACCGTTGAATAATTGTTGATAACGGCTGTTTTTGACAAAAAACATGGCTCGGGAACATATTTTTTCTCAGGCCCGGTCAAAAAATCATTGTCAGTTAGCCCTGTGAGAATGAAAATTTGGCTGCACACTCTCCCTGGCACCATTTTTTTGTCGTAATTTGGGTTTGTGAATAATTCAGGTTAAATAAT
>CAIYES010000256.1 GCA_903925275.1 uncultured Bacteroidales bacterium
GTGAAGTGCCTGCATTTGATACAGCATTTCATTGCCTGCTCTGCGGGCTGGATCGCCTGTACATGATTCTTCCTTTCCGAGCACTGCATAACTTATATTGAGAAATGTCAATATTTTCACAAAGGCCTGCGCAACTTTTTTATACCGGTCATCGAATGCCCCTGCGCAACCCACCCAGAAGAGGTACTCAGGATGCTCACCCCGTGCTTGTAAATCAGACATGACAGGAACCTCAACCGTATGCACTTTCATAGTTCTATCAGATCCTTGTTAATTGTTACGAATCATAATATCCTGCGCCCATAGCAAACGATCATCAGGCGAAAACTGCCATGGAGCACCGTTATTCTCAATATTGCTGAATACTCCCTTCAATTTTCCCGGAGCAGTGGCCTCTTCCAGAACAAGATACCGTCGCATATCGATAATCAATGACGGGTGATTGATGTTTATCGGGCATTCCATGGCACATGCGTTGCAGGTGGTACATGCCCACAACTCCTCTTCGGTGATATAATCCCTCAACAGCGCTTTTTTATCAGAATAGTCTTTTCCATTCCGGACCAACCCTGGCCCCTTTTCTTTCATTCTTGCCCTGACATCCATGATAATTTTTCGGGGGGATAAAAGCTTGCCTGTCAGGTTAGCCGGGCACACTGAGGTACAACGACCACATTCGGTACATGCCAGGGAATCAAGATAGTTTTTCCAGGATATATCTTCTGCATCCTTTATTCCAAACCGTTCAACAAGTGAAGAAGAAGAGGTGGTTGTTAATTCAGTATACGGATCGAGCATTAATTTAACTTCACGGGTAATACTGTCCATATTCTGCAACTTTCCCAGCGGCTCCAACCTTGAAAAAAACACATTGGGAATAGACATGAACACATGAAAGTGTTTTGAATATGGAAGAATGTTGGCAAACAGGAATATCATCAGGATATGCAGCCACCAGCAGATTTCATATATTGTGGTCAACCTTGCAATTGGAACAGATGAGAATACCACAGAAAACAAGCCGCTTACAGGATAAATCCCTGCAATTGGTTGCATGGATCCGTTAGCAATTTTAACATAGGACATGTTCATTCCCAGAAGCGAGATCATCAGGAAGAGGATCATGCTGAGTGCAACATTTGCATCAAGATGGGAAATTGACTTCATCTCAACACCCTCAAACCGCTTGATATGAAAAAAAAGGCGGCGCGCTAAGAAAATAATGATGCTGATAGCGACCAGTAATCCGAATATGTCACCTGATGCTATGATGACATCATAAACAATCCCCATAAATTTAAAAAACCGCGTTGTTCCGGACAAACCATCAACGACCATTTCTATACTGCCAAGTGCAATTACACAGAATCCCCAGAAAACCAATGCGTGAAAAAACCCAATTACTGGCCTTCTGAATATTTTCGTCTGACCGAAAGCGACTTTTAACATCAGCCGAAACCGTTTGCCAATATTGCCAACAGGAAAAGCTGGTTTGGTAAGCCTGAAAAAACCTATGAAGCGGTTAATTGTAAATGAAAATATACCAATTGTTGCAAGGAGCGTAATCGCAAAAGCTATCTGTTTAACCATGGTGGATCTATTTCCCCTTTAGTTCCTTGACAGCTTCAACAAGTTTTGGCAGCACCTTGCCTGCATCACCAATAATACCATATTGGGCAGCAGAAAAGATCGGTGCATCCTTATCTGTATTTATCGCAACAATAAATTTCGAGGAGCTGACGCCAGCTAAATGCTGGGTAGCACCTGAAATGCCAATCGCTAAATAAAGGTTTGGTGCGATGATTTTTCCTGTCTGGCCGGTATGCTCATCATGAGGCCTCCAACCTTCATCTGATACAGGTCGCGAACAAGCAGTCGCAGCACCAAGCAAATCTGCGAGTTCCAGAATTGGTCCCCAATTATCAGAGGATTTCATTCCGCGTCCGCCTGAAATTACAACATCGGCATCCGTTAATAAAATTTTACCTTCCTGTTTTTGAACTTCGTTGACCTTTGTTTTCAATCCTGAAGTATCCCATTCAACGAGGACTTGTGAAATGTCGGCATTTTTATCTGATTCAATCAGCTCAAATGAATTCTGGGCGAGTGTCAGAATTTTTATGTCGGTTTTGATGACGATGTTGGCAAAGGCATTGCCAGAATACACCTTTTTGAAAACGCTAAAAGGTTCGATGTTTGCAGGCAATTTACTCACACCTGATCCAAGGCCGGCTTTAAGCCTGACAGATAACCGGGGAGCTAATGCTTTTCCGGTACTGTTGTTTGAAAGAACAATTACCCGGGCATTTTCCTTATCAGCAAATCCGGCTATGATAGATGTGAAGTTCTGGCTGTCAAAAATCTGAATGCCATCATTTACGGCATTGATAACTCTATCGGCTCCATATTTCCCCAATTTGGCCAATTCGGCATTATCAACATTACCAATAGTAATGGCAATGGCTTCGGTAGCAAGCATTTCTGCTATTTTGGAACCATAGGAAACAAGTTCAAAACTCAGTTTCTTAAATTTCCCATCCCAATTCTCTACAAAAATTAAAACAGACATATTGCAATTTTTATTTTATCGAACAAGTTAAATTATTTTCGCTTCATTCTGCAGTAATTCAATTAGTTGCCTTGGATTTTCCGGATCAACAAATTTACATGCCGCCCTTGGCTTCGGCATTTCAAAGGAAATCAGTTCTGTAAGTGAATCAATTTCTACGGGTTCTAGTACTTTCAATGGTTTGGTTCGTGCCATCATGATGCCACGCATGGCTGCAATGCGAGGTTCTTTGGCAATCCCCTTTTGAACAATTGCAACGAGTGGGTATGCAGCAGAAATCAACTCTTTCCCGCCATCAATTTCACGCGTTACCACTGCCTGTCCATTTTCAATTTTCACCCCTGATACTGAGGATATTGAAGGATAACCTAAAAATTCTGCCAGCATTCCTCCTACAGTGGATCCATTGTAATCGCTTGATTCAATGCCGCAGAAAATAATATCATACTGCTCGCTTTTTGCGGCATTGGCCAATTGGGCAGCAACATAGTAAGCATCTTTGGGGTCTGCGTTAACTCTGATGGCATCATCGGCACCGATGGCGAGCGCTTTGCGGATGGTAGGTTCAGTTCCAACCAGGCCGACGTTTGCAACTGTAACCGACTGGATACCATTGGATGGATCATCCTTCAATTCGAGTGCTCTGGTGAGGGATAATTCATCCCATGGATTTATAATCCATTGTATACCAGCGATATCAATTTTTTTAAAATCGTCAATGAACTTAACTTTGGTAGTTGTATCCGGTACATGACTAATGCAAACTAATATCTTCATTGAAAATAGATTTTATGATTGTGACAGGATTTTGGGGTGCAAAGATAAAAAAATCAGGATAAAGATTGGCTATAAATAATCCTCCTCATCCAGGCATTTATTGTATTGGGTCATTGCTTTTAGACTCATGGCCATACTTGAGAATCCGCCATCGTGGTAGATGTTTTGCATGGTAATTTTTTTCGACAGATCTGAAAAAAGTACGATCGAAAAATCAGCGCATTCCTCGGCTGTAGCATTTCCCAGAGGTGACATTCTATCGGTAAAATCCAGCAGGCCATCAATTCCCTTGATACCACTTCCTGCAGTAGTCCGCGTGGGAGACTGGGAAATCGTGTTGACACGTATATGTTTCTCTCTGCCATAGATATAGCCAAAACTCCGTGCGATTGATTCAAGTAAAGCCTTTGCATCGGCCATATCATTGTAGCCAGCCAATGTTCTTTGTGCGGCAATATATGAAAGTGCCAACACCGATCCCCATTCATTGATGGCATCGAGTTTCTTGGCAACCTGAAGCATTTTATGGAATGAAAGTGCCGATATATCAATGGTTTTTTGAAAAAAATCATAGTCGACATCGTCATAATCACGTTGTTTTCTGACATTTAACGACATCCCAATGGAATGTAGTACAAAATCAACTTTGCCCCCCAATACTTCCATGGATCTTTTAAATACATGTTCCAGGTCTTTTACACTGGTAGCATCAGCCGGGATGACCAACGCATTGCATTGAGCAGCCAGTTGGTTTATTTCGCCAAACCTCAGCGCGACCGGCGTATTTGAAAGTGTAAATATGCCACCTTCTTCATGAACCCTTGAGGCAATTTTCCAGGCAATGGATTTACTATCCAAAGCTCCGAAAATAATTCCTTTTTTCCCTTTTAATAAGTTATATGTCATTGTTAGTTTTCATTTGTTAATTTTCATTTCCTCTGTCAATTCGATTATCCATCAATTCATTTGCAGTTTTTATGGCAGAATCAGTGATTATATCATTGCTGAGCATTTTTGCTATTTCTCCAACACGCTCTTTGTCAGATAATTGTTTAATGGATGTGGTTGTGCTTTGGTTATATTCAGTTTTATACACCCAATAATGATAATCTCCCTTTCCTGCAATTTGGGGCAGATGTGTGATCGCAATAACCTGCATCTTACTGCCCATGCGTTTTAAGATTGAACCGACTTTCCCTGCGACCTCTCCGGAAACGCCATTGTCGATTTCATCAAAAAAAATTGTCGGAAGAAGGTTTTTTTGACTTATCATTGATTTAATGCTCAACATCAGCCGGGATAATTCTCCACCCGAAGCCGTATGTGATAAGTCCCTGATTTCAAAACCCTTGTTTGCACTGAATAAAAAACGGACTTTATCGATCCCATCTTTGGTTAAGCTTTCGGCATCAATGCATTCAATTTTAAATTGAGCTGTAGAAATTCCAAGTTGTGAAAGCATTTGCGTGATTTCCTTTTCAAATTTGGCAAACACTTTGTGCCTTTTCACTGAAATTTCTTTTGCCTGAATTACCAGGGATGATTCCAGGCTAGAAATTTTTTCACCTAACATATTGATCTGCACTTCAAGATCAAATACATCGATTACCTTTTTTTCTAAATTTTGTTTAATATGAATCAGATCTTCGATAGCTGAAACCTGGTGTTTTTTGAGCAATCTGTTAAGGTGGTCAAGTCTTTGAGTCATGGAATCCAAGGTTGGAGGATCGACATATACCTGTTCTTCCATGATTGAAATATCTTTCGATAAATCTTTAATATCTATATAATTGCTATTTAATCGTTCAACCAATACTTTAAGATCATTTTTAAATTTTGCTACACCAGTTATGGCATGAATCGCTTCAGAAAGTTGAGCAAGAATATTTGACTCTCCACCTGAAATCAGCTGGATTGCGTTGAACAGGTTGTTTTTTATCTCTCCTGCATGGGTTAACAGTTCGATTTGCTCTTCCAATTCACTGAATTCATCTGCTTTTAAACTGGCCCGGCTTAACTCGTCCAATAAAAATTGGTTGTAATCCCTTTCCCCTGAAGCTTTAGCTTCAATTTGCCGAACATCGGCAAGTTGCCTTTTAAATTCAGCTAAACGAAAAAAATCAGCCTTGTATGCTGTAACATTGGGTTGTATGCCTGCATAGCTATCAATCACAGCCAACTGAAAGTTTGAATCATTCAGTGTGATTATTGAGTGCTGGGAATGAACATTGACCAACCTGTCGCCGAGATCTTTTAACAGCGACAAATTTACAGGGGTATCATTGATGAAAGAACGGGATTTTCCTCCCTGGTTTATTTCCCGGCGAAGAATAACAGAATCGTCGTAATCCAGTTCATTGATCCTGAAAAGTTCCTCCAGGTTATACCCTTTGATAACAAAATAGCCTTCGACGACGCATTTTTGAGATTTATCCAATAGAATGCCCGAATCAGCCCTTTGACCTAAAATAAGGCCCAATGCTCCCATCAGAATTGACTTTCCGGCTCCGGTTTCACCTGTAATCACAGAAAATCCGCCGGAGAAATCAATCTCTAATTCGTGGATCAGGATATAATTTTTAATTGATAGCTTAATGAGCATCGGTAACCATTTGAATAAGAGTTGGTATAGCCGGCGGTCTGTTATTTAGCATCCAGGATAGCCTGATATTTGGAACTGCTTCCCGGATCGATTTCCTTCAAGATGTTGACAACATTCGTTTTTTCCATCGGGGCCACTCGCTGATCACTGAAAATGTTGATGATTTCATCGCGTTTCCCATCAAAAATAAGTTGTAAAGCATACAAGCCCGGCTTTGAATTATAAAGGCTTTGTAAGATTTCAACTCCTTCTGAAATGCTGGTTCTTCCCTGGTCTACTTTCTCAAACATCTGATCAAGACCAAGCCTGTGATAACGGTAAGCAAAATCCCTCAGCCCTGAATTTGCGGAATTCAAATAATTATTTACCAGCCACCAGCGATTTTTTTCACTTTCAAATGCTTTCCAGCCTGGATCTGATGTATTTTGAGCAGCGGTAACTACTTCCTGTGCTTTCTCAAAGTACGGAGTTCCTCCGGAAGGGGAAAATGAATCAAAATAGAAAGCAATGATTGTATAGGAATAATATGCGAGAAGAGAGGTAAGGTTGGAGGTAAATGTACCATCTGAATAATCAAGTGGCTGATATTCAACATATTTGAATTGAATATTTTTATCAATTGAATTCAAGAGTACCGTATTGTATGAAGCATTAAGCACTGGTCTGCGCACGACAACATTCATGGTACCGCGAAACTCATCTGTGCCGAGGCGGTCATTGATGGTGATCAATATCGTACACTCTATCCGCTCGCCGTCTTTGAAATTGTAATTTGTCCATTTTCGGTTATTCATGAACTCATAAATTGCATTTTGCAAGGTTTCAAAAACCTTTCTGTCTGTCCCTTCTACTTTAGGTGTATTTATCGAAACCTGGCAATTAAGTTCCTGGGCTTGTAACCCGACCAGGTTTACAAAACAAAAAAGGGCTAACATGAATGTTTTAATGCTTGCCATGGCTAAATGGTTCTATGTTTACAGATAATATCAAGAATATCTTCCGCCACTTCCTGCTTGGTTTTTAAGTTTCCCTGATGAATTGTGCCAAAAGCGTCGATGATGCTGACTTTATTGGTTTCGAGCCCAAACCCGGCTCCGGTATCTTTCAGAGAATTCAGGACGATGTAATCAAGGTTCTTATGTATTAATTTCTGTTTTGCGTTATCTAACTCATTATCCGTCTCAAGAGCAAAACCAACGAGGATCTGATTCTTCTTCTTTTTCTTACCGATTTCAAGAAGGATATCTTTTGTAGGCAAAAGTTCAAGGCTATATGACGAATGATTCTTTTTCAATTTAGAGGGTGATTTCGCTGCAACAGTATAATCAGCGACCGCAGCGGCCATTATCACAATATCAGCATGTGGGGCTTCCAGCATACAAACCTCGTACATCTCATCTGCTGATTCAACATTTATTCTTTTTATTCGTGCATGGTCGGCAGTCAGGTTGGTGGGGCCGGCGATCAAAGTAACCTCTGCTCCTCTTTCGGCAGCATCCATTGCAAGGCAGATCCCCATCCGGCCGGTCGAAAAATTCCCGATATAACGGGCGGGATCAATTTTTTCATAGGTTGGACCGGTAGTTATAAGGACCTGTTTATTTATCAGAACATGTTGCTGTGCAAAATGCCCGATGATGATATTGAGGATTCTTTCGGGCTCTTCCATACGACCCGGACCTGAAAGCCCACTGGCCAACTCTCCAACCTGTGGCTCAATTATGTGATTTCCGTATGATTTAAGTTTCCGGATGTTATTTTGAGTTGAATGATGGCCATACATATCAAGATCCATGGCTGGGGCAATATAAACCGGACATTTTGCAGACAGGTAAGCTGTGATAACAAAATTATCAGCTATGCCATTCACCATTTTACCGAGCGTATTGGCTGTAACTGGTGCAAAAATCATCAGATCGGCCCATTGTCCAAGCTCAACATGATTGTTCCATTCGCCGGAATGTGCTTTGAAAGGGTCAATAATCACCGCATGCTGTGAAAGGGTCGACAGCGTTAAAGGGGTAACAAAATCAGTAGCAGCGGGAGTCATAATGATCCTTATTTCTGCCCCTTCTTTTATGAGAAGCCTGACCAGGAACGGAACCTTATAAGCTGCAATGCTGCCAGTGATTCCGACAACGATTTTTTTTCCTTTCAACATGATCCGGGCAGTTTGGGATTAAAAATCCTCGGGTCTTTCCTTGTGTGGATTTCTAAAATAAACCTCGTTGTTCAAATATTCGTGAATGGCTATTAATGTAGGTTTTGGCAAATGTTCGTAATATTTTGCAATCTCAATTTGCTCGCGGTTTTCAAACACCTCTTCAAGGTTATCTGTTGTAGTGGCAAATTCGGATAATTTCTGATTGAGCTCCTCCTTAATTTCAAGACCAATCTGATTTGCCCGCTTGGATATTACAGCAACTGTTTCATACATGTTCTTTGTTCCGGCTGTAAAGTCCTCGATGTTGCGTGTTACCGCATGGACATCGGTTTTTACCTTTTTATAATCCATGGTTATTTTGTGGTTTTAATTTGATTGATTTCTTGTTCCTTCCTGCTTATTTTTTTCTGATCTTTAATGATTAATGCCTCCAGCTCTTTTCGTGACCGTTCCTTCAAATCAACCGCTTCACCGGCAAATTTACTTGCAGGATATTGCGCTATAAAATCATTGTAAGCAACAACTACTTTTGAATGCCGATCCTTTTGCTTTTCCTCTATACTCTCTATGGCATATTTGTAATATGATTTAACGACAAGGAATAAAACCTCTTCCTTATGCGGTGTATCAGGAAATTCTTTGAGGATATTTGCCAACCCCCTGATCGAAGCAGCATAATCATCCATCCGGTAATACATTTTTGCCAATTTATAATCCTTCATTTCAAGCTTATACCGCAATTTATCCATTAAATCGTTGCATTCGGATACACGTTTACTGGTTGGGAATGTATTGGTGAATAGCTGTAAATCTTTAATTGCATCGTATGTAATCGTCTGATCAAGATTATAATCCGGGGAGTTCTGGAAATTACAAAAAGCGCTCATAAACATACACTCCTCTGCTTCCGGAGTATTTGGAAAATTAGTAGTGTAGCGTTTAAAATAATAAGAAGCAAGAGTATAATCCTTCTGGTTATAGTAACAGTAAGCATAATAATAATATATCTTCTGGGATTTATCGGTTGCCCGCATGGCTCCGATAAGCTGATCAAAAAGCTGGAGGGCTCTTGAATAGTCCTTTTGGTTATATAATTTTACTGCAGCTTCATACTTTTCATCTACTGAACCATTTTTCAGAATTTTTTGAAAACTACATGATGAAAAGCAAAAAAGCAAACTCAAAGTGAGTACAAACAGAACCCTATATTTCATGGTGCAAATTTACAACTTTTGGTGGAAAAATCATAATGTTCAGCATGAGAAACGGTTTCAAACATAAAAAAGTATTTGTTTTTTGGTACTTTTGCAATCGGAAAATCAATCAATCATTTTATCACTTAATATACTTAAACGTGGATCTTTTCGAAAAGGTATCAAACAACATCGGCCCGCTTGGCCAATTTGCAGATCAAGGTTATGGTTATTTTTATTTTCCAAAGCTTGAAGGAGAAATTTCAAACCGAATGTATTTCCGGGGAAAACCCGTCCTTGTTTGGAGTTTAAATAATTACCTCGGATTGGCCAACCACCCTGAGGTTAGAAAAATTGATGCTGAAGCCTCCGAACAATTTGGACTGGCAGCCCCAATGGGTGCCCGAATGATGTCGGGTCACACCAAATACCATGAGCAACTTGAACAGGAACTGGCAGCATTTGAAAATAAAGAAGCCTCCTACCTGCTTAACTATGGTTACATGGGCATGGTTTCCATCATCGATTCATTGCTCGACAGGCATGATGTGGTGGTGTATGATTCTGAATCACATGCATGTATTCTGGATGGTCTGCGGTTGCACATCGGGAAAAGGTTTGTTTTCCCTCATAATGATCTTGAAAAATTTGAAAGTCAGATCAAACATGCCAGAAAAGTCGCTGATGCTACTGGTGGTGGGATTTTGGTTATCACTGAGGGTGTTTTCGGAATGCCTGGAGATCTCGGGAATTTAAATGGCATTCTTCAATTTAAAGAAAAATACGGGTTCCGTCTGCTGGTTGATGATGCGCATGGTTTTGGCACCATGGGAAATACCGGAGCAGGCACAAGCCAGGAACAGCAGGTAATGGATGATGTTGATGTTTATTTTGGAACATTTGCCAAAGCAATGGCCGGCATCGGCGCTTTTGTTGCCTGTGAGAAGCGCATTATAAAAGTATTGACCTTCAAAATGAGGTCACAAATTTATGCAAAATCGCTTCCGATGCCCATGGTAATTGGTTCGTTGAAGCGTCTGGATTTAATTCGCACACATCCTGAGTTGCGTGAAAAACTGTGGGTTATTGTTAAAGCTTTGCAAACCGGCTTGCGTGAAAAGGGATTTGACCTTGGCAAAACACAATCGCCAGTCACTCCTGTGTTTCTTCATGGTGGCCCCATTGAAGCGACACAGATCATTACAGATCTGCGAGAAAATTATGGTATCTTTTGCTCTGTGGTTATTTATCCTGTTGTCCCGAAAGGAGTTATCATGCTGCGACTGATTCCAACGGCAGCACATACGCTGGAAGATGTTGCTATCACCATTGATGCCTTTTCAGAGGTCAGGAAAAAACTCGATGATGGTAAGTATGCCATGGGCAGAATTCCGGATGTTGCTGATACATATTAGTAAATGCGAAAAAGGTTCCTCTCCCCTGAAAACA
>CAIYES010000257.1 GCA_903925275.1 uncultured Bacteroidales bacterium
ATTTGGCGATGACCTTGCTGAGCTGTGCATCGTTCTGCCGAATCGCAGGGGCGGGCTCTTTCTAAGGAAATACCTGGCAGAAGAAATCGGAAAGGTAACCTGGGCGCCAAACATTTTTTCGATCGAAGACTTTATCGCCGAAATAAGCGGGCTCCAGGAAGTTGATAATTTAACCCTGCTCTTTGAGTTGTATGAGGTACATCGCGAAATAGAAGATAAGAAAGCGCAAACGTTCGAAGAATTTTTACGATGGGCGCCCCAGTTGCTCAGCGATTTCAACGAGGTGGACAGGTATCTGGCTGATGCAGGTGAATTGTTTGCAACCCTCACCGAAGCGCGTGCAATAAGTTTATGGAATCTTGATAACCAGCCCCTCACTGAATTCGAAGCTAAGTATCTCCATTTCTATCAGTCACTCAATGAATATTACAATAAGCTGACCCGGCGTCTGCTGGCTAAAAATAAGGCGTATCAGGGGCTTAGTTTCCGTTATGCGGCCAGAAATATTGATCAGGCAAAGGAAAAATTGCCCTGGCGGCATATTATTTTTGCAGGATTTAATGCTCTGACAAAAGCGGAAGAAAAAATCATCGAAACATTGCGAAACAATGGTCAGGCAACCTTGCTCTGGGACGCCGATCATTATTACTTCGACAATAAACAGCAGGAGGCAGGCGATTTTCTTCGAAACTGGTTGAGCAAATGGCCTTCAAAGGAACCCCGGTGGGTATCCGATGATTTTGCCACTTCTGAGAAAAAGATTGAGATCATCGGTTCACCCGATCCGGTTGGCCAGGTAAAATATTGCGGGAATTTGTTGCAAAAACTTGCATCGCAAGGCCTTTCCAATGAAAAAACAGCTGTGGTACTGCTCGACGAAGGCTTGCTGATTCCGTTGCTTAATTCCATTCCCGATGAAGTTGAATCACTTAACATTACAGCTGGTTTGCCTTTGAAACAAACGCCCCTTGCCGGTCTTTTTGAAACCGTTTTCCAGCTCCATCTGCATACGACACAATTTTCCTCTCTGGCTGCAAAGGGGATTCAAAAATACTATTACAAGGATGTACTCAGATTACTGCAACATCCCTACATCCAAAGGATGGCGTCGGGTTTGATGGACGGAAACCATTTCGCTTTCAATGAGACCATTGATAAAATCCGCACTGGTCAGAAAATATTCGTTGGAATCGACGATCTGGCACAGGAGAAATCGGGAATTTTTGCTGTGAATCTTACTTTCTTAAACGCTATGTTTATCCGATGGGATTGTCCTGCTAATGCAGTTACCTGTTTTAATGCAATGATCGAAAATTTAAGGATCAGTACCATGAAACCGGGTATAAGATATACTGCACCCACCCAAAATGACAATTCTTCTTCAGCAGGCATGTTGGATATGGAATACCTGTTTTCATTTTCAAAAATTGTCAGCCAGCTCAGCAATCTACTGACCGACTTTCCGGGCGATTTGAAATTGCCGGCATTTTATCAGTTATATGAACAGGTGATTTCGGCAACCAGCCTGCCCTTCTATGGTGAGCCGCTCAAAGGAGTTCAGCTGATGGGCATGCTCGAGACCCGCGTCCTCGATTTTGAAAATCTCATTATACTTTCATGCAATGAAAATCTTCTGCCGAGTGGCAAGATCAATGCTTCTTTCATTCCGTTCGATTTGAAAAGGAGCTTTGACCTTCCTACCTATCGTCACAAGGATTCAGTTTATGCCTATCATTTTTATCGTCTGATCCAGCGTGCCCATCATATCTGGATCATATACAATACCGAACCGGATCAGTTGGGCGGGGGTGACCGGAGCCGCTTTATCCGTCAGATAACCCATGAACTTCCTGCTTACAATCCGAAGATAGTGATCAATGAAATGATACTTGCTTCGCCTCCCGGCAAGCGGGCACCTTCACAGGTTATTGAAATTTCAAAAACAGGTGAAACGCTCGCAGTGCTGGAAACGAAAGCAGGAAAAGGATTCTCCGCAACTTCTTTGAATGCTTACCGCAATTGCCCGTTAAAATATTATTATGCCGAAATTGCCGGAATCAAAGAGCCGGAAGATGTTGATGATACCATCGACCCTGCGGTGCTGGGTAAAGCGGTGCATGAGGCATTAAACAACCTTTATAAGCCATATCTTGACAAGCCGCTTACTGCCGGATTCCTGCAGGAAATGGAAAAACTGTCAGATGCTGCAATTGATAAAGCCTTTGAAAAAAAATTCAAAGGTTCTGACATTGCTTACGGAAAAAATCTTTTGTTCGTAAATGTTGCCAAATTGATGGTGAAAAGGTTCCTGCAATCGGAAAAAGACCATGTTGAGGAGATGTTCAAATCGGGGAAAACCGTTTCTGTTGCTTTCCTTGAACAATATATTGAAACGACTGTCGGGATACCCTATGGTGACCGGGTGCTTGACGTAAAAATAAAGGGTTTTCTCGACAGGGTTGATAAAACAGACGGTTGGTGGCAGATCATTGACTATAAAACAGGCACAACCGAGCAAAAGCAAGTTAAAGTAAAGGAATGGGATGAGTTATATGAAAATCCCGATCTCAACATCGCCTTCCAGCTTCTGATGTATGGTTACCTGCTCAACAGTCGTTTTCGTGGTACTGCCAGTATGAGTGCAGGCATCCTTTCGCTGAAAAAAATCACTACCGGATATACGGCCGTTTCTGTGCCGGGAGAAGAACCCGGTAAATTATCGACCATTTTGAACAATAAATCAATAGATCGTTTTGAGGAGGTGATCATAAATATTTTGAAGGACATTTACGATTCAGATTTGACATTTTCGCAAACAACCGATCTGAACATCTGTGAGCGATGTCCTTACATCAATCTTTGCGGGCGTTGACCTCTTTTTCAGAAAAAACGGAGGCTTCATAAACATACAGGTCGGCCCCTTTCCATCCATCCCAGCCGATGCCTGCTTTGTCGCGGGAGCAATGGCTGAGAAATTCTTTAACATTCCAGCCTGTTTCAACAGCAACCTGCGGTAAATAGGTACCTGAATAATATCCCTTTTTAATGTAAATCCCATGTTTGCCGAGGACAATTTCATCGGGGGAATTGATTTTTTTTAGTGGTGATAAAACCGAAATCTCGATATCCAGGCTGTCTGTCTCCTTTTCATTCACCGGATTAAAGCGTGTATCTTCCGTTGAAGATGCGATGGCCATCTGGGCAATAAGTTTGTATAATGGCATGTCGGATGAAAATCGTCCGATACATCCGCGCAATTCTCCATTTTTCTTCAAGGTTACAAAGGCGCCCGCATGGACCTTGAGGTTCGGGCTGATTGCGGAATCTTCGTCGGGCATCCGCCTTGAACGAATGTATTTTTCGATCGTAGTGCGGGCGATTTTCAATAACGCAATTTTTTCCTGCGTGGTAAAACCAAAAGGTTGGATTCCGACGTCTGATGATGTTCCGAGACTCACCGCCCTGCGATTGTCTGATAAATTATCAGTGAGTTCCGTCGATTTGTTAACTGCAATCGACCAATATCCAACTACCTGCTTTTTATCGCCGTAGCCTGAATCGCCTGAATTCATGTAATGAACAGGATTTAATTTAATGCCGGAATCTCCGGTTATCATGTAAAGCATGGTCAGGACAGAGGTCCAGCCACACAGGTTTGTGACCAGATTGGGAATGTTTTTATCCTTGTAGGCATCTAAAAAGGTCATAAGTCTATCCGGTTTGCCGGAAATAATGGCATCGCATGTGGCTTTATCGGCTAATTGTGCATCGGCATAGGAGGGGTAGTGTGAAAAATCAGTACTGAATACGAAGAGATTGTGATCGTTGAACCAGGGTTTCAGGGCTTGTGCGATCAACCGGCAGGATTCCTCCGATTGCCCTCCGATGACAATCGGAACCAGTAAAAAGTCCTTTTTCAGATGATATTGAAGGAAAGGAATTTGCACCTCAACACTGTGTTCTGTGCGGTCGGCATCGGGATTGAAGGTGAAAACCGGATTTTCTCCGATCAGTTTGTCAGCAAGGCCGATGTTGACCTTCACCTTGCCAAGCGGCGTAATATAGTCCCCTTTGTTATAAATGGAAGCACCTGCAAAAGAAACCTGATGGCTGGAGGCGATGACAAATACATTTTCATATTGTTTGTCGGGATCTGCCTGACTGTAACCGCTGGCAGCCACCACACCTGAAAAAACATAACCTGCATGCGGACAAACGATGCCAATCGTGTGCTGCGATGAACAGGGCTTTGCTTTGGAAAACAAATTTTTCAGGGTAGCCGTCAATTCGTCAGGATCGGATGGGTAAAACCGTCCGGCAGCATACGGTTTTCTGTCGATTTGATTAGGCTTGTTCTGGGCGTTGGCGCCCTGGTTGAAATTGGAAATCAGTCCCATGATTAAGAATAATTTAAAAATAGTCTGCATTGCCTGATGCATTTTTCTATACGATTCCTTGCAATTATACTGACTTTAATCTCGCCCCGGCAAGGGGATAATTCAATTTTAAGAACCTGATTATTTGTAAATTTGACTAAAATTCATTGTAAAGATACAAAATGAACACTGAAAAACCAATTCGACCTGCCACGGACACTTCTTTGCCGGCAGGTATGGAAAGATACAGTAAGGAATCCCTTTATTATAAAATAACACCCACCGGCGTTCAATGTCTGATTTGTCCCAATAACTGCATGCTTCGTGAAGGGATGAAGGGCATTTGCAGAACTCATGTGGCTTTGGAAAATAAATTGTATACCATTGCTTACGGAAATCCATGTTCGGTGCATATCGACCCCATTGAAAAGAAACCGCTATTTCACTTTTTGCCTGCATCTGAATGTTTGTCCATTGCTACAGCAGGTTGCAACCTTTCCTGTAAGAATTGCCAGAACTGGGAGATTTCGCAGCAAAGTCCGATAGATATCAGCAACTTTGAATTATTCCCTGCTCAAGTTTTGGAAGAGGCGATAAAACGTGGTTGTAAATCGATTGCCTACACCTACACCGAACCAACCGTTTTTTTTGAATATGCCTCCGATACGGCCATCATTGCAAAAGAAAGGGGAATTAAAAACCTGATGATATCCAATGGATATATCAATGAAATTCCGCTTCGTGCATTGGCCAAAACCCTCGATGCTGCAAACATCGATTTAAAATCCTTTTCGGCAGAAAACTATAAAAAACTATTTGGCGGCACTCTTCAACCTGTATTGAATACCCTGATGATTCTGAGAGAAGCGGGGGTATGGCTTGAAATTACAAACCTGCTCATTCCCGGGCTGACAGATGGTGCGGAATCGCTCATGCAGATGTGCGAGTGGCTTGTTTCCAATGGATTTGCCGGCACACCGCTCCATTTCAGCCGTTTTCATCCGATGCATAAGCTTACCAACCTTCCCGTGACTCCAATTCAGACCCTCGAAAAAGCCCGGGAAATCGCCATCAGTGCAGGTATGCAGTATGTGTATATCGGCAATGTCGCCGCCACCGACTGGCAACATACCTATTGTCCCAACTGTAAAAAACCCGTCATTGAACGTGTTGGTTATCGCATTGCCGCCAATAACGTCATCAATGGGGTATGTAAATTCTGTGGTACACGGATTTCAGGTATATGGTGACGTAGAGACAAGGCATGCCTTGTCTTGATGCAGAGACAAGGTATGCCTTGTCTTGATGCAGAGACAAGGCATGCCTTGTCTCTACGGTTTTGCGATATGGATTTCCAGGATAACCGGCAGATGATCGCTGAAACCACCATGATATTTCGGCCCGGAATATGTGCGGTTCAATTTTTCACCAAAATAGCTGTTGTCGTCTTCCAGCAGGAAGGATGATCTGAAAATTCTGACGTTTCGCACCCCGGCTCTGATTCCTGATAGTCCTTTCATCAAAACACCGGAAACGACGAACTGATCGAACGTACTCCATTGATCCCGGTATTTCAGCGTCCCTTCCGGGTGGGTCTTATTCCGGATTCCCATCAGGTTGTATAATGTTGTATCATGAAACGGAACTGTGTCGTTACAGGCTATCAGAATTTTGGATAGGCTTTCATTCTCAGGTTCATCGTTGAAATCGCCCATTATCAGGATATTCGTTTCTGGCTGTTTATCCTGAATGGAATCGACAAGGCGCCGCAAAACCGAAGCAACATAATTCCGGCGAGGCTGCGACCCAAGGTAACCGCCGCGCCGGGATGGCCAGTGGTTGATAAATAATGTCAGGGTGTCACATCCGAAAAGAAGCCCTTTCACCATCAGGATCTCTCTGGTTTGTGAAACCGTATCAAACGGATACCTGATGGCAATGCTGCGGCTGAAAAGAACTTTAAATGCTGAAGGGCGATACAGCATGGCTGCATCCACTCCGCGAAGGTCAGGTGATTCATGGTGAATGAATTTGTATCTCCACGGTTTTAGCGGGGTTTCATAAATCAGCTTGTTCAGGACATATCGATTTTCAACCTCGCACAGGCCAACAATCACTGGTGCAGCCCATCCACCGGCTGCGAGCAGGGTTTTTGCAACATGGTTAAGTTTTACGCTGAATTTTGAATAACTCCAGTGCTTTGCACCCCCCGCGGTGAACTCATCATCTAACTTTGTTGTGTCGTCATAAGGATCATAAAGATTTTCCACGTTCCAAAAAATAACGCTGACATTTTGACTTTTTATTTTTAACGAATCTAAATTGGCACGATTTTCGTTGAAAATCACTTCTGGACTTCCTGGAAAAAGATCATCTGAAAAAGAAGTTAGGGTTACTGACAGAAGCAAAAAAATAAAGATGGTTCTCATGTGTCAATAATTTGTTTTTAATGTGCGTTTATGATGCAACCTTTCGATGAATTCTATTGTCTGTTAATCAGGATTTCATTAAAAGGTAAAATGAAAACCAGCAATTTTTATTAACTTTTTTTTAACAGGAGATTAACAGAATTTAACAGGTAGGATGAAAATATCAATTATGTTAACCCGTTTATGTTAAAATCGAACCGGTTATAACCCGGTAAAATAGAGATCAAACCAGGTTAAACAAAACACTGATTATCATGAAAAGGATTCTTGGAATTTTTTTAATTGCCTGTATTGGAGGAGCTGTTACACTGGGATTATATAAAACCTTTGAAAAGAGACAGCCATTTTTCAACTCACATCCTGAAGGCATCCCGATCCGTCAGGTTAGTTATAACCCAAGCGCTTCATTTAACCAGCCCGATTTTGAAGCTGCTGCAGCCATCTCGGTGCATGCAGTTGTTCATATCAAATCGGAGTTTCAGAAGAAGAGCATGGTTTACGATGATTTTTTTGAATTTTTCAATTTTGGCGGACATTCGCAGCCGCGGGAATATATATCACCTTACTCGGCTATGGGATCGGGTGTGATTGTTTCACCCGAGGGTTTAATCGTGACCAACAACCATGTTGTTCAGGAAGCAACGGATATACTGGTAACATTGAATGATAAGCGTGAATATAAAGCCACGATAGTAGGCACAGATCCCAGCACCGATCTTGCCCTGATAAAAATTGAGGAAAAGGGACTGCCATTTTTAACCTATGGAAATTCCGATGAGGTAAAAATAGGGGAGTGGGTTCTTGCTGTTGGCAATCCCTTCAACCTGACCTCCACAGTTACTGCAGGTATTGTAAGCGCCAAGGCACGCAATATAAATATTCTGGGTTCACAGGGAGCCATTGAGTCTTTTATTCAGACTGACGCTGCTATCAATCCCGGCAACAGCGGAGGTGCTCTGGTGAACACCCGTGGTGAACTGATCGGTATTAATGCAGCCATTGCTTCCGGAACAGGTTATTATACTGGTTATTCCTTTGCGATCCCCGTAAATATTGTGAGAAAAGTTGTGGATGATTTTACCAAGTTCGGTAAAATTCAACGTGCATATCTGGGTGTGTACTATCGCGAAATAGATGATCAGTTTGCCAAGGAGAAGGGATTTACCAATCTCCGGGGAATATACGTTGACGATGTTGTGGATGGTGGTCCGGCGGCTATTGCCGGCATAAAGCAAGGAGATGTAATTACACAGATTGACAGCACTCCTGTAAACGGGAAAGCAGAATTAATGGAGATCATCGGACAAAAGAATCCGGGATCCAGGGTTTCTGTGGAATTGCAGCGTGATGGCAAGGAATATGTATTGGCGCTGACCATGCAGAGTGAGGAATCACAGTTGGCTGTTATGAAAGATAATAAACTGATCTTTCAGGGAGCTACCTTCCAGGCGCTTTCGCCAAACGAAAAAACCAAATATCGCGTCGATTTCGGCTTTAAAATTATTACCCTCAATGATGGTAAATTGAAGAATGCCGGGATAAGTACGGGATTTATTTTATTAACAGTTGATCGTAAACCACTGCGAACAACCCAGGATTTAAAAGAGGCACTTACAAACCGGCAGGGAGGCATTTTAATTGAAGGCATTTACCCTAACGGTTTGAGAGCCTATTATGGAATAGGAATATGAGACAATTAAAGATATCAAAATCGATTACCAACCGTGAAACAGCTTCGCTCGACCGATACCTCTCGGATATTGCCAAAGAGGAATTGATCACCCCCGATGAAGAAGTTCAGCTTGCCCAACGTATTAAATCGGGCGATCAGGTTGCACTTGAAAAGCTTTGCAAAGCCAATCTGCGGTTTGTTGTTTCGGTAGCGAAGCAATATCAGAACCAAGGACTTACGCTCCCTGACCTTATCAATGAAGGAAATGTAGGGCTGATCAAAGCAGCCAAACGTTTTGACGAGACCAGGGGTTTTAAATTCATTTCCTATGCTGTATGGTGGATCCGTCAATCGATCCTTCAGGCATTGGCTGAGCAGTCACGAATTGTAAGGCTGCCCCTCAACCAGGTTGGTTCTCTGAGCAAGATGTCAAAAGCTACCATTAAACTGGAACAGCAATTTGAACGTCCTCCTTCATTGAATGAACTTGCCCTGGAGATGGAAATACCGGAGCAAAAAGTTGCTGAAACCATCCGGATGGCGACCCGCATCGTTTCGATGGATGCCCCGATAGACCAGGATGAGGAAATAAAAATGGTGGATATATTCGTGAATGAAGATTCTCCCGGTACTGATGAAAACCTGATCAGGGAATCGCTGGCACGGGAGGTACAACGCTCTTTATCAACGCTTGCTGAAAAGGAACGGGAGATCATTAACATGTTTTATGGAATCGGTGTGCCTCACAGTTATACGCTGGATGAGATTGGCTCAACGTTTGGACTTACCCGTGAAAGGGTCAGGCAGATCAAGGAAAAGGCTATCCG
>CAIYES010000258.1 GCA_903925275.1 uncultured Bacteroidales bacterium
AACCATGAATATTACTGAGGCAAAGAAAACACATCTAATGGATTATCTGCACTTGTCCGGACATGAGCCGGTTAAAATCTGGTACGGCAGCGCATGGTTCCTCAGTCCTATGCGTTCGGAGAAAACACCAAGCTTCAAGGTTCATTTGTCAAAGAATTTCTGGTATGATTTCGGGACCGGTGAAGGTGGTTCCCTGATCGACCTGGTTATGAAGTTACACCATGCCAATTTACCAGAAACCCTGGAGTTGATCGGTCAAAATTCTAATTCACCCGGGCAATACAACAATGAAGGATCTTCTGATGAGTCAGGGCATATCAGGATAAACAGGGTTCAGGCATTAAGAAACCCTGCCTTGATCCAATATCTTACATCACGCAAGGTATCACTTCCTTTCGGCCAAAAGTTTCTCAAAGAGGCCTATTATAGCGTTCACAATAAACGGTACTTTGCATTGGCTTTTAAAAATGATAAGGGCGGATATGAACTTCGCAGTTCATTTTTTAAAACAGGGTCCAGTCCAAGATACTTTACCACCATCACCGGCGCTGACAATTCCAAAATCAATGTGTTCGAAGGATTCATGGATTTTTTATCCTGTTGCACCCATTACGACAAGATCCCCAGGTTCCGGACGATTGTTTTAAACTCATTATCTTTTTTGCCCCGGATCGAAAATGAATTGCAGCAGGCAAATGAGGTGAACTTATTCCTGGACAATGACCAGGCAGGGATGGCGGCATCTCAAAAGATCGTTAGCAAATGCACTCAGGCCAAAGACTGGGCGCCGGTCATTTATCCTGATCATAAAGACTTCAATGAATTTTTGTTGAACAGCAAAGTCCGATAAGCCCGTTTCAGGATTCCTGCCATTACCTTCAATTTTATCCCAAGAATTCAGTCTATGTCAAAAATAAATGACAGGGGATCATCCTGATTCCGGGTTAATGATCCAATCCCTCCCTTGTTTTTATTGGAATACCAATGGTTTGTAGGGGAGCATATCCATTAACTATCTGAATTTCAAACTCTCCAAAATATAGTCAATTCATATAACCCTAAAAAAACGAAAAAGTGCAATTGCATTTTTCGATAGGGCGGGGCGTGCACTCTGTGAGGATTTGATAATTTTAATGGGTTTTTTTACCCTTAAAATTATCATAATCAATTAGATGACAAAATATTTTTGATAAAAGCTATTTCGCCGGACTTCTTTTCTTTGTGCGGATGTCAAGAAAAGAAGCAAAAGAAACCATCTTCCAGCCCTGTATTTTTCTACGAAAAGCCTTGTTACCATTGAGTCTTATGAGGTGCAATCCGACTTTTACGGACTTTGAATTGCAGTTATTTTTACGGCGGATTGGTGGAGCTTTTCTATCAAAATCTTTATCAAATTTTCATTCCCGGGAAAAAAATGGGTCCAACCAGCCAAATGGCAACAGTAACCCGGGATTTTTCGCCGCAGTTGTCTTTTAAAAATTGTTTGCCCTTCATGATGGTTTAGAATTCCTTGTCAACTTTTTTAAAGCAATTAACAGGCCATGGGAGCAAACCGTATGCCTGCAAGCTGCTTTTTGAATCCTAATATATTCATAATCAATTCACATATCCCTATTACCGCGTTAGTGCAATTGCACTTCCCGATAGGGTGTGGCGGGCGACGGACAGACCTCTATATTTTATTCTTTGATGATCCTGTTCAAATGAATACCTGTTTAACCAAATCTACTGCTAATGTTAAAATGCGCAGTAGATTTGGTTAAACCATTTGTTACTCCTTACCTTTTACCTGTTTCTTCGGTGCTCTCTTCTTAACCAGCAGTTTAGCATCCTGGAGTTTTCTGCCCAGGATATCATCTGTTGCCACTTTCAATAAATCCTTTTCAAGTCCCAAAACAAAAAGGACCTGGACATATGCTCCCATGGCAACCCCGGAGGATCCTTTTTCGATCGACGCCAACGTTGGCCGGCTGATATCTGCGCGATCTGCAATCTGTGTGGCGCTTAACTTTCTGCGTAGACGAGCCAGTTTGATATTCTCGCCAAACTCAGCCAGGATATTTTGAGCTTTGGGTAACAGGACAACCTTTCTGTTTCTCATAATGTAAGATATATACTACAAATGTAATCTATCTTGATAAATATAGTTACCATTAATGGAAACACCGACTTTTTCTTTCAATGACAGGCAAAGAAAAAGCTTGGCCAAAAGAAAACATTTACGGGCAGCTTTTAATCAAAAGCGAGCAAAACCCACCGCACAATATAATACTTGAAATCCTTTGTAAGCTACCTACATCGACAGGGCTTCCAGCTGGTAGGGCGCTGTAGCTTGGAACTGTCAAGGGCGACAAGAAACGGTCGCTTTCAGTGTATTCAGATTGGCAGTCAATCTGACCAACACCCTGGACATTATCCAATCGATCCGGTTTAACGCTTCGCGGTCAGAAAATTTCAAG
>CAIYES010000259.1 GCA_903925275.1 uncultured Bacteroidales bacterium
TGAAGTTCCCGAGCCGGTCGCAGAAGTTATCCCGGAACCGATTGTCGAAGTTAAGCCGGAGCCGGTCGCAGAAGTGAAACCAGAACCGGTAAAAGTTGTAAAGCCGGAATTAACCCTCCTGGAGAAGATCCTCAAGGTCGAAAATCTCCAGCTCATCATCGAAAAAAGAGCCAAATTGGTGCAAACCCGCTCTGAACTGGAACGCTTCCAGATTTCATCCAACGACTTCAACTGCTCCATGCGGCTGAATGACTCCGATGGGAATGTCTTCACCACCAGTTTCACCCCTGGAGTTAAAAAGGTGATTGATTTTCTCAAGTTATCATTCGATTCAAGCATCTCAGAGGCTGAAGACAAGATCAACTTCTGAACCTTATCTTTTAGTCTTAATTCCTGCGTTCCGGAAAAGTCCGGAACGCTTTTTTTATTGTCGTAATGCCATGTAAATCATTCGACTTTGTTTATTTATATTACAAGGATATACAAAGTATACATGTTTTAATATGGAAATGTTATAATTTAGCATTCATATCATGAAAGTACTGCTATTTACTATACTTTTATAATGAAATATTTGATACCGATATGAATATTCAATTGATAATTCAAAAAATTGATGAATTCCTTGAAAAATCGGGAAAATCATCGACAAATCCGGTTGAAGCAAATGAGATGCTTGCAAGAGCTGGATTATTAAAAGATAGCGATTTAAGACCAGGACTTCCATTAAGAAATAGCTTAAGAACAGGTCAAATACAGCATGCTTACCAGTCAGGCGGGAAAGGATCATCATGGGTGATACCTCATTCCATTGGAAAGAAAAAAGTATTTTTATTGCAAAAGGGAGGAAAAGAAGTTATCCCAATATCATTAATAAAACCAGAGGTTAAGCAAAGTTCGAAACCTTCTTTCATTGATATCGATTTCAATAATATCGAAAGTTTAAAGAAACATGGATTTACAGGATTTCAGAGTATCGAATCAGTTTACCTGAACTCCTCTTCCATTCCCAAAAGAATGGGAATTTACATGGTTATCTATCTGCCAGAAAAAGAACCAGGTTTTTTACCGAACGGCACTGGCGGAAATTTCAAGAAGAAAGACCCAAATATTCCAATAAAGGAACTACAGGAGAATTGGGTACTAAAAGCAAAAGTAATCTATATTGGTAAGGCTGGCGGCAAGGAAAGCAGTGCCACTCTGTATTCACGGATTGAACAGTACCTGGATTTTGGTCATGGCAAGCCTGTTGGCCATTGGGGAGGTCGATTAATATGGCAAATTGAAAATTCGGGTCGCCTTTTGCTTTGCTGGAAACCATTAACTTCTTCGGAACCTAGAGAAGAGGAATTAAAATTGATTCAGCATTTCAACTCTATTTATGGCAAAAGGCCATATGCAAATTTGAAAGACTAATGTTTACAGATGTCTGAATATAACATATTTTCAAAATTTTTATGATTTAAGATATGAAGAACTTTAACCCTAATATTGATGAATTTTTAAAGATATATTCACAGAGTCTGGTGAGTACTGGTTTAACCAGAGGATTGGATGAAAATACCTATATACCTACCAAGTTGGATACGGCTTTAAAGTCGGATGTTCTTCAGGGGAAAAAGAAACTTGTGGTTTTGACTGGGAATGCGGGGGATGGGAAAACAGCATTCATTCAATTAATTGAACGTCAAGCAAAGAATAATGGGGCTGTTTTTAGCTCTGTTACGGATAATGGTTGTAAATTCATATTAGATGAAATCAACTTTGAAACACTTTATGATGGGAGTCAAGATTTTGATGGAATGAAAAATGATGAGGTTCTTAAAGCTTTCTTTAAAATATTTGAAGGAAATTCAGAACCCAATGGGAGATTTGTAAAAATAATCGCCATTAATGAAGGAAAACTGAGAGATTTTATCCTCAATAAAAGAGAATATTATTGGCTAGGAAAAGTCGTTTATCATTATTTTGAATTTGACAATTATAAATTACCGGAAATATTTGCCTTTATCAATTTAAACAACAGATCAGTTATTGAAGTTGAAGACTCCGATTCTATTTTGGATAAACTTCTTAAGATATTTCTTGATGTTGATAATACTAGAGGATTTTGGGACCCGTGTAAATCAGAAAATTGTAACTACGCTGACCGTTGTTACATAAAAAGTAATGTTGAAACTTTTAATGATGCAGATTTGGGACCTGTCGTCAAACAAAGATTAAAGGAAATTATCCTTGCCTTCTATCTCAAAAAGGAAAAACATATTACTATGCGTGATATTCGATCATTAATTTCCTTTGTACTATTTAATAAATACAACTGTAAGCAACTTCAAACAGATATTGACAATAATAAGAACTTGCTCGATAGGTTTTACTTTAATAGTTTATTTAACAAGGTCGAACGGGATCGAATGGTTCGAATTGTAGCTGAAATTGATGTGTCAGATATGCCATTGCCCAAAATCGAAAATAATTTGTATTTCATGAATCCTAAATCAGAGGCAATTAATCTGATATTCACAAAGAATTCACTTACAAAAAGAATGGATACAGTGTATCTTGAAGAATATTTTAATGGGAAACCACAAGGCACAAGCGATGAAGATACAGTTCGAAAAATTAACGCTGAGATGTATTTGAATTCGATGAAACGTAAGGTTTTTTTCGAAGGAAATGATTCTTTTCTAAAAGAGCAATTTGATATAAATCATTATTCATTTATGCCTTATAAGTACTTTGAACGATTTGTTGTATTTCTTAAAACCGGAGATGATACTGGATTCAATTTGAGAAATGATATTGTTTTAGCAATTAGTAAATCTGAAAAGATTTATAATGAAGTAGTCGGAAGGGAGAATGTATGTATTAGTAGTAACAGCAATAGGAAGACCCAAACAAAATCTTTTTATGGGTTTAAAGCACCCGATTTTGAGGTGGTGCTTCCTGAAGTGGGAAATCAAACTCAGTATATTGAATTCTTTCCTGACCATATTATTTTTAGACACGTTGATAAAACAGCATCACTTGAGATTAATATTGATTTATTTGAAATTCTTATGCGGATAAAAGAAGGCTATGTGCCTACATCTGCCGAGATTCAGACGTTCTTTTTAAACCTTGAAATGTTCAAAAGAAGAATTTTAGCAAAACGGTCAATGAGGGTTTTTCTTACAGAAGATGATACAAACCTATTTTCATTTGAAAAATCAATAACAGGCAAACTTGTATTAACAAAAATTTAGTACAAAAATATGGCACTTGATAGAAAACAAAAGGCTTTCAGGAATTTCCAGATAATGCCTATTGATGCAAACAATGTAAATTTTGAACAAGCTATAGTAAGATTATTGGTCTTACTTCATACGAAAGGGAAGCCTATTACAGCTACAACAAAGGAATTCCTTTTTCCTGAGGATTTAGTGGATATTGTTAAATCCGACAATGCACACTTTGAAGGTGTAAATGATCAGATAAGGGAAAGACTATTAAAAAACTGGATAGCCTCTGACTTTGCAACAACAATTGCTGAAGGCCGAGACAGGAGTGCGAGACCAAGGATTTCAAATTTTAAACCTATCCATCTAAGTACAATAAAACTACTTGATCCAAGAATAAGAAGCCAGGACAGAGATGCGAGTTTGTTCTTATATAACATTTTTAAGGGGACAGACTTTACTGCCCATAATGATTTATTTATGTCATACTTGGTGCTTGGAACAAAAAAACAAGGAGAATTCAATCTTGTTGCTAATGAAGAAGAATTCAATGAATTAGATATAGAAACTCAATTCCTGTTAAGATTGTTAGACAGATTCCGAGTTGATAATCCAAGTACCGATAAAAAGAAAAGTGTACCTGAATATAAAATGCTTTGTGAAGCTCATCAAAAGCAATTTTTGGTTGATATATTAAAACTACTTGTTTATAAGGATGTGGTGCCAAGAAGAGAATTGTTGAATTATATATTTAATGCGCTTAATTTCCATACGGCTTTGTTCGTATTAAAATCTTTTTTTCTTATTAATAATTTGGTTGCTGATAAAAAACCAAGATGCAAGATTTGCAAAACGATAACGGGGGAAAAGGATTTTGAAAAAATGAATAATTGTGAATTTCAACCCAAATTGTTTGTAGACCTAACCTTGGCTCAAGACAAATTATGTGACCTTCTATCAAAAAAGTCTGTTGAAATACATCATAATGAAATGTTTCGTTATTTTAAATCCCATTACAAACTAGTTAAGGTAGTGCCTTTAGCCAATAATGCAGGAATCAAGGAACCATCGATAGAACAATTAGCTCTTTTTCTTGACAGTCCAGCGGTAGAGCCTTTCTTTCAGGTAAAGCTATCGGAAATTTCAAGTGATGAAGATTTAAAGGAGGACCCTGATGTTCAGCAAATATTAAAGATGGATATCCCAGCAATTGATAAATATATTGATATTATTATCAATGAGAAATCAAACTGGAAAGTACGGGTTAGGAATCATAAATCCATGTTATCAACACTATGCAATATGAATCGTGAAGATGGATTCTTGCAAGGAGGTAGAGGACGCCAAAGGAAATATGTACTAGGTAATCAACTTTTAGAAGTTTTGGTTCAGTTAGCAGTAGTGGATTACAAAATTTATCATGGTAAACTTGAGTCGTTCACAAAGCCAATAACTATTGTTTCATTTGTTGAATGGCTAAAAACCCGCTATGGCATTTACATTAACGAATGGCCCGAAGGATCAGATAGCCCTGAAACCGCCAAAGCTTTGCAAAACAACTACAACGCTTTGAAGGAACGATTGAGACAGCTCGGATTTTATACCGATCTTTCGGACGCCTCAAATTCTCAGGTTATCAAACCTCGTTTCAAAGTTGAACCAGCATTAATTTAATTTATTTCGACATATCATATGAATGAATTTAAACCAAGTAGTGAAGATCCTGGTTACGATTATGTTGCCCAGGTCGAAATCCCGGATGGGAAAATTGTCGATTATATCACCGGTAACTGGGTTAAAGAATCAGAGCAAGAACAAGTAAGGCAAAATTTTGAGCGAACTCTTGTTGAGGAGTACAACTATTCGATTGATGAAATTAGTGTTGATGTTAAAATAAAAGTTTGGGAGGGCGACAAACAGAAAGCCAGAAAAGTCCCCTTAACAGTGATGAAAGAAGGTACGAATGATCCTTATTTTCTCATTCTGATTGCTAACCCCAAAGCAAACCCTACTGATAAAACAGGTGGTGCGGCAGAATTGGAACAGTGGCTCGTAGATGTGTCATCATCTGAATTTGGTTGCTGGACAAATGGCATTGAATCACTTTTTTTTCAAAAAAAGAAGACAAAGTTCGAAACAGATATATTCCCTGTTAATGATTTCCCTAGAAAAGGCGAAGATGCCTCATCCATTTACACGACTGACAGACGCCGGTTACGTGTTGCAACAGGGAACAATCTTTTATATGCTTTCAAACGGTGTCATGATTACATTCATGCCAATCAAGGCGGAAGCAAAGAACAGATTTTCTGGGAGTTTTTAAAATTATTGTTTGCAAAGATTGAGGATGAAACCTATGGTGGGCGGCCTCGATTTGCCATTCGAAGTGCTGAAGAAAGAAACGACCCGGATGGTAGAAAAGAGGTAAAAGACCGTATTGAAGGTTTGTTCAAGGAAGTAAAAAAAAGAAAAGAATTTGTCGGTTTATTTGAAGCTCAGGCAGAAGGAATTGTTTTTAATGCCGAAACCGTTTCCTATATTGTATCACAACTCGAAAAATATGATTTTATTCATTCCTCAGTGGATGTGAAAGGTGTTGCCTATGAAACCATCGTCGGTCCTACGCTTGAGGGCACAAAAGGTGAATTTTTTACACCGCGAAACGTAGTAAAAATGACCGTAAAAATGCTTAATCCGCAACCAGGTGACCGGGTCTGCGATCCCGCCTGCGGTACGGGTGGTTTTCTGGTTATAGCATTTAACTATATCAGTGAAAAATTAAGGCAAAAACATATAAAGAATTGGAAGAATCCTAAAAAACCAAATGAATCTGAAGAAAAAGCTTTATTTGATGAAATCCATGAATCCGGAACGCACATCTTTGGCACTGATTTCAACAGCAATCTAGTTAAAGCTGCTCAAATGAATATGATTATGAATAATGACGGGAGAGGTGGGCTCTTTTCGGTTAATTCTTTGAAAGATCCAAGCCAGTGGCCAAAAGAAGTACGAGATAAAATTCAGTTGGGAACCATGGATTTTGTGATGGCCAATCCCCCATTTGGAGCTAAAATAAAGATTGACAGTAGTGAAATCCTGGAACAATATGATTTGGCACATGGCTGGAGCAAAACTGAAGATGGACGGTGGCAAATGGAAGCCAATGTTCGAAATGCGATGGAACCAGAAGTTTTATTCGTTGAACGTTGTGTTAAACTCTTAAAGCCAGGCACAGGTAAATTAGGAATTGTATTACCTGACAGCATTCTCAGTAATCCCGGATATGCTTATATACGTTATTGGATTCTGCAGAACTGCCAGGTTTTAGCCAGTGTGGATTTACCTGTTGAAACTTTCTTGCCACGAACAGGAACTCAAACAAGCGTAATTATTCTTCGCAGAAAAAGTGACCAGGAAAAACTCATGGAAAGCATGAGCGGACAAATGATGCCGTATGATATTTTTATGGCCAATGTGAAAAAGGTAGGCAAAGACCGAAGAGGTAATTTCATATATAAAAAGGACGAGAAGGGACGCGAAATTGTTGACCGTTCACTTTATAAACCTTTTACTGAATCAACTATCCTTGATTTTTTACCTGCTGTGGAAACGACTGGAAGAATAGTGAATGATGAATTACCGAGTGTTGCAAAATTGTATAGTGATAGTAGTAAAAAGTAATTATGAAAAGTATTTTAGAATTATTTGATGCTGATACCTATATCGTTAAATCTGTAAAAACCTTAAAAGAGGATTATAGGTTAAATGCAGAATACTTTTCACATGATAACAGTTATGAGTTTGACGAAAATATTGAGACAACGAAACTGTCAGAAATAGCTCAAATTATAGGTTTTGGACCATTTAAAAGATACTACATAAAAGATGAAAAATTAGGTATTCCATTAATTTCTAGTTCTGGAATGATGGAAATGGAACCTTCTTATGATTCAATAATTTCAAAAGAATATAATCCAGATTGGTCGAAATATGTCGTTAATCGAAACACAATTTTAGTTAGTTGCTCAGGAACGATTGGCAATGTAACACTTGTTGATTCAAGACTACAAGGAATGGCAATATCGCAACATGCTTTAAGAGTTATTTTGGCTGATGAAACTGATGTGGGTTTAGTATACACTTTTTTATCAAGTGAATATGGAAAATCTCTTCTTAGTGGAAAAAAGTCAGGTGCAGTTATTGATGAAATTTATGAGAATGACTTAAACAGAATTGATGTACCAATCATTGATCTTGGCAATAAAATTAAATTAAATGAACTAATATTAACAGCATTTAGAAAGAGAGATGAAGCTAATGGACTTCTGATGAATGCTGAAGAATTTGTTTTAAAATACAATAACCTCCCACTCCTTGATGAATCGGAAACCAAGACAATTGACCCGAAAAAGGAAATCGAAATCCGCATGGTAAACACAGAAGAATTTACTAATGACTATCGGCTGGATGCACACTTTTATAACCCGATGGCAAAAAAGGCGGCGGATAATATTGTTGAATTTTCTTCAAAATATGACCAACTTAATAATCCAAATATCACAAGTCATATATATTATCTAAATAGATTTTCTAGAACTTTCGTAGGTAAAGAATATGGAATTCCATATTTAACTGGTAAAGATTTAATTATGATAAAACCTTATGATATTTCATATTTGTCGAAAACGGAGACTTATAATCTTAATGAATATAAGTTAAAGAAAGGCTGGATTCTAATGACCTGTTCAGGTACACTTGGAAGGACCTGTTATATTTGGAATAATTATGAAAACTGGGTTGGCACACACGACCTAGTACGAATAATATCTTCAACTGAATTTGATTCAGGTTATTTACTAGCATTTTTAAGTTCATCTTATGGCTATCATCAAGCTTTGAGATATAAGCATGGTGCTGTGATAGATCATTTGACTCCTGATCAAATTTCTGAAATAATAATTCCAATACCAGAAGATCTAAAAATAAAGGAAATCGGAGACCTTGTACGTCAGGCCTACGATCTGCGTGCAGAAGCTATTTGCCTCGAAGATGAAGCACAGGAAATTTTAACCAAAGCATTAACAGGAAAATAAGGTGGTATTATGATAACAGTTACCCAGGACATATTTTTTGAGGAGATCGCTCAGGCAGTTTTTAATGATTTGAAAACCAAATTACTTGAAAAACAGCGCAATCATTGCATGCGGGTGGATTATTTACCAAATCCGGTAATGAACTTTGCCTGTGAAAAATTGAATACCGATGCAGAATTAAAAGCCAAAGATGTGGAAGCTTTTGTTCTAACAGCGCATGCCACAAATGATTATGAGATAGAAAGTGGTCGATTAATAGAACTTCGGAACAGATTAAACTTTGGTGTACTGGTTGTTTTCATTCCGCAAGGATTCCGGGGTGCCGCAGAAGACAGTTACGATATTCACACATTTGAAGCGTATGACCTCGCCGGTGTGTTGAATGAACACAAAAAGAAAATGATTTCTTCATCCTCTGAAGAAGAACAGAACATCATCAACGCAGTATTTTCTTCAAATCCTGTAAAAAAACAGCGGATTGAAAACCAACTCAAATATTTGCTCGCATTAAAAATTGATGGATGTTCCTGGGAAACAGCAGGAGCTTATTTACATTATCTGAACCTCATCCCCGATTTAAAATTAAAAGAAGAAGATGCACAACAGCGAATTCAACGGAATTGTGAATGCATAGATAATCTAAGCGATTCAGATAAAACCCTTTTCATTGCCATTGATGCCATGGTTAATAAGGGACTTGACCCCAATCACAACAATATAAAGAAACATCTACTCGAATTTTTCAGAAATCGAAATCAGGTTAAGGTTAATGAATGGACAGAAGCCATTCTACATGACGAAGATTGGCGTAGTAAAATATCTTTTGACAAATGGAAATTTAAAGATTTGGCAGGTGAAGCTATTGAACTTTACTTAGAATCCTTCAGAGATAAAGATGGGAACCCGCTTTCACATACAGGTCTTTTTTTAGAAGGCGATAACCTTGTGGCATCCACAAATGCAAAAATGAGAGTAAAATGGAAGACCAATCCCAGAAAAACACCAAAGGTTTCGCAGTTTGTCATTGTTTTGGAGAGAGATGAAGAAACTGACAGCAGTAATGAGCTACACAGGAAAACAGCGAAAGGTACGACAGAGCAAGTCAATTTTCCATTCAAGGATGTTGATCTTGAACCAGGGGAAGAATGGCTGGTACATATTAGGATTGTGGCTTTGGACGAGAATAAATCAATCATGTTTTGTATAACTGAAGATGGCAAATCTGAACCCATTCAGGACATCAGCGAACCATTTTATTTAAGAGGTGAAGAAAGTGATACCATTGGAGGCGAAACAAAACGATATAACAAGATAAGAAATGTTGCTGAAGCTACATTTAGGGCAACTTATCGTTTCAGAAAAGAAATCGAAATCCATAATCAAAGTTGGGAAACAGGGCGTAAATTATTATTTAGGATTAAAACAATTCCCAGAGAAACTTACCAGATCGTTCTAAATAATTTGCTCTATGATTTAGAGTTAAAAACACTTCAAGACCCTTTTGGTTGTGGCGTTTGGAATGTTGACATTTTGAACCGAGGGTTTTTAGAGTCCGGTGATTTCAAAACCGAAAAAATTCAATTAATTCTCTTTAAAAACGAATTCAGTACTTTTCTTGAAGCAAGGAGAGAACTTTTTCATACAATAACTTCGCAGGATGCCTCTGCAGTAATAGAAATTCTTGATCTCCGGAATTATAAAGAGCTAATTCTTAATTATGCGCGTTCGTATCAATCTTTATTGAATCAGTTATCTGAGGCTGTTGCAAGTGCAAAGGATGCTGAGGTTAATAATGTTTTATCAAATACACATTTACTCAACCGCCTGGACACCATATACATCAAACTAGGAACCAGCGATGAACCTGAGGAATTAGTTTTAATGATGCCTACACATCCATTAAAATTATTATGGTTGCTGCAATATCAATTAATGTTGTTTAATTGGAGCACTCAGATGATCGGTATGTCTGATGATGAAGTTCGAAAGGCAATAGATATCGAAAACATTGAAAAAATACTTCCTTTAAACATTCCAAATGCACTGTCTTTCGAAAAAAGGAATTTCTTTGTCAACACCGATGTACTTGACTTGTACTGGAGCATTTTCCCCAAAAGTACAACAAATGATATCAGAAAGGTGGTTGCTCAACTCTCAAAAGCTCTGGGGTATAAGGATGATTTAGGGAATATTTCATCAGTTACACCGAGCCAAATAGCGGACAGACTCTGGCGTTACTTAAAACATCATCCATACATCAAAACACTGAAGTTAAATGTTATTAACCCTGGTGATGGCTTATTGTTTTTGAACACCATTAGGGAATTACAAAAACTACCTGATTTTAAATACCTGAGGTATGATATTGCTTTCTATGGTTCATTAGGCTATGAACTAATGGGGAATGCTTTCGACAATTTAATGAACGATAGCAATTCTACGGAAACAAGGCCGGAGATTGATGAGGAGCTACTAGAACCTAGCCATAATCCGCTATTTCCAAAACTTTTCTTTTCGAAGGTAAAAGTAAAACCTGATCAATGGACAGATGTTGACTTCCGGGAAGCAAATGTGACTGTAATTATTGATCAATTTGTTACCTCAACTATTTCAAGACCAGTTGGAAATGTACCTGGAAGCTATTTCCTTCATGGATTGCTGGCTGAATATCGTTCTGAATTTAATGTGATAGAACAGGCTGTAACTTGGTCAAGAAAAGTTGTTCCTTGCACCACTTCCGAGGTTGAAGAGGGTGAAAATATCTCAGAACTTATTTTTCAAATAGGAAAATGCTTTCTGGGATTAAGTTGTTCCTATTTCGATTGGAACAAATCATCTGGTCAATTACCAACCATTCAATTAGAACTTAACCAGCAGGATCGTTATATACTCTCGAAGATTCATGAGCAATCAGATTGGGTTTTCACTATTGACAGGAATTTCGGAATTGAATATTTTGATAATCCTGAAGATGCAAATCCTAACTTGAAAAGCTATTTAATTGATTACACTCCTGAATTTATGGATGGAGTTGGACACAGGCTTATTGTTTCCACAGGATGGTTAAATGAAATTGAAAAACTTATTCAGGATGGACTTCAGAAAACAAATATTCCAACGTCTTCATTCAGGGCAGTTAAAATATTAGATATCATCCGTTCAATATCCGGTAAACTTGCATTGAAGTTAATCAATAATCCCAATAATGTCAGGGAAATTATTGGATTAGCTATAACCCGTTTAGCACTCGAAAAGGAAGGACTATTGCAAGATTCAGTTCTTATTCCGGTTGACACGCACATTGATATTTTTGCTCAGAACAAAAGAAGAAATATAGAAGAAGAGGTAACAGTAAAAAGGAGTGATTTAATCTTAGTTTCTGAAAAAAATGGTAAATTAAATCTGAATCTTATTGAAGTTAAATTTCGTTCAGGAGAAGGCAATATTACCGAGAGTTTAGCTTTGAAAGAAGAAATTTGTAAAAAGAATGAAAACTCTGAGAAAGCTCTGCGAACTAAATTCATTTCAAATGATGATAATCCTAAGATTGATATTCAAATCGCAAATAAATCTTTGTCAACCTTAATTGGATTTTATTTCGAAAGAGCCGTTCGTAATGGTTTCTGTACAAGTTCTTCAAAAATAAAAAAACTGATTGAAAAGAATGAATTGGTTATTGTTCCGGAAAGCAA
>CAIYES010000260.1 GCA_903925275.1 uncultured Bacteroidales bacterium
AATATTATTAACCGTGGGTGAAGCCCACGGAAATCATGCTACAATCCAAACCTGAGCCCTGAAAGGGCGATATATTTCACAGTAGCAGTAATATGCCGCCCTTTCAGGGCTAAAGTTGGGCTTGATTTGCAACAATCGTGGGCTTCGCCCATGGTTATTATGTTACGCCTTCGTGGCTGATTGCTGACCAAATCCATCACTGGCATGATTGCGCTCAATCATAAATTATTATTTTTATTGCATACTGATTTTTATAGTTACATATTTTTCAATTTTAAATTTCATGAGCATGTTAAGCATTAATCCCGCAACTGGTAAAATTATCCGGGAGTTCCGTGAATATACGGCACCTGAAGTTACAGCAATCGTTGAGGATGTTCAATCGGCATGGTTAAGCTGGAAAGAGACCTCTTTTGACTACCGTTCCTCCTTATTGATTAAAGCCGCAAAGATTCTTCGTCAGAACAAGGAAGAATATGCACGGTTGATGACTATGGAAATGGGCAAGCTGCTGAGGGAATCGATGGCGGAAATTGAAAAATGCGCCTGGGTATGCGATTTTTATGCCGACCGTGGCGCGGAAATGTTGAAAGATGAAGTAATTGAAACAGACGCAAGCCGCAGCTTTGTAACTTTTCAGCCAATGGGTCCAATTCTGGCTGTGATGCCCTGGAATTTTCCTTTCTGGCAGGTTATCCGGTTTGCCGCGCCGGCGCTGATGGCAGGCAATGCAGCTGTGCTAAAGCATGCATCTAACGTACCCGGTTGTGCACTGGCCATTGAACATATCTTTAATGAAGCGGGATTTCCTGCCAATTTGTTCCGAACATTGATGATCCCGGCTTCCGGTGTTTCAGCGGTTATTTCCCATCCTTCCATTGTCGCAGCCACGCTGACCGGGAGTGAAGCCGCAGGAAGCCACGTTGCCGCTTTTGCTGGTAAGTACCTGAAAAAAACTGTTCTTGAATTGGGTGGGGCTGATCCATTTATTGTACTTGACGATGCTGATCTTGACACTGCAGTCAAAACAGCAGTTACAGCACGTATGCTCAACCAGGGACAAAGTTGTATTGCGGCCAAACGATTTATCGTGATGGATTCGGTGGTGCAACAATTTGTTTCAGGCTTGAAATCTTCATTTGAATCGCTGCACATTGGTGATCCTATGGATCCTGAAACTCAGGTGGGCCCGATGGCAAGGCCGGATCTTGTGGACGAAATTGAACAGCAGGTTATCCGTTCGGTTGCGTCAGGGGCAAAACTGGTAACGGGTGGACACCGCCCCGACCGCGATGGTTGTTATTTTGAACCCACTATTCTATCTGATGTTCAGAAAGGGATGCCTGTTTATTCGCAGGAAACTTTCGGCCCTGTTGCCTCTGTGATAACGGTACATAGTGAAGAAGAGGCCATTCGTGTTGCCAACGATTCGGACTTCGGTCTGGGTGGTTGTGTTTGGACACAGAACTTGAAAAAAGGAGAAGAAATTGCCCGAAAAGTGGCCACCGGTGCCATTTTTGTAAACGGAATGACCAAATCTGACCCGCGGCTTCCGTTTGGTGGGATTAAGAAATCGGGCTATGGACGCGAACTTGGATCATATGGTATCAGGGAGTTTGTCAATATAAAGACGGTATGGATTGGATAATTAAT
>CAIYES010000261.1 GCA_903925275.1 uncultured Bacteroidales bacterium
ACCAAGATGTTAAGAGGGTTCAGGACATACTAAACAACCGACCAAGAAAAAAATTAGGTTTTTTATCACCATGTGAGTTTTTATCAATACATTTGACTAATCCAAAAGTTGCATTTGTGACTTGAATTCAGCTGCTTTTTTTCGATTTGCTATGTGAAATTTTGACGAAAATGTCAATGAAATTTTATTCAATGCTCTTAACATTAAGAAAAGAAAAATAATTTTTATGGATTTGTGTTTCCGGTTTTCCGTTTTTTTCTTTTGGATGATCCCGGCCAGCATTTGAGCATTATTATCCAAATCACCAAATTTCATAACAGTATCTGCCCCATTATCCAGAATATATTCCAGCTCAGTTTTATTTGTATCCGATAGAACCCATTGAATTTTATTTTCCAGATCAATTGTATCAATGGTACATAAAACTGAATTTTTTTTGTGATTCAACAATTCCTTTACATGTGGGATTTCTCCAACAATTAGCGGAACCTTCATTGCCATCAATTCAAGAACTGAGTTTGGGAATCCATCACTTTTTGCGATCGATACTGCAACGTCACATGCGGAGTAAAAATAAAGAACGTCCTGAAAGGTCTGATTTAAATAAAAATGGGCAGCATCACTGCAATTATTTTCAGCAAGTAATTTTTTTATTTTAATATAGTATTCAGAAACAACCTGTTGCCCCAGATATATAATTTCAAAATTGTCATTTATTTTTCTTAAATTGATAAAAGATTGCGTAACAATGTCAATATTGCATCTTGGTTCAAAGGCCCGCATACTTAAAATAAGTATCTTATCCTGAGGAAGATGTAACTGCTTACGTATTTCTTTTTTATTAAATTTCACTAAATTGTTAAATGAAATTCCCCAATAATTCAAATAAATGTTGTTTTTAATACTGCGGTTATGTAAACGGGAGATCAGGTATTCGGATTTCGCAAAAATGAAGTCGCATTTTTTCAGACATTCGATAACCAATTGTTTTTCAATAGACGAAACTTGTGAATCCCCTTCATCATTGAGTAAATCATGGCCCATCACAATCACGGCGATGGGGATTTTCAGTGACAGGATTGACGAATAGAAATGGGTTCCCAGGGCAAAATTGCAAATAAGCAAATCAATTTTTAAATTCTTTAGCAATTTATTCAATTTGATAAATGAATGAGAACCGGCACTGTCGAAGAAAATTGTTTCTATTTTGTTTTTTGTTAAGTATTTATGGCTGGTACTTTTATTCCCTGTTTCTATAAAAACTTTAACATTAATATACTTTGAAATTGCAATGGCTCTGGGAATTGCATGAACAGCGCCACTGTTTATTATGCCTATATCCATTTTATTTTCCTATTGAAAGTACGAAATCAGGTATTTTAGCTGTATACACATTGAACCACAATTCAAACATATACAAATTTAGCACAAACTGGTAATTCTCATTGATAGCTTTTTCAATCGAAAATAATTCTTCGATCTTATTTTTATTAATAATTGCATTTTTTATCAGAAACCCGTTAAAAATAACGTCACGTATATGGTTTGTTGATATTTTACTGAAGTAATTTGGAATTGGAATGTCAAATCCGTGTTTTTCCCTGTAAATAATATTGTCAGGTAATTTTTGTTCCATTGCTTTCCGCAGGATGAATTTTCCTTGAAGGATATTCCCAGCTGTGTAATTGATCTTATAGTTATCGGGAAGCGAATTTGAATATTCCACAAAAAGGTGATCAAGAAAAGGAACCCTTGCCTCAAGGCCATGTGCCATGGTCATCCTGTCGACCTTTGTAAGCATTTCGTCGACCAGTCTGGATTTTTGTGAAGCAAATAATTTTTTCCTGAGGTCAGAGTTGCCTGTTAATGAATCATATGCTGTTGCAAGTTCACATTGTGTCCAGTCTGACCAGGCATTGTATAATAACTCATCATTGAAAAACCGGAAATTCAGTGCACTGGAGTTTGCAATCTGTTCTGCAAATTGCAAACCTGCCGAACCACCTTTTCGTGCCATTTTCAAATATGCAGTATTCAGAAAATTATTCCTGGTATGGCCAAATTTTGCTGACAATCGGAGGAGATTTGCTGATTTCTGCAAAAGTGATCGCCAAATGCTGTCGTTTTTAATCGGATTAAAAAATCCCTGATAACCTCCCAGAATTTCATCCGCTCCGTCGCCGGAGAGGACGACTTTGACATTTTTTGCTGTTTCTCTTGATAAAATATACAAAGCAAAGGATGCAGCAATGCCAAAAGGTTCATCGCAATGCCATACAATTTCATTTAATTCTGAAATGATGGATTCGTCCAGGCTGCATTTTAAATGAGATGTGGAAAATATCCTTGAAACAAGATCTGAAAAATATTCTTCATTATATTTGTTAAGCCCTTTATCAAAAACAACGGAAGAGGTGAATAGCTCAGCATCACCGGTCAATTCTCTTGTCAGAGCGATCAACGTACTGGAATCCAATCCTCCGCTTAAGAAGCAACCAACTTTTACGTCGGAAACGAGGTGATATTGAACCGCTTCTTTTAAATTTTGGTAAAGTACATCCTTTTCAGCGCTTAGCTCTTTGTACGATTCGGTATTATTTGAAAAGGTGTTTTGCAGCGTATAATAGTGATGTATTTTAAGGCCTTCATGATTAATTTGTGCTATAGTCCCGGGTTCTAATCTTGAAATTTCTTTAAAAACGGTTTCATTGTTTGTCATAGTTGACGTTCGCAGGTAACGTCCAAAACTATTCAAATTGATGGTCAGATTTGGTTTGACAGCAACAATTGCTTTGATTTCAGAGGCAAAAACACAACATGACTGATTCCAAAACAGGTAGAGTGGCTTAATCCCCAATCGATCACGAACAAGGGATAAACTTTTCAGCTTGTTATCCCAGATTGCAAAAGCGAACATCCCCCTTAATAAATCAACGGATTTGAGACCATAATGAATAAATAATTGTAAAACTACCTCCGTGTCGGATTTTGTATAAAAAATGCAACCTTTACTTTCTAACTGTTCTTTCAATTCTTTGTAATTGTATATTTCCCCGTTGAATACAATCACGTACCTTGAATCCAGGGTCACCATGGGCTGATTGCCTGCAGCTGAAACATCGATAATGGCCAGCCGTCGGTGACCCAATCCAATTGAATCATCGATCCAGCAACCTTCCCCGTCAGGTCCGCGATGACCAATCATATCGGTCATCAGCTTAATTTCTCCGGGATTTACCGCTTTGTTTACTAAATTATAAATGCCAACAATTCCACACATTAAGCTGCTACTTAAGGTTCTTAACTTTTAACAGGACGCAACTGACTCGCCATCTAAATGAAGGAATCAGCCATCGATAAAATTTCCGCATGGGAAAAAAGGGAACATGATGCAGGATTTTATTGTAGTAGTAAGGCATCACATAGTAACTAGCCTGGTTTATTCTCAGGAGATCTTTTTTAATAACTGTGAAGGAAGCATACTTTTCAATGAATGTGAGCAGAGAATCGGGTGTTGGCCTGTACATGGTATCATCCTCATCGTGCCTGAAATAATTATTGGGTACGGTTATCAACAGGTATCCGGTTTGTAAATCAAGAAGTGACAGGATGTTCTTTATCGCATTTTCCCTGTTATAAAGATGTTCAAGCACGTTTGCCGCTATGATCAGACCAAATTTAGTTTTGATCGTGTTTACCAGCAATTCATCCTGACACAAATTAATGCAATAATCAACGCCTGGTTCATTTCTTTTATCGGTGGAGAATATTTTAATTTTCCTTTTTTCAAGCGGGGCATAAAGATTTTGCTGTATATGAGGTTGCAATCTTGTTCTGGTAAATAAATCGGCCGAACCGATATCAATTGCATTCACGCCATCTATATCTTCAATCTTTTCCAGTGCTTCCTTAATCCAAACAGATTCTTCAACAAACATAATGGGTTATTTAAAATTAATGTGTAGTGTATTTATTAATTTTTCCGGATACTGTAAAAATCCATGTACCATGAAATAAAGTGCCTGATTCCATCAACAATAGTTGTTTTCGGAGAATATCCAAACTCAGAACAGGTATCCTGTAGGTCTGCCCAGGTCGCCTTCACATCACCTTCCTGAATGGGTTTAAAATTTATGATTGCCTGCTTCCCTGTAATCTCCTCGATATTATGGATGACATCCATCAAATTCACCGGGGAGGCATTTCCCAGATTGCATAAACGGAATGGAGCTGTTGAGGTTCCGGGATCAGGTTTATCACCGTCCCAATCAGGATTGCACACAGCCGGCTTATCAATAATGGACAAAACCCCTTCGACAATGTCATCAATATAGGTAAAATCACGTTGCATGTCCCCATTGTTGAATACCTGGATGGGTTTACCTTCAAGAATATTTTTTGTAAATAAAAACAAGGCCATATCAGGCCTGCCCCATGGGCCATAAACTGTAAAAAAGCGCATTCCGGTAGTCGGGATGTTGAAAAGATGGCTGTAGGAGTGTGCCATCAGTTCATTTGCTTTTTTGGTTGCTGCGTAGAGTGAAACAGGATGAACTGCATTATCGTGCACTGAAAATGGCATTCGGGTTTGCAATCCATAGACCGAACTTGAACTGGCATAAACCAGATGTTTAACAGGGAATTGCCGGCACGCTTCCAGAATGTTAACAAAGCCATTGATGTTACTGTCGATATAACTCTGCGGGTGGGTTAACGAATATCTTACGCCAGCCTGAGCTGCCAGGTTTATGACGATATCAAAAGCCTCATCTGAAAAGAGATTCATGATATTTATTTTATCCTCAAGGTTGAGTAAAATGAACCGATAAGAAGGATGAACGGTACTCGGGACCATTTTTGCATATTGTATGGCGGCGGATGGAATTCCGGTTTCGTTAAGCCGGCCATATTTTAATTGGATATCATAGTAGTTGTTGATATTATCCAGCCCAACCACCATATCACCCTTCATTGAAAGATGTTTTACCAAATGAAAACCAATGAACCCGGCTGCTCCTGTTACCAGTATTTTTCTTATTTTCTGCATTGTTCCGGTAATGTAATTTTGAGTATTCCCTTTATTATATGGAATGAAATTTTTGGGAAAGAGAGGATGGAAGATTAGGAATATTTATAAATCAGTCGAAATCAGCCCAGTCACTCAGGTTTTTTTCACCTGGACGACTTAATGCGCTGGATCAGCAAATTTGTAAATACTCTAGCTCCGTCATCGTTTAAATGGTTTATATCTGCGAAATAGCGAGGACTGTTGAAAAAGAGTTTTTGATTGGACAAATTGAAGTACCTCACACCATGGCGCGAACACAATTCGGAAAGTACAGTATTATGATGACTTTCATTGGTAATTTGGAAAACCGGAGATTGAACAAATATCAGCTTGATATTTTTTTGACTACACGTTGTAATTATCTGATTCAGCGCATCTATCTTGTTATCATCTGTTTTTGAGAAGTCAGGATGTGCTATTCCAATCCTTTCAGTTTTCATTTTCATGAAAATCGGTACATATCCTTTCATCCACCTGAACCGGCCAGGGAAAATGTAGTACCCGATTACCGTCAACGAAAGAAAAAGGAGGTAAGAAAGAGAGTTAAATACCAAAAGTGGTCAGATTGCCAGCGGTTTCGATTTTCAATTCTTTTTCACTTGTCTTTTCAATCTCGCCAGATGCCCCCTCCCAAGGGCCTTCACTTCACAATCGAGTTCAAAGTACCTCTTTATCTGGTCATCATTGAGGATCCCAAAGGCATCAATGATAGCCAGCGGTCCGCCGGCCCATTTTACAATATCATCGGGATTAAGGTTCAGATAGTGTGTGTGGGGTACGGCAAGGATTATGGCTTCTACACCTTCCAGCGATTTTTCAAGATCTTTTTCAACCACTGTTTGTTTCAGGCTTTCCTGGTTGCGGAAGAAACGCTTCCAGGAACTTCCGGGTGACGGATAGGTGTCCTGTTCTTCGAGTTCATACCAGTGATCGACATAAGGATCATGAATACGGATCTCAGCGCTCATTTCAGTAAGTTTTCGCACCACGAGTTCACTGCCGCTGTAGCGTGTATCTCCGACATCCTGGCGGTAACTGGCACCGCACAGCAACACTTTGGAGCCGGCAATGTAACGTCCCATGTTGCGCAATGCATCACGGGTGAGTTCGGCTACGTGAAGCGCCCGTGTATCATTGATGTCGATGGCTGTTGGTGTTATTTTGAATAATTTATCTCCATCCTCAAAACCCAGTATATGTTTATATGCCCAGTAACCCAGTCCGCCATCTTTGGGTAAGCAATAGCCACCAATACCTGGTCCCGGGAAAATCATGTTGCTGTGGGTCGGACGCATTTTAATTGCGTTTATCACCTTGATCAAATCGACACCATTGCGTTCGGCAAACAGGCTCCATTCGTTTAAATAGGCAAGAATAGTGGCCCTGTAGGAGTTTTCCACGATTTTGGTAGTCTCTGATTCTATGGGGCGGTCCATCACGGTTAGAGGAAAATCCTTGGTATTCAATACTTCATGAAGAAACTTCTCCACCCTTTCCCTGGCTTCCTGCTCACACCCTGAGCAAACCCGCCAGAAATCGCGGATACTGGCCACATATTGCTTGCCGGGCATTACCCGTTCAAAACTATGTGCGAGCAGAGGCGTACTCGGTACACCTCTACGGGCAAATTCCTTTTTCAGGATAGGCCAGGCAACAAATTCGGTGGTTCCAGGCGCCACAGTAGTTTCAATCAAGACCAAACAACCGGGTTGGATTTTTTCTCCGATGGTGCGCATCGTATCTTCAAGGGCTGCCATGTCGGCTTCGCCACTTTTCATGTTCCCAAGCTCTTTTTTGGCAAAGTCACACTGTACATCTACTACAACGCAGTCGGCAAATTGAAGGCAATCGCTGTTATAGGTAGCCACAAGGGTTTTATCCTTGAGCACACACCGTTCAATAAGCACGGCAACCTCAGGATCTTCGGCTTTCATTGGCGCTTCCCCACGATTAATTAAAGGTATTTTCCAGTAGGAGCGGGAGGATGGGCGCTGGCAGCCAATCACAAATTTAGAGTTCTTTCCTTTGGCATCTTTGGTATCGGCCACGATAGCTGCCATCACAGCACCAACAAATCCAAGTCCCATTACGACTACGATCTCTTTATTCTCTTTACGTTTTTTTTTCACCAGCGATTCGATCCTGATAAGTTCAGTTGCATAGTCAGCATCCGAAGGCAGAGCGAATTGTTCTCCGTTCGGGGCATTGGAAAAGGAGGTTCCATGTTCAGATTTTCCTGTTTCGGACTGCGGGGTTCGGGTAGGTTGTTTCATTTTTTAAGGTTTTTAGAGATTTTGTTCCGAAATTTTCATTTTATTTTTTAAGATTTGACCAATACCAATCCACTGCCATTTTTAATCCCTGCTCAAGGTTTACCTGTGGTTGATATCCCAGCATTTTATTTGCTTTTTCAACAGAGGCGAGGGAGTGTGGAATATCTCCCTGTCGATCGGGTCCGTATTTGATTTCAACATCACCAATTGCCTTGTCATAAGGGATAAGATATTGTTTAAGGAAACTTACAAGCATGTTCAGGTCGTTACGTTCGCCAACGGCGGTATTGAATACCTGACCGACAGCCTCCGGATTTGTGGAAATGGCTGCCAGATGATTCATCTGGATTACGTTGTCGATGTATGTGAAATCGCGCGAATGTGTGCCATTGCCATGAATTACCGGAGATTCATGTGCCATGAGCATCATTGTAAATTTGGGAATCACCGCAGCGTATGCTCCATTGGGATCCTGACGGCGGCCATAAACATTAAAGTAACGCAATCCGATTGTATCAAGGCCGTAATTTAACCTAAAAACATGGGCGTAGAGTTCATTCACAAATTTGGTAACGGCATACGGTGACAAAGGTTTGCCAATGATCTCCTCAACTTTTGGCAGATTTGTGGAATCGCCATAGGTTGATGAACTGGCAGCATAAACAAACCGCTTAACCCTGGCATCACGGGCGGCTACCAGCATATTGAGGAATCCGTCAATGTTGTTTGCATTTGTTGTCACAGGGTCATTGATCGACCGGGGCACTGAGCCAAGGGCTGCCTGGTGAAGAATAATATCTATGCCTTCAACAGCCTTTTTACAAGTTTCGGGGTCTCTGATATCACCCTCAATAAGCCGGAAATTCCTGTTATCTGAAAAATCGTTGAGATTCACTCTCCTGCCAGTGGAGAAGTTATCGAGGCAAGTCACTTCGTTCCCGTAGTTGAGCAGATCATCGCAAAGGTTGGAGCCGATGAACCCGGCACCGCCTGTCACAAGTATTCGTTGGTTTCTGATTTTTGGATAATCGTTCATTGTAGATTAAGAGTCTGTTTAAATTTGTTTTTAAATCCCTTTAGGGATTTTATGTTTGTAGAATAACAGGGATATATGCATTATTTCGTCCCGTACGGGACGAAATGG
>CAIYES010000262.1 GCA_903925275.1 uncultured Bacteroidales bacterium
CGAGGAGAGGGCAAAATTAAACTTTACCCATCAGGACAGGGGGAAGGATTTTTTCCTTCTCCTTTGTCTTGAAAAATATTAAGTATTTTTCCTCGTAAAAAGTTGCATTAATTACTTGAATTTAGGATTAACGGCAGAGCAGATTTCGGACATTACGAATAACGCCGAGACTGCATATCTGACAAGTAAAAACCTTGCTTCAGTTTACCTGGCAGGATACCAATATGATAAGGCACTAACGTATTACTACAAATCCCTCTCGATAGCTAGTACGTCGGAAAACAGTGTTCATAAAGCGGAAAGCTATCTGGATATTGGGAAATGTTTAGAGGGGAAAAACCAGAAGATCGAAGCCTTCAGGAATTATATGACTGCAAGCAGCCTGGCTGAAAAGGAAAATAACAACAATCTGCTGATAAAGTGTTATGACAGGTTATCAAGTTTTTACAATTTTAACAAATTGTTTAATAAAGCAACCCGGTACAAATTAATGCAGCGGGATCTTGTCAACAAGAAACTTCCGGTCGATTCTGTGGCGCTGATTTGGATAGAGTATGATCTGCAGGAAATTGATGTAAATTCAAACAATAACCTGCTGAATGAAAGTAATATGCTGAACGTTCTTTATTTTGCGATGCGAAACGGGAACCAGCGGCTGATGAATTTTGAAATTGCCCTTTACCGTACACACCTGATCGAAGCTGACAAGATCGGCCTGCTTAAAGATCTTTACCAAAAAAGGATCCCGGGTGAATGGAAAAAGTTAGCTTCCAGGAATCCAGGTTTGTATTACAGGTTGAAGGCATTTTTTTGCGAAGATTCACATCAGCCTGATTCAGCCCTTTACTACTTCGACAAAGCCGAACAAATCCTGGCATCCAACCCGAATACGATCCTTCAGTCAAAGTTTTATAATAGGTTCGGGCAGTTTTTGTTACGACATGGTGATAAAGAAAAAGCCCTGGCCAAGTTCGCCAAATCCTACCAAATGGCTGAAAAAGTATCCTACTTTGAATATATGGTCATCGCATCAGGACAACTGGAATCACTTTATGCTGCAACAGGCGACTATATAAACGCTTACAAATATTCTGTTTTGAATAAGGTTCTGGCCGACAGTATTACCAACCTTTCTAAACAAGACCAGATTCTGGTTATGGAGATCGACCATGAAACCCGGCAACGTGAGCGGCTTGCCGAACGTGACAAGCAGGAAACCATCAGGCGGCATAACTTGCAATATACCGGGATGACTATTGGCATCCTGACCATATTTGTCATTCTCATCATGCTGGGTAGTTTAAAAATTCCGGCATGGATCATCCGAATGCTGGGATTCTTTTCCTTCATTTTCCTCTTTGAGTTCATCGTTTTACTTGCCGATCATAAAATACATGAGATCACAGAAGGGGAACCTTGGAAGATTTTGCTAATCAAGATATTCCTGATCGCTATTCTTCTACCGCTCCATCACAGTATTGAAAAAAAGGTCATTGCATATATATTAAATCATAAGCTACTCGATATTAACCAGTTTCCGCTGATCATAAAGTTCCGGGACCGGGTTAAAAAAGTGAAAGAGCGATAGTTATTTCACCCGTTTACCTGTTCACCCATTCACCCGTTCACCCGTTTACCCGTTTACCCGTTTACCATAATACATAAATCAATTCTATCAACCCATATACAAATCAACAACCAAAACAATGAAAACAAAAATTGGAATCTTAGGATCAGGCGTCGTAGCCCAGGTATTGGGCAGCGGGTTTCTGAAACATGGCTACGAAGTGATGATGGGAACACGCGACATCACAAAACTTGCCGGCTGGCAGGAATCCTCGGGAGGCAGCGTCGGTAGTTTCAGCGATGCCGCCACCTTTGGTGAGATCGTAGTTCTTTCCGTTAAGGGCACAACGGCCACATCTGCACTAACGCTGGCCGGGGCGGCAAACCTGGCCGGGAAGGTTGTCATCGACACCACAAACCCGATCGCCGACCTGCCGCCGGTGAATGGCGTGCTGCAGTATTTCAGCAAACTGGATGCCTCTCAAATGGAGCAACTCCAGGGTGAATTCCCTTCGGCACGATTTGTCAAGGCCTTTAACAGTGTGGGGAGCGCCCTTATGGTTAACCCTGATTTCGACGGGATCAAACCATCCATGTTCATCTGTGGCAACGATCCTGAAGCCAGGAAACAGGTAACAGCAATCCTTGACCAGTTTGGCTGGGAAACCGAGGACATGGGCGCTGCCGAGGCAGCCAGGGCCATTGAACCACTCTGTATATTATGGTGTATCCCGGGATTTGCCAGGAATGAATGGATGCACGCCTTCAAATTGCTGAAAAAATAAATGCGGCCGACAATCGGACAAGTGTACACTTTTTACATACAAATGTGTGTTTTAAAACAATGTACACTTGTCCGACTTAATTTTGATATTTGAGTTGTGATGTTGAACGTTTAGTTTTACTATTTTAAGTTTGCGTTCATCAGGCTCCTTTCATTTTAAATACCGTCGCGTAAAGTTTCATCTGCTTGATCATTGCCGAAAGTCCGTTGCTGCGTGTAGGCGACAAATGCTCCTTCAGGCCAACGTTGTCGATGAATTCAAGTTTAGCCTGGATGATATCATCAGGCGTTTGATCCGAAAGTACCCGGATCAAAAGGTTTACTATGCCCTTTGTGATGATGGCATCGCTGTCGCCGGTGAAAAAAACCTTTCCTTCCTTTATGAAGGCAAAAAGCCACACTTTTGATTGGCACCCTGAAATCAGGTACTGGTCAGTTTTATGTTGCTCATCAATGACCGGCAATGTTTTGCCGAGCTCGATCAGGTAATTGTATTTATCAATCCAGTCATCGAACATGGAGAATTCGTTAATGATCTGGGATTCTTTCTCGAGGATGGTCATGGTGCAGGTGTTGGGTTGGGTTGGGTTGGGTTGGCAAAGGTAAGGAAAAGGGTGACGAGTAAACAGGTAAACTGGTAAACAGGTGAACAGGTAAACAGGTAAACTGGTGAGAGGATGAGCAGGTGAGCAGGTGAGCGGGTGAGCGGGTGAGCGGTTCTAGGCTGTGGCTTTTCAGAAGGGTTATTACTCGATTTTATTTTTTTGCTTGATTGATCTGATTAAGCCTGAAAGCTGCGAACTGAGTTTCTTCATTCTTCCCTGGAGATCCTGAAATGTCGTGCCATCCAGATATTTCAATCGAAAGGCCAGGTCTAAATGTGTGTCCAATTCTGAGAGACTGCCATAGGATATTCTTAAAAACCTGATAAATTCTTTTGGCCTGCCTCGTGCCGCACCTTCACTGATGTTAGCAGGAATTGATCCTGCAGACCTGCGGATCTGGCTCGATAAACCAAACATTTCTGATTTCGGAAAGCCGGCTGTAATCAAATAAACCTTGATAACAACTTCCATACTTCCCTGCCAAACAGATAATTTCTTATGTGCAAACATTGTTTTTATTGCTTAATCCTGAGAATGCATAAAAGTTGGTGAGTGTTAATAACTTTTTCGGTGAGCGGGTGAGCGGGTGAAGTACTGAACGGGTAAACGGGTAAACGGGTAAACAGGTGAACAGGTGAACAGGTGAACAGGTGAATAGTTTGGAATGATAGTTAGCAACAAGCCAGTAACAATAAAAATTAATCTTTGAGTCCAATCCGAAAAATATTTTTCACTGCTAAGACAAGACATTAAAACATATATACTCGAATTTGAAATATTTGCGTCTTTGATTCTTTGCAATTAAATATATTTCCACTTTTCGGAACAGTCTCCATTTCTCTGTTTACCTGTTCACCCGTTTACCAGTTTACCCGTTTACCAGTTTACCAGTTTACCAGTTTACCAGTTTACCAGTTTACCCTTTTTACCCATCTACCCCCTCAAATTGTTAAAATATGTTAATTTTTAGTACCTTGTATTGCATAGTACTAATTTTTGTATTATATTTGCAGCATGAACACAGAAAATCAAAATGCCCAGATGCGAAAAGGAGTTATTGAACTCTGTATCCTGGCTATCATTGCACAGCAGGACGCATATGCTTCCGATATCATTATAAAGTTAAAGGAAGCCAGACTCATAGTTGTCGAAGGGACCTTATATCCGTTGCTGACACGATTGAAAAACGACAGCCTCACTGTTTATCGCTGGGAGGAGTCAAAATCGGGACCTCCGCGCAAGTATCACCAGATCACCGAATCGGGACGAAAGGCGCTGGCCGAACTTAAAGCCGACTGGCATGAACTTATCACGTCGGTTGATAAAATTATCGGAGATACAACTAACAATTCAAAATAACAAACATCCATGAAAAAGACATTAACGATAAACCTGGGGGGCATTATTTTCCATATTGATGAGGACGCCTATTTTCTGCTGAACCAATACCTGGAAAACCTAAAAAAGCATTTCAGCCAGCAGGAAGGCTCCCTGGATATTCTGAATGATATTGAATCGCGGATCGCTGAGATCCTGAACGAAAAAAAATCGGAAACAAAGCAGGTTATCACCACTGAAGACGTTGATGAGGTAATCGCCATCATGGGTCAGCCGGTCGAAATTGACCAGGATGATAATCCAAAAACGAAAAATAATGCAGCAGGTAACGGAAAAGGAGATAAACGGTTTTTCCGGAACCCCGATGATAAAGTTGTTGCCGGTGTATGTTCGGGTATTGCCTCTTATTTGCACCTTGATCCGGTTTGGGTGCGCATTGTTTTCCTGGTTTTTAGTTTGGTAGTTGGTTCAGGGATACTGCTCTATCTTTTACTCTGGGTAATCATCCCTGAAGCTCAGACAACTTCGGATAAACTTGAGATGCGGGGTGAAAAAATCAACATCAGGAATATAGAGAAATCAATAAGGGAAGAGGTTTCAGAACTGCGCAGCAGAGTCGGCAACATGGCCAGCGAATCTGCTGCAACCATCAAACGTGCCAGTGCCGGGTCGGGTTCGTTCTTTGAAATGATCGGAAAAAACATTATTGAAGTGTTGAGATTCTTAGGAAAATGTCTGATCATTTTGGCCGGCATCGTTTTGATCCTGCTTGGCTTAGGGTTGCTCATCGCGTTTGCTGCCTATACGTTTGGATGGACCGGAGGCATATATTCCGATAATGATTTCACCGTCCTTTCTTTCCCAAAATTGGCAAATCTGCTGGTCGGATGCAATCTTCCTGTGGTTTATCTTCAGATGATCCTGCTGCTGGTAATCGGGATTCCATTACTGATGCTTTTCTATAACGGATTGAGAATGGTTTTTAATTTCGACCGGATAAGACACCTCGGACTCACCATGTTCAATATATGGGTAGTCGGACTCTTTTTATTAACCTGGTCAGGAATGAAAATCTACAACCTTTATAAATTTGATGAGAAGAAACAGATTGACATCGCCCTGGAGAATCCTGCCTGTGATACCTTGAATGTTGCGTTGATGGCCGACGATCCTGGCCTGAAATACCTCCGGAACGAGAAATATGTTCTCATAGGCGATTTGAAAACAATCATAACTGAGAAGAAAGAGCTCTATGTGATACCAAAAATCAGAATTGAAGAATCGGATGACAGCCTATTTTCTATTTCACAGGTTATTATGGCTCATGGGAAATCGCGGTATGAGGCGCACCAGCACCTGGCTTCAATCCGTTTCCAGTCTGCTACTGCCGGGTCAACCCTGAGAATTAGCCCTTTCGTGAGGCTTCCCAAGGAAGAATGCTGGCGGGGACAGATCGTAGACATTGTAATCCGTGTTCCAAAAGGAAAATTCATTCATTTTGATGAGAATCTCAGGGATCTGAAACCCTGCTGGTATTACCCGATGAGTTCCTCAGATAATTCTACCTTTCAAATGACTGATAATGGTATTGAGGTTGATCCGGATCTTTAACTGAGCATCTCCTTTGCTTTAAGGATGGCTGAAACCAACAAGTCGATCTCCTCCATGGTATTGTAAAAAGCAAAGGAAGCACGGACTGTTCCGGGAATTTTAAGAAAATTCATCAGCGGCATGGCGCAGTGGTGGCCAGTTCGAACAGCAATACCCATTTTGTCAATGATCATACCGGCATCATAGGGATGGACATCTCCTATCAGAAAAGAAATCAGGCTTGCCTTGTGTGCCGATGTTCCATAAAACCTGATCCCCCCGACCGACGAAAGTTTTTCGGTGGCATAAACAAGCAATTGCTCCTCATAGGCGGCGATATTGGCCATGCCCAGCTTGTTCAGGTAATGAATGGCTGCCCGCAATCCCACCACACCTTCCACATTTGGTGTTCCCGCCTCGAATTTAAAGGGTAAATCGTTGAATGTGGTATGGTCGATGTAAACATCCCTGATCATCTCGCCGCCAAGCTGATAGGGTGGCATTTCTTCAAGATACTTCTCTTTTCCGTATAGTACGCCGGTCCCCATGGGTGCATACATTTTATGTCCCGAGAAACAGTAGAAATCGCAATCGAGATCCTGGACATCAACCGGCAGATGAGAAACACCCTGCGCCCCATCGAGCAATACCGGAATGTTATGCTGATGTGCCAAGGCAATGATCTCCTTTACGGGATTGATGGTTCCCAGCACATTCGAAACATGGGTCATGGCGATGAGACGGGTTTTTTCGTTCAGAAGACATTTCAACTCGTCCAGATCAAGCTCCCCTTGTTCATTTATTCCCGGCACCCGCAAGGTGGCCCCACGTTCGAGGCACATCTGCTGCCAGGGAACGAAGTTGGAGTGATGTTCCATGATTGTAGTAATGACTTCATCACCGGGCTGAATGTAGCATTTCCCAAAGGAGGAAGCCACCAGGTTCAGCGATTCTGTCGCGCCTTTGGTGAAAATGATCTCACCCGTGCTTTTTGCATTGATGAATTCCCGGATCTCCCTGCGCGTCTCTTCATAAGCTTCAGTTGCCTTCATACTGAGGTAATGCACACCACGATGGATGTTGCAGTTGTCGTATTCGTAGTACTGCCGGATGGAATCAATGACCTGCCTTGGCTTCTGGGTTGAAGCTGCATTATCTAAATATACCAGCGGACGGTTATATATCTGCCGGTTGAGGATGGGAAAGTCCTCGCGGATTTTGGTAACATCAAAAAACATATATTACAGAATAAAGAAGTAGAGGACTTGTATCAGGTATGCCTGCGGATGACCAGTTTTTTAATCTCAGGGAACCGTTCCCCATGCTGAAAAAAGAATATGTGGTAAATGCCTGGCCCAAGGTTCCCGGTTTCGATTACTGAACCTGTGATCAGCCCCGATTTTACCTTTCTGCCGGTAAGATCCGCGATGGTATACCAAACGGGTCCAACGATGCTCGTTTCAATAGTGATCACTTGATCAGCTGGGTTAGGAAAGAGGCTGAAGCGTGGTGCACTTCCGGGTTCGGGCTTGATGCCGGTAAGCTGATGCACATAGGTACACGAAGGGGCGATCCCTGTTTCATACAGCCCGATCACGGTATCTTCGTAGCACCGGAGTCCGCTGGCAAAGTTGCCATCACAGCCGAAAGCCCACTCCTGGAAGTAATTGAACATAAAAATCATATCCCCGAGGGATTGGATTAAAACCCCCCGGTATGTATAAGGTGAGATAGTTTCGTTTCTGAAATCGTAGGTAACATATAACCTTTTCAATGACACACCATTGATGATCGCCGTATTGGTGGAGTCGACCTTTACGATCAGGGAATCCACATCTGCCGGATTCATGTCGGCTAAAAGGATCACCCAGGAATCTCCCTGACCGGCGCTGAAATCATACAGGACCTGGAATGAGTTAAAGTGTTCATCCCAGAAGTAAACCTTGTTATTTTGTGAATACATATACTCAACAGCGGGCCGATCGGTGCATGAATTGTCATGTCGTTTGGTGATCTTCCGACACAGCATGCCCTGATACATCGTATCCTTGACCGATTCGAATTTAATGTAGTCTTTATCAATGGTCGTGGGCATAAAGATCTCTTCGGTATAATGCCAGGTTGCACCCACCGGAGCCCATTCCTGGGATTTTACAGAAAGTGATACAATACAGAACAGGAAAATGGTTGCGAAGGTTTTCATGACTGATTGATTTTTGTCACTGAATTTTTTATTAAAAGTACGAAATCCGGTGTTATGGCGTAATAAATATTCTGAAATATTTTTCTTGTAACAGTCAGCTAAAGCTGACTGCAATAGATGCTTTACTTTCTCCTGCAAAAAAGGAATAAGGATGGACGCGGTTCAGATCTTACTGATATCGATGTTGAACTCCATCGGGTGCTCCGGAGTGCTGCAATGCAGGACACATTGTTCACAAATCTGAAGTTCGCCCTGAAGGCGTTTTTTCACCATGTCTTCGATTCGCTGGCGCAATTGCGGGATGCCAATCTTATTCACGATCTCATCAGCAAAAGCAAACATGAGCAACATACGGGCACTTTCTTCACCGATGCCACGCTGACGTAGATAAAACATCGATTCGGGATCAAGCTGCCCGGTAGTGGAACCGTGGGAACATTTGACATCGTCGTTGTAGATTTCCAGGAATGGTTGTGAATTAACCCGTGCCGTATCAGTCAATAAGATATTTTTATTGGTCTGACGGGCATCCGTTTTAACGGAGTTGCGGCGAACCAGCACATGACCGCTGAAAATGGCATGGGCCTGTTCGTCGAGAATACCTTTGAAGGTCTCATTGCTGGTGCAGCCCGGATGAGCATGGTCAACAAACACCTGGTTGTCGACATGTTGTTTGCGATCCATTAAATAAATGCCATAAATGTTGGCATTTCCATTCGGTCCATTGAAAAGCACCCTGATGTTGTTCCGAAGCAAGCCGCCATTCAGCGATATATAATGGGATTCAAGGCCGGCTGATGCTTCCAACCGGAAGAAAACCGAACTGATTAGCGTGCTGTTGTTGTTGAGATTCTGCAGTTTGTAATGATCCATCACGCCATGTTCACCTACATGGATCTCCGTGACAATGTTTGAAAAGCTGGCCTGATGGTTGTACGAATCGTCGCAATGGACTAAGGATAGCTTTGCATTGGCTCCGACCACTATCAGGTTCCTCGACTGCAGAAACAGGTTTTTGTCGTGATGGATCACATTGATCAGTTGTACCGGTTTAGGACTTTTCACATTATCGGGAACATAAATAAATACCCCATCCTGTGCAAAAGCCGTATTCAGTGCGGTAAAGCCATCACCAGCATCGTCGGCCATCGTGCCATAATATTTTTCGATGAGTTTTGGGTATTTTTTTCTTGCTTCAGCAAGACTACCCATGATGATGCCATTCCCCAGTTCCATCATGGGAACGTCTTTTGAAACATACCAACCGTTGAGCTGACCAATGATGGCTGTGTCGAGATGCGGGATGTTGCAACGGAAGACTTTCTGGGCATCCAGCTCTTTTATGGGATGAAGCAGATAATCATAGCCACGCGCAAAACTCTCCTGCAGATCGGTGAGGCGCCATGCCTCCATGCTGGTATCAGGAAATCCGAGCTTTACAAAAGAGGTAAATGCTTTTTCCCGGATTTCGGCTAGCGTAGGTGTGTCGTTGGCAGAAAGGAAAGTTTGGTTCTTTTCGAACTGATTGATAAACCTTTGCTGTGTGATAGGTTCTTTAATTTCGGTTTGCATTGTAGGTATTTTACCTCACCCCCCGACCCCCTCTCCCAGGGGAGAGGAAGAGGATGGATGAATCAGGCTTGTTCTTGTTTTATCCAGTCGTATCCCTTTTCTTCCAGTTCGAGGGCAAGTTCCTTGCCGCCCGATTTGACAATTTTCCCCTGGAACAATACATGCACAAAATCGGGAATGATGTAGTCGAGCAGACGTTGATAATGGGTGATCACCACAAAAGCATTGTCGGGCCGGCGTAGTTTGTTCACCCCGTTGGCCACAATGCGCAGGGCATCAATATCAAGCCCTGAATCGGTTTCATCCAGGATAGCCAGTGTTGGTTCCAGCATCGCCATCTGGAAAATTTCGTTCTTTTTCTTTTCTCCTCCTGAGAATCCTTCGTTGACCGACCTGTTGGTAAGGTTGGAAGTGATTTCAACTAATTTTTTCTTCTCTTCCATCAAACGGAGAAAATCACCACCAGGCAGCGGATCGAGGCCTTTGAACTTGCGAACCTCGTTCACGGCCGTCCGCATAAAGTTCGTAATGCTTACCCCCGGAATTTCAACCGGATACTGGAATCCCAGAAAAATACCTTCACGGGCACGGTCTTCGATGGATAATTTCTGCAGATTTTTACCATGGTATAATATCTCTCCGGCAGTGACATCAAACACTTCGCGGCCGGCAATTACAGAGGCTAATGTGCTTTTTCCGGTTCCGTTAGGCCCCATGATGGCATGCACTTCGCCCTCGTTCACTTCAAGGTTGACGCCCCGGAGAATTTCTTTGCCATTGATGCCGGCATGCAGGTTCTTAATTTGTAGTAACATAATGATAAGTTCAAAAATCAAGGATTAAAGGGTGAACGGGTAAACGGGTGAACAGGTAAACGGGTGAACGGGTGAACAGGTAAACGGGTGAACGGGTGAACAGGTCATCGAATACATTTCCA
>CAIYES010000263.1 GCA_903925275.1 uncultured Bacteroidales bacterium
CATGATAACGATGCGGGTCCGGGTCATGGTTTTCCGGTACCTGAGCCATAGAAACTTAAGTTTATTATAAATATGTAACTTCCCATGAAGGTGTCTGAGGATCAGATTTACATCAGGGAATTGGATCATAAAGGCAATGGGCTCATCCAAGTGATAAACATACCAGATCAACTCCGGATCCATAAAAGATTTTGCCTTTTCGAGTCCCTTCTTCAGGGTGGCAACATCCATGGGTGTAAAATTCTCATGAAATTTCCAGGCATCATCATAAACTTCCTTCATGTCGTTGATGAATTTATCGGCCTGCTTAAAGGTAAAATGACGAAACGAAAGTTCCGGTTTTCGCATAGCCCACTCCGCGATTTTCAACAAACGATCGGGGAAAGGTTTGGTGACGTCGAGATGATTTGACACCTGCTCGAAGTAGAACTGAAATCCATATACTTCAAAAAATTTTCTGTAATACGGCGGGTTGTAGTTCATGCCAAATCCCGGATACATGAAACCATCGACCAACAGTCCCCAGTTGACATCGTTTTCGCCAAAATTGATCGGTCCGTCCATGGCCATCATCCCCCGGGCAGCAAGCCATTCACGCGCCTGATCAAAAAGCATGAAAGCCGCTTCCTGATTATCAATACATTCAAAAAAACCCATTCCCCCGGTTGGCTGCTGAAACGTGAATGCTTTCCTTTTATTGATAAAGGCAGCAACCCGGCCAACCGGCTTGTCGGCATCATTCATGAGAATCCATCGTGTTGCCTCGCCGTGCTGAAAAAAACTGTTTTGTGCCGGATCAAAAACCGATTCAATTTCTACATCAAGCGGCCTGATATAATATTGATCACCCTTGTAAATGATATCAACCAGGTTAAGAAACTGATTGCGCAACTTACGGGAAGAAACTTCGATTAGATGCATATAATAAATGGTGAAATGGTGAAATGGTGAAATGGTGAAATGGTGAAATGGTGAAATGGTGAAATGGTGATTATTGACGTTTTAAAAGCGAAATACAAAAATACAATTATTACATTATCGTTATTACATATCTTTGCACTGGATCGTTAAACACGTATGAAAAGACTAGACAGATTCATTTTAAAATCATACCTGGGTCCCCTGGTAATGACCTTTTTCATCTCCCTGTTCATCCTGCTGATGCAGTTTGTGTGGAAATACATCGACGATCTGGTCGGAAAAGGACTTGAGTGGTACATCATTGTAAAACTGATGTTTTACGCCTCTTCAACCTTTGTTCCGCTAGCCTTGCCCCTGTCAATTCTGCTTTCATCACTGATGATGTTCGGTAACCTGGGCGAACATTATGAATTGGTCAGCATCAAGGCAGCCGGGATCAGTCTCAGCCGGGTCATGCGCCCGCTCATCATTGTCTCCATCTTTATCAGCGCGCTGGCTTTTTACTTTTCGAACGTAATCCTTCCCAAAGCAAACCTGAAATTTCTCTCGCTTTTATACGATGTCCGCGAAAAAAAACTGGCCTTTAACCTGAAAGAAGGTGTATTTTACAATGGCATCGAAGGTTTTGTTATCCGGGTGGAAAAAAAGGAAAAGGATGGCAATACGATTCGTGATGTTATGGTTTATGACCATACCAAGCGCCAGGGAAATATTTCGCTTACAACTGCAGAATGGGGTAAAATGGAACTTTCGCCCGACAAACGGTTTTTGGTTTTCCGTCTATTTAATGGCACCAACTATGAGGAGCGTGTTGATTTACGGTACAATGAAATCACCCGTCCATTCCAGCGGACCACTTTTGCCGAACAATACCAGATGTTCGACCTGTCGGCATTTCAACTCACCCGGACAGACGAAAGCCTCTTTAAAAAGAATTATGAGATGCAAAACGTGCGCCAGTTAAGTTTCTCCATTGATTCGATCAGGCGGCAACTGGCGGAAGAGCGGAAAATTAATGAAAGGACCTTCATGAACAACATGAAATTTTATGCAAAGGTGGATACTTCTTCAACGCATAAAATCATCCGTTCGAAAGATAAATTTAACCCCAGCGTGATATACAATTTCAAGGCCAGCGACCGGTTTGGCGTACTTGAAACCGCTCACAACGCCGCCCAGGCTGCAAAGCAAAATCTTGAAGCTTCACAGGATGCCCTTGATGGCAAAAGCAAACTCATTTACAAACATCAGATTGTTTATCATAAAAAGTTTTCATTTTCAATCGCTTGTTTCCTTCTGTTTTTCATCGGGGCCCCACTCGGGGCCATCATCCGCAAGGGGGGATTGGGCATGCCGGCCGTGGTATCAACACTCTTTTTTATCCTTTTCTGGGTAATTTCATTCGGGGGCGAAAAATATGCAGCCGAAGGAGTTATTCCGCCATGGCAGGGGATCTGGTTTGCATCGGCCGTGTTAATGCCTATCGGAATCTTCCTCACCGTAAAAGCCACCAACGATGCCTCCCTGCTGGACATGGATGCCTGGATCAGATTCTTCAATAAGATTTTCAAGGTTTCCAGAACGCAACTATGAAGATCCTTTTCCTCTGTAACAAATCGCCTTGGCCCCCGAAAGAGGGCGGTCCAATGGCCATGAATATGCTGATCGAGGGGTTGCTGTTTGCCGGACACCATGTTAAAGTGCTTGCAGTGAACTCGTATAAGTACCATATTGCACTTGAGGATATTCCTGTTTCATACCGGGAAAAAACCGGCATTGAACTTATTGACGTTGATCTGCGCCTGAAACCAATTCATGCCTTTGTTAATCTCTTTTCATCCGATTCATACCATGTACAACGGTTTATTTCAGTAAATTTCCGGCAAAGGCTTACAGCAGTCCTCAAGTCATGCGAATATGATGTGGTGCAGATGGAGACGCTTTTCATGTGTCCTTACATTGAAACAATCAGGCAATATTCCAAGGCCAGGATTGTGCTTCGCGCCCATAACATTGAACATCGGATATGGCAGCGGATTGCTGAGGAAACAAAAAATCCGTTGAAAAAATGGTACATCAGCCACCTGGCAGGAACCCTGAAAAGGTATGAAGAACGGATCATTATTGACGTTGACGGAATCCTGGCCATCAGCCCAACTGATGCAGAATATTTCAAGGGTTTGGCACAGATCCAGAATCAAAGAAAATGCAACCTTCAACATGCAAAACTACCGCATTCCAGCATTCCAGCATTCCAGCATTCCAGCATTCCTGTAATAGACCTGCCTTTTGGAGTTGACCCGAAAAACCATCCTTTATCCTCCGCTGAGGTCGAATTCCCTTCACTCTTTTCACTTGGTTCCATGAACTGGATACCGAACGCAGCGGGAATCCGGTGGTTTCTGCAGAACGTCTGGCCAGATGTTCACAAGCAATTCCCCAACTTGAAATACTATTTAGCCGGGCGCGAAATGCCGGATTGGATGCGCCACCTGAGCCTGCCCAATGTAGTGGTGCTTGGCGAAGTGACAGATGCCTCGGTTTTCCTCACCACTAAAGCCATCATGATCGTACCGCTCTTCTCGGGCAGTGGTATCCGTATAAAGATCATCGAAGGCATGGCCGCAGGCAAAACCATCATCTCCACCAGCCTTGGCGCTGAAGGAATCCGTTACACAAACCATGAAAATATCCTGATAGCCGACGCCCCATGCGAATTTTTCGAGATGATCTCCATTTGTGTGGCAAATAAACCGCTTTTCGCAAAAATTGGAAAACAGGCACGTACATTGATTGAAACATATTATCTTCCCCAAAATCTGATCCAAAATCTGCTTGCTTTTTATCAACAACTCTTGGGGTAACGCAGATTTTTATAATTTTGCTTGCCACAAGCCATCTTCATGCGAATATTTTTTCTATTGCCACGTGTACCTTACCCGACCGAAAAGGGTGATAAATTAAGGGCTTTTCATCAGATCAAGCAACTGTCGAAACATCATGAGATTATACTGTGCGCCCTCAACGATGGTGTGCTGCATGAAGATGCCATCCCGGTTCTGAAAAAATATGTGAAAGCCATCCATATTATTCCCATCCCGAAAATATCCATCGCCTTCAACCTGTTAAAAACATTATTTTCCGGAAAACCCCTTCAGGTTGGTTATTTTTACAACACCTCCTCGGCCGCGAAAATCCATAAACTCATAGAACAGTATAAACCTGATCATCTGTTTTGTCAGCTTATCCGGGTCGCAGAATATGTTAAGGGAATCCAAATACCTAAAACGCTTGACTACCAGGATGTATTTTCAAAAGGCGTAGAACGAAGGCTGTCCACTGCACCTTTTTACCTGAAACCCTTTTTGAAAATCGAATACAACCGTTTGCTACGGTACGAGCATGATGCATTTGAAGCATTTGACAATAAAATTATCATATCTGCCCCCGACCGCGACCTGATACCACATCCCGACAATCAGAAAATTGTGGTCGTTGCCAATGGGGTAGATTCTGATTTTTTCAAGCCAATGGATCGGGAAAAAAGATACGATCTTTTATTTACTGGCAACATGGGTTACCCTCCCAACATCAACAGTGCAGAATTTCTGGTAAATGAAATTCTTCCGGAGATATTGCCCCACAAACCCAATCTCCGGTTACTCATTGCAGGGGCGAATCCCCATTTGCGGGTTTTGGTTCTTAAATCGGCACAGGTAGAGGTGAGCGGCTGGGTACCCGACATGCGCGAATGCTATGCTGCTGCCCGCGTTTTTATTGCACCAATGCAAATCGGGACCGGACTTCAAAACAAACTGCTTGAAGCTATGGCCATGCAGGTGCCGTGTATTACCTCCCCGCTTGCCTTCCATGCCCTGAATGCCCGGGACGGAGAAGACATCTTAATTGCACAAACTCCAAAAGAATATGCATCTCATATTCTGATGTTGCTCAATAATGCTGAAAAAGCAAAAAAAATCGCCCTCAACGGATACCATTTTGTCCATGATCATTTCAACTGGGAAACGGAAACTGACAAGATCAATTCATTGATCCTGGGGCAACCCGTGATATAGGTATGAGGAAATAATTCAATTACTAATTAATAATTACTAATTACTGTTATCTAAGATGCACCCGCTCACCCGCTCACCCGTTTACCCGTTTACCCGTTTACCCGTTTACCCGTTCACCCATTCACCCATTCACCCATTCACCCATTTTTAACCCTTAACCCTTGACTTTTCCCAATGTCCGACGATAAAAAAATCATTTTCAGCATGGTGGGGGTCTCCAAGAGCTACCCGCCTCATAAACAAGTTCTTAAAAACATTTACCTGTCATTCTTTTACGGCGCCAAGATCGGCATTATCGGACTGAATGGTTCCGGGAAATCGACCCTGCTTAAGATCATTGCCGGCGTGGAGAAATCATTTCTGGGTCAGGTGGTATTTTCTCCCGGTTATTCGGTAGGTTACCTGGAACAGGATCCTCAGTTCGACGATACCAAAACGGTGCGGGAAATCGTGGAAGAAGGCGCCCACGAGGTGGTAAGCCTGTTGAAAGAATATGAGGAGGTCAATAACAAATTTGGGGAACCCCTCAGTGATGATGCAATGGACAAGCTGATCAAACGACAGGGAGAGCTCACCGAACTTCTTGACCAGCACGGAGCCTGGGACCTTGACAGCAAACTGGAACGTGCCATGGATGCCTTGCGCTGCCCGGAACCAGATTCGCCGGTGAAGAATCTTTCGGGCGGGGAACGCCGTCGTGTGGCGCTTTGTCGCCTCCTTCTTCAGGAGCCCGACATTTTGTTGCTCGACGAACCCACAAATCATCTCGATGCCGAATCGGTTCAATGGCTCGAGTTACATTTGCAACAGTATAAAGGAACCGTTATTGCTATAACCCACGACCGTTATTTCCTCGACAACGTGGCCGGATGGATCCTCGAACTCGACCGGGGCGAAGGCATCCCGTGGCAGGGCAACTACACCTCCTGGCTCGAACAGAAATCGAACAGGCTGGCCAATGAAGAAAAGACAGAAAGTAAACGGCGGAAGACCCTTGAACGTGAACTCGACTGGGTACGGATGTCACCCAAAGCCCGGCAGGCAAAGGGAAAAGCCCGTTTGAATGCCTATGAAAAGATGATGAACGAAGATGTCAGGGAAAAAGAAGAGCGTCTCGAATTATATATTCCCAATGGCCCCAGGCTTGGCAGCATGGTACTTGAGGCCATCGATGTTTCGAAATCGTTCGATGACAAACTGCTTTTCGAAGGGTTGAACTTTTCTTTGCCGCCAGCCGGCATTGTTGGCGTAATCGGCCCAAACGGAGCCGGAAAAACCACCCTGTTCAGGATGATCATGGGTGCCGAGAAAGCCGAAAAGGGATCCTTCAAGGTAGGCGACACGGTTAAACTCGGATATGTTGATCAAAGCCATACGGCCATCGACCCGGAAAAAACAGTATTCCAGGTTATTTCCGGTGGCGCTGAAAATATGCAGATCGGGGGCCGCACCATGAGTGCACGCGCTTATGTTGCCAGATTTAACTTCAGTGGAGCCGATCAGGAAAAAAAATGCGGCGTGCTGTCGGGCGGTGAGCGAAACCGCCTGCACCTTGCCCTGACCCTGAAGGAAGAAGCGAATGTACTGCTGCTTGATGAACCTACCAACGACATCGACGTAAACACCCTGCGTGCTCTCGAAGAGGGACTCGAGAATTTTGCAGGATGTGCCGTTATTATCTCTCACGACCGCTGGTTTCTCGATCGGGTGGCTACCCATATCCTGGCATTTGAAGGCGATTCCCAGATGTATTTCTTCGAAGGCTCCTATTCCGATTACGAAGAAAACAAGAAAAAACGGCTGGGGGACAACGAACCTCACCGGATTAAGTATAAGAAACTGAGAGGATAAACAGGTGGTGAAATAGCGAAATAGCGAAATAGCGAAATAGCGAAATGGTGAAATCGTGAAATAGTGTAATGATACGAATAGACGAATACTTGTTAGATCAGGTTTCAAACGAAGCAAAGGCCTCTCCCCGCAGGCGGAAAAACTACAATTTCCACAAAGATTATTCCGACACCCTGCAACGGCTTCTGAATGCCATGGAACCCTTGTCGTACATCCAACCCCACAAACACGAAAATCCCGATAAGCGGGAGGCATTTCTTGCACTGCGCGGCAGAATTGTTGTAATAGAATTCGATGAGTCGGGAAATATTACAGGCCACATTCTTCTCGATCCGATGATGGGCAACTTCGGCGCCGAAATTCCTGAAAGGACCTTCCATACCATCATTGCCCTTGATCACGGTTCGGTAGCTTACGAAATCAAGGATGGCCCGTACACACCAATTGATGATAAAAATTTTGCACCATGGGCTCCAAAGGAGGGGGAGCCGGGTGTGGGTGATTACATCCTGAGCTTATTAAAACAATTGGAAATTGTAATGCCGCAGACTTAACGGGATTTATTTATAAATGTTTTATTTGTGGCTCTTTTTAGGGTTTTTCACTTGTTCTCAGTGAAAAGAAAGCATTGCACCTATAGTTTATCCTGCCCCTATTAATCATTGTTCGGCAAACAGAAACTTTTTATATTTGTAAAAAATTGTGAATGTCTTCACAGAAACCATCCATCCCAAAAGGAACGCGCGATTTCTCCCCTGCCGAAATGGTACGGCGGAACTTTATTTTTGATGCCATCCGGAATGTTTTCAAGGTTTTCGGGTATCTGCCCATTGAAACCCCGGCCATGGAAAATCTATCTACGCTGATGGGTAAATATGGCGAGGAGGGTGACAAATTACTGTTCAAAATCCTTAACTCCGGCAATTATCTGGATGGTCTTCCGGATGCTGAATCCGGGATGCGGGATGCAGGTTCACGGATTCAGTACCTCACAAAGCACATTGCTGAAAAAGGGCTTCGGTACGATCTTACCGTGCCATTTGCGCGCTTTGTCGTTCAACATCAGAATGAGTTGGTTTTCCCGTTCAAACGATATCAGATCCAACCGGTCTGGCGTGCCGACCGTCCTCAGAAAGGCCGTTACCGCGAATTCTTCCAATGCGATGTGGATGTGATCGGGAGCAACTCCCTGTTATATGAAGTCGAACTTGCACAGATCATCGATTCCGTCTTTTCAGCATTAGGCATCAAGGTATTGATCCGGATCAACAACCGGAAGGTGCTAGCAGGCATTGCCGAGGCCATCGGAGCCGCTGAAAAATTGACCGACATCACCGTAGCAATGGACAAATTAGACAAAACCGGGATAGATAAGGTAAACGATGAACTCATCGAACACGGTATTTCTTATGAATCTGTTGAAAAACTTCAGCCAATTCTTAATCTGGAAGGGAAATTAAAGACGAAGTTTGAAATTCTGACCGAATTTTTCACAACATCCGAAACCGGACGGAAAGGGCTGGAAGAGATGCACCTCGTTCTCCAACATCTCAAAGAACTGGATCTCGTGAATAAATTTGATTTCGATGTCAAACTGGCCCGCGGTCTAAGTTACTACACCGGGACCATTATTGAAGTCAAGGCTTTGGATGTCGCCATGGGCAGCATCTGCGGTGGTGGCCGCTACGACGACCTCACCGGGATTTTCGGACTGCCCGGTATGTCGGGTGTAGGCATCTCATTCGGCGCCGACCGGATCTACGATGTCATGAATGAATCACACCTCTTTCCTGATACCATCCTGGCTTCAACCCGCGCCTTATTCATAAATTTTGGAACTGCCGAAGAAAAATATTGCCTGAAACTGCTTGCAAATCTTCGTAAGAAAGGTATCCCGTCGGAAATTTACCCTGAACCCTTAAAACTGAAAAAGCAAATGGAATATGCCAACCGCAAGAATATTCCTTTTGTGATCCTTGTCGGCAAAGATGAAATGGAAAGCGGACTTCCAACTGTCAAAGATATGCGATCGGGCGAACAGAGACCCTGTTCGATCGAAGAGATGATAAAACTGTTGTCATAATGAAGAAAAATATAAAACGAACCTGGGCAACTGCCATCCTTTCTGCCCGCAGCATGATTATCGGAGCAGAATGAAAGCAATGCAAGCAATGCAAGCAATGCAAGCAATGCAAGCAATGCAAGCAATGCAAGCAATGCAAGCAATGCAAGCAATGCAAACAATGCAAACAATGCAAACAATGCAAGCAATGCAAACAATGCAAGCAATGCAAGCAATGCAAGCAATGCAAACAATGCAAACAATGCAAACAATGCAAACAATGCAAACAATGCAAGCAATGCAAACAATGCAAGCAATGAAAGCAATGAAAGCAATGAAAGCAA
>CAIYES010000264.1 GCA_903925275.1 uncultured Bacteroidales bacterium
GTTTCCTATTCAAATACTGTTGAAGTAAAAAATATGTCTCTTCCAAGCATTAATAATATTGTAAATGCTATTAACGATGCAATTGTTACTTCAGGGATACAGATCTATTATAACGACCTCAATTGAAATTTTGTTAATATTTCATTCATTATAAGATTACTGTTATGAAAAATATCATAAGTAAAATAAATGTTGTTTATGGAATACTGATGGTATTTCTTATTTTCTCCGTCCCAAACAATATCTATGGGCATAATAGTATTTTCCCGACAACTGTTGACAGCATTAACTGCGTAAAATCCCTAACAATACGGATCTTATTATGGAATGCTACTACTACCGATAGAGATGATATCCAGGCAAAATTACACTACCAATTTTGTCATTATCCACTTCCACAATCACAAAATGCTGACCGGCTTTGCGAAATAGTTTGCAGCAATGGGTATACTTCACTTTGCAGGGTGTCCGTAAGTGTGATTGTTGAAAGGCAAGAAGATATCGCTCCTGATCAGCGGCACCATTATCACTGGATACAGTTGGTGAATGATCCAAAATACATTGGTAATGCAGTGATATTCAGCCCAAATAATGATAATACAAAACCCTCCGGAAAATGGTACAAATATTCTCCCTCTGAAATATTAGGGCATTTGACCTTGCACCTGTGTGGTTTGGACGATAAGTATTGTGCCAGAAAAAAAGCAGAAACAATAATTAATACAATGACATGTTCTCCAAATCCGGAGCCCAATGACTGTTGCCCACCTCTGAAAATGGACGAATGCAGCTTACCATGCCCCGGTTTCTCAGACAATGATATTCGGGTCAAAACAAGTTACTATTCACCTCCAGGGATACTTAATCTTAACAAAGTTGATTGTGGCCATATATTGGCGATTGTCAGATTGGTTTTTGATCCATTAATTTGCCCGCTAGTGTCGCCATTACAATGCTGTTTGGCACCGGTAACACCTGTTGGTGGAGGTAGAGTAAGTCCTATTCAATGTCATGGGGATCAAAATGGAACTGTTACTACTACGATTAGCGGAGGAGTACCTCCCTACTATTATGAGTGGAATAATGGTGCGACCTCCAAAGATATTTCCGGTTTAACAGCAGGAACATATTCACAGACCGTAACCGATGCTAACAATGCTTCGGTCACAGGTTCATATGTTGTTACCGAACCAGCAGCGCTGGAGGCATCATCCGCTATAACCATGTTACGCTGCGCAGGTTTGCCTGAAGGTTCGATTGACTTAACGGTAACCGGTGGCACAACACCCTATGTTTATGCATGGACCGGCCCGGGTGTTGTACCCTCAGCCGAAGACCAGAGCGGACTTGCTGCGGGTACCTATGGTGTAACCATCACGGATGCCCATACCTGTGAGACTACGGCCACGGCAGTGATCAGCGAGCCTGCGGCGCTATCGGCTTTGGTCAGTTCCTTAACGAACGTACAATGTTACGGCGGGGCAACTGGCATAGCTACTGTGAGCGCATCAGGAGGTACGCCTGCTTACACCTACTTATGGAATAATGGTCAGACCACTGCAATGGCCAGTGGATTAATGGCCGGGAGTTATATGGTAATGGTAACCGACGCCAATGCCTGCGCGGCTGCGGCTATGGCGGTTGTCACCCAACCGGATGCGATAACTGTGGATGCGGGTGCCGACCAGCAATTGTGTCAGCAGTATGTCACAATTTTGACAGGAAACTGGCCGCCACCGGGAGGTGTCGGAAACTGGACCCTGATTCACAAACCCGCAGGATCACCGGCAATTACAATTTTTCCTGCAAATTCCCCCATGGTTTCGGTTGCCGGATTGCAACCGTATGAAACAGATCAGTACATTTTCAGGTATACGATCACAATGGGTACATGCAGCAACTATGATGAAATGCAGGTATTCAACAAGCATTTGCCTTCAACACCGTATGCCGGCCCAGACCAGAATCTTTGTTTCGCGGTACCTCCGCTGAATATTTTTTACATGGCTGCCAGTACTCCTGTTTATGGAACAGGTATGTGGACACAATCGGGAGTACTCCCGGCAGCCATTATTGCCAATCCTTTATTGCGGAATACTATGATCACCTACACTACGGTAGGCACCTATAAATTTTTATGGACCGTAGGGAACGGACCCTGTGTTCCCAATGACCCGGATACTGCAATGATTATTGTTTATACTCCGCCCGACGTTAGCGCCGGACCGGATGTTGACATGTGCATCGGATCTGCAATCACAATTGCAGGTTCCTCTGCCACAGGCGATTGCATGACTCTGTTGTGGAGTACAAGCGGATTGGGGACCTTCAGTGATCCAACCACCCTGCATCCGGTATATACGCCAACTGCCGGTGATTTTGCAGCAGGCAGCGTGGTTCTTACCCTTAAAGGCTTGGTTGGCTGCTGCAGCCCATGTGGCCCTGCCGAAGTTCAGGATGCCATGGCGTTGATCTTTCACCAGCATCCGGTTCCGGCAGCATCAGTTGTGTGTAATGTAAGCTGTCGCGGGTTCAGCAATGGAAAAACCAACGTAACGGTTACCGGCGGAACCCCGCCATATACCTATTTGTGGAACGACAACCTGGGACAGAACACGGCTACTGCAACTGGTCTGACTGCCGGTACCTATGTTGTAACGGTGACCGATAGTTTTGGCTGCAACGGAACCTCAGGTGTTACCATAACCGAGCCGGCTGAAGGGTTATCCGCCACTGCATTGCAAACTCATACAGTATTCTGCAATGGGGGCAATGATGGGACAGCCACTGTTACAGCTTCGGGAGGAACAGCCGGGTATACCTATTTATGGAATACAACCCCGGTTCAAACCGCAGCGGTAGCCACTGGACTTGCCATGGGTACCTACACGGTAACGGTTACAGATGCACATTTATGCACCACCACTGCCATTGCTGTGGTCACAGAGCCACCCCTACTTTTACCCTCAGCCATACAAACCCACTGGGTGTCCTGTAAGGGGGATAATGACGGAATCCTTACAGCAACCGCCACCGGCGGCACACAGGGATATAATTATATGTGGAATACTTTACCGCCTCAAACCTCGTCGGTTGCAACGGGACTTATTGCAGGAACCTATTCGGTAACGGTTACGGATGCACATTCATGTAAGGCAACAGCCATCGCCACGGTAACAGAACCGGATTTGCTTACCATTTCCGCCGTCTCTTCCGGTGATAACTGCTACAGTTATAGCACAGGTTTGATTGACCTGAGTGTAATAGGCGGAACTTCATCCTACACATATGTCTGGAATAACGGGGCAACATCACAGGACATCAGCGCGCTGATTGCCGGAAGCTATTTGGTTACGGTCACCGACAGCCATATGTGCATTGCAGGTGATGCTTACATAATAACAGAACCACCCGTGTGGTCAATTGGCATCACAGGTTCTCAAACAGTATGTTGCGAAATGAGTACTCCCAATACAACATCTGTTTATTCGGCAACGGTTGGTGGCAGTTATCTGGGACCAGTTACCTACCAATGGGTTATCCAGGGCGGGACCATTCTTTCGGGCCAGAATTCAGTTTCTATAACAGTGAACTGGGCCTGCTGCGGAACCGGCATGGTGTGGCTAACTATTTCGGATGCCATGCCCTGTTTGCTCACGACCTTCATCCCGATTGTCATCAACCCGACGCCGGCGCCGGTTATCACCGGTCTCGCGCAGGTGAATTCAGGACAGGCCAATGTTCAATACTGTACCGCGTTTGCAGCCGGACATCTTTATACCTGGACGGTGATCGGTGGCATTGTCTCCTCCGGTATGGGGACCAATTGTATCACCGTTACCTGGGGACCTTACCCGGCATGCGGATGTGGATCAGTTTCAGTCGCGGAGACATTTAACGGATGTACCGGCTCAACAGTTTACCCGGTATCGATCCTTCCAGGGGCCGATGTCCGGATTTCAGGCTATGTGTCCTATGACAACACCGTGGCGACCTGGATGAACGGGGTAACCATCCAGTTGCGCAATTCATCCAATGTGATCATGGGAACCACACTTACCATCAACAATCCCGCCAACGGCCAGCCAGGGTTTTATGCCTTCACGGATCTTCCGGATGGAACATATAGCCTCAGCGCAAGTTATAATGGTACATGGGGCGGCAACAATGCCACAGATGCCCTGATCGTGCAGCTGAATGTTATCGGGGCCAGTCCGCTTAGCGGGTTGAGAGCGGTGGTTGCGGATGTTAACGGAAGCACAACTATTACAGCCCTCGATGCGCTATATATCAAGCTTCGTACAGTGGGATCAATCAGTTCGTACCCTGCCGGTGACTGGAAATTTTCAGATACAACTGTTACCCTTCCAGGTTCCGTTCTGCCCGTTAACATTAAGGCATTATGCGTGGGCGATGTCAATGCATCCTTTTTTCCGGTGGTGTTCAAAGAAACAACCTTCCTGTCGGTTGTGGAGGATGGCGTAATTACGGTTCCTGTGAATGAACCGTTTATTTACAACATCCATAGCTGCCGTGATGCCACCCTTGGCGCCATGACCCTCTTTCTGGGTTTTGACAAGGACCGGTTTGAAGTTGCTGATATAACCAATATACGCGAGGGAATGAAGTACGTGATCGGCGATGGGGTCATTGCCATGGCCTGGGCGGATATAAAACCATTGGAAGTAAACAGTGGTGATCTGTTAGTGAGCCTGAATATGCAGGTGAAGCATAAAATCTCAGAGCCTTCACATGTGTTTACGATCAAAGCAGGCAGTGAATTTGCCGGTAAACTGGCTATCCCTTATGAGGACTTCAATCTGAAGATGCCTGATGTGCTGACCACCGAAAATCCGCAGGAAATAACAATGTTCAATTTCCCGAATCCGTTCAACCATACCACGACCATTGTTTATATCCTGCCTGATCAGGGACATATCAGGCTGGTGCTGACCGACCTTTATGGCAAAACCATCTGTATCCTCGCCGACCTGCTGGATAAGTCAGGATCACATTCCGTTACGGTTGATCCTGCCGCGCTGAACATGGCGCCAGGGATTTACCTGTACAAGATCATCTTCGACCATTCAACGGATACCCATGTAAAAGTTAAAAAGATGGTGTTTACCAGGTAATTGGAGAAAGATTGCAGCCTATTCCCTCCTCTGTTCGTCCTTACTGAATCGTCATGTCATATATTCTTCATCATACATACATAACCTACACCTACTGGACAATCCGCAGTTTGGCAAACCTAAGCAACAATTGTTTCTGTCCGATAGCAGGGAAAAAGACCGTTGCTTTTTTATTGGGTCCAAAGCCCTCAAGGTTCACAACTTTTCCTTTGCCAAAACGCTCGTGGATGACTTCCATGCCTGTTTGGATCTCTTCAACATCCGAAGGTGGGTCTTCACTGGTATTGGGTGTAACAGAAGGAGCGGCTGTCGAAATTTTTCGAAAATTATTTGGCAATACCGGTTTTTTTTCCGGCAAATTCACACCTGGCAGTGAGGCCGACCAATTTGTGTCTGTGGAAAAACCAGCTCTTTTGGCCGATGTTTTTTTTGGCAGATCAATGCATGCTTCAGGAATTTCGCTGATAAAACGGCTCGGTTCGCACATGGTAGGCGTTCCCCAGCGGTACCGGTTTTCGGCATAAGAAAGGGTAAGTTTCTGCTGGGCGCGGGTGATGGCAACATAGAAAAGCCTCCGTTCTTCTTCCAGATCCGTCCGGGAATTCAGCGATTGAATCGACGGGAAGAGGTTTTCTTCCATCCCGACTACATAAACATAAGAAAATTCCAATCCTTTGGCGGCGTGCACCGTCATCAGGGTAACCCGGTCAATGTCGTCAGGGTTCCCTTTGTCGGCATCGGTAAGCAGCGCGATATCCTGCATAAACTCATCGAGTGTGCGAACCACGTTTGGTTCAATTTCACCGGTTTCAATGTTTGTTTTTGGAGACTCGGAAAAGTCTTTGATGGCATTCAGCAACTCTTCAAGATTTTCAAAACGGCTAACCCCTTCAGGCGTTTTGTCATCGTACAATTCCTTCATCAGCCCTGAGGAACCGGCGATGTGTTTTGCCAGTTCATAAGCATTTTTAGCACCAAGCAAGGCTGTAAAACTTTTAATCATGGTGACGAACCCATATACTTTCTGAGCGGTCCCCTCAGGCAACCGGAGGTTATGTGTAACCGGATCTTCGATGAGTTGAAAGATGCTTTTTTTATGTTCATCGGCCATGACAATGAGCTTTTCAAGGGTTGTTTTCCCGATTCCCCTGGCCGGATAATTGATAACACGCAGTAAAGCATCTTCATCCCTGTTGTTGATGGTAAGCCTGAAATAGGAAAGAAGATCCTTTACCTCCTTTCGCTGGTAAAAGGATACTCCGCCGTATATCCTGCAAGGAATGTTCAGGCGCCGCAAAGCCTCTTCATGGGCACGCGATTGTGCATTGGTGCGATAAAGAATGGCAAAGGCCATATTTTGCAACTGATTGTTCATCTTGTTTTCAAAGATTGACTGGGCCACCAAATTGGCCTCCTCGTTATCAGTTGAGGCTTTTATCAGATGAATACGCTGCCCCTCTTCATTTTCGGTCCATATCTCTTTGAAAATCTGATTCTTATTGTTTTCAATGATCTTATTTGCTGCATTTACGATGGTTTTGGTGGAACGGTAATTCTGTTCCAGCTTAAAAACATGGTGATCGGGATAATCGCTTTTAAAGTTCAGAATATTCTGGATATTGGCACCCCGGAAGGCATAGATGCTTTGTGCATCGTCTCCTACCACGCATATATTCTCATTGTTTGCAGCGAGTTTTTTGATAATCAGGTATTGCGCATAATTGGTATCCTGGTATTCGTCAACAAGGATGTATTGGAACTTTTGCTGGTATTTGTATAAAATATCCGGAAAGTCACGCAAAAGAATGTTCATATTGAACAGCAGATCATCAAAATCCATGGCCGACGCCCGCTTCAGCCTTCCCTGGTACTGAGTGTATAACTTACCGGTCATCGGTTTTCCGGAGGATATGTCATATTCCTTCAATTCAGGATTTTCATTATAGTCTTCAGCTGAAAGCAAACTGGTTTTTGCGGCAGAAATCCGATGAAGAATATACCCGGGCTGGTATACTTTATCATCAAGATTGTTTTCTTTGATCAGGTTTTTCATTACCCGCTTTGTGTCGTCTGTGTCATAAATGGTATAATTGGAAGGATATCCCAACAGGTGGCCTTCGATGCGGAGCACCCTGGCAAACACCGAGTGAAAAGTCCCCATCCAAACATTTTTTGCTTCGGTTCCCACAAGGTGGACAATGCGTTCTTTCATCTCCCTGGCAGCTTTGTTTGTGAAGGTAAGGGCAAGGATATGAAATGGATCTATCCCCTTTTCAACAAGATAGGCTACCCGGTAAGTAAGCGCTCTTGTTTTTCCTGAACCGGCGCCGGCAATAACCATTACCGGACCCTCTGTCGCTTGCACAGCGGCACGCTGGGCATCATTCAATTGGTTGAAAATCTTTTCAGACATATATAAAATTGTAGGAGCGCATAATCATACGCCCGTGCAGGGGGCGCAAAAGTAATTTGCAAAAGTACAGGTTTAAGAGAAACGGCTTCCTTTGATTGATAACAATTTATTAATTTTACCGCCGGAACTGGATGCAAGCAATGCAAACAATGCAAACAATGCAAGCAATGCAAACAATGCAAACAATGCATACAATGCATACAATGCAAGCAATGCAAGCAATGCAAGCAATGCAAGCAATGCAAGCAATGCAAGCAATGCAGGCAATGCAAGCAATGCATGATCTGTTGGGACAAGAATGATAAAATGAATGGACAAGTTTTTCGGTTTACTATAAATGCTTGAACTTTGAGCTTAACACTTTAAACATGGAAAAGATTATTCCATTTATGGATATCACCTTATTCCAACTTATTAATTATTTCCTGATGCTGGTATTTTTCGTGTTGTTTGCACGGTATCTGTGGATTGTATTTTTTAACAGGAATAAAAAACCGGTACAATGGCATTTTGCCCTGGAAAATGGGAAAATACCTCCCCGGTTGAGACGGTTAGCGAAGAAGTATCCTGATAAAGCACGTTTTTTTACCTGGTGGTTTCAGATCGGCCGTTTGAAACAGCAGAAAATTCCAGGCGTATTTGCAGAACTTGGTGTTTATAAAGGAGCCAGTGCCGAAATCATTCACCAGATGGATCCTGCACGTCCCTTTCATCTGTTTGATACCTTTTCAGGTTTTACAGCCGGCGATCTGGTCATGGAAACCGGAGAAGCTGCAACCTATACCATCGACAATTTTGCAGATACTGGCGTGGAAACTGTTTTGAAGAAAATTGCCGGAAACAATAATATTCATATTCATTCCGGATATTTTCCGGATGCAGCACGCGATTTCAGCGAGACAGTCGCCCTGGTCAACATAGATGCGGATCTCTATAAGCCCACCAAAGCCGGCATTGAATTTTTCTATCCACTATTAGCGCCCGGAGGCGTGATTCTTATCCATGATTATAATTTCAAATGGCCCGGAATTATTAAAGCTGTTGATGATTTTTTGATGACTATTCCGGAAACCCTGATCCATCTTCCCGATATTGATGGCACCGTGATGATTATCAGGAATAAATGATTTTTCACTTTTTTTTCACTTTTTCTTGTTTGGGTCAAAAAAAGATTTACCTTTGCACCCTCGAAAACCACATTATGTTTTCGATTGAATTACAAGCCGGAAACGGCAAGGAAACCTGA
>CAIYES010000265.1 GCA_903925275.1 uncultured Bacteroidales bacterium
AGCAACAGTATCCCGGATATTGCGCGCCCATCCTGCCATCAGCGAAATTTTACTGCACACCGGTCAACATTATGACGACAACATGTCCGATGTTTTCTTCCGGGAACTGAATATACCCGAACCAGATTACAACCTTGAAGTAGGATCAGGCAGCCATGCAGCCCAAACCGGTTCCATGCTGATGGGAATTGAAAAAATTCTCCTAAAAGAACAACCGGATTGCACACTGGTTTATGGAGATACAAACTCCACCCTGGCAGGCGCCCTGGCAGCAACCAAACTTCACATCCCTGTTGCGCATGTTGAAGCAGGTTTGCGCAGTTTCAACCGTGCAATGCCCGAAGAGATCAACCGCATTGTTACCGACCGGATTTCGAATCTGCTGTTTGCTCCGACACAAACTGCCGTCGATAATCTCACGATTGAAGGACTTGCAAATTTCACTTCCTTTACCGGTGATGTGATGTTTGATTCTGTGCTGTTTTATAAGGCATGGATTCAGGAAGAGCCTGAAAAATACAGTACTCCCGGCATCCCGGAAAATTACCTTCTTGCAACCATCCACCGGGCCGAAAATACCGACAACCCTGCCAATCTGAAAAATATATTCCTGGCTTTTTCACATCTCAACCAGGAAATAATTCTCCCGATCCATCCCCGAACCCGTAAGATCCTTCAGTCATCAATCACCCTCCCTGATAACGTACATATAATCGAACCTGTCGGGTATCTTCAGATGATGAAACTGACCCTTGAGGCTTCCAAAGTGCTTACCGATTCAGGAGGGCTGCAAAAAGAGGCTTATTTTCTCGGGAAGCAATGCATCACCCTGCGCACCGAAACAGAATGGGTTGAAACACTTCATGATCGTTGGAATATCCTCACAGGCAGTGATCCTGCATTAATTGAAAAGGCAGTCGGAACCGCCCCGCCTTCAACTCCTGCCCAATCGGTATTCGGGAACGGAAAATCGGCTGAAATGATTCTCGAAAAGTTGCTACTTTTTTAACCGTATTTTGTTAATAAAATCCCTGATTTTCCTGATGTTCTCTTAGTTTTCCGTAATGGAAAAATTCGTACCTTTGTTTTGTGGTTGAATTATTATAAATGATTGATTATGACAGATATAGAAAAAGAAGCTGCGAGCCAAAATTATACAGCCGATAATATCCAGGTACTTGAAGGGCTGGAAGCAGTTCGGAAACGCCCGGCTATGTATATTGGCGACATCAATGTAAAAGGTCTTCATCACCTTGTTTATGAAGTTGTTGATAATTCAATTGATGAAGCCCTGGCAGGGTATTGCAATCGGATTGGTGTCACAATCCTTGAAGATAATTCCATTCGGGTCATTGATAATGGCCGTGGTATCCCGACCGACTATCATGAAAAAGAGAAAAAATCAGCTCTTGAAGTAGTCATGACCGTTCTCCATGCCGGTGGAAAATTTGACAAAGACACGTACAAAGTATCCGGAGGACTTCACGGAGTAGGTGTTTCAGTTGTAAATGCCCTTTCTTCCCTGTTAAAAGTTGTTGTAAAACGTGGCGGCAAAATCTTTCAGCAGGAATATGCTTACGGAAAACCGCTATATCCTGTCAAGACCATTGGAGAAACTGAGCACAATGGTACCGAAGTAACATTCAAATCGGACAATTCCATTTTTATTGTCGAAAAATTCGATTACGAAATTCTTTGTTCACGGCTTCGGGAATTGGCTTACCTCAACAAAGGGATCACGCTAACAATTGTCGATGAACGCGAGAAAGATGAACATGGAGCATTTATAACAGATACTTTTTTTTCAAAAGACGGCCTCAGCGATTTCATCAATTATCTGGATGCCAATCGGGAAAAACTTATTCCGGAACCCATTTGCATGGAAGGGGAGCGCAATAACATTCCATTGGAAATTGCCATGCAATACAACACATCCTTTTCCGAAAACATTCATGCTTATGTAAACAATATCAATACACACGAAGGCGGAACACATCTTGCCGGCTTCCGAAGAGCTTTAACCCGTACATTGAAAAGTTATGCCGACAAAACCGGCATGCTTGCCAAACTGAAATTTGATATCAACGGCGACGATTTCCGGGAAGGCCTTACGGCGATTATCTCGGTTAAAGTTCAGGAACCTCAGTTTGAAGGTCAGACAAAAACGAAACTGGGGAATAATGAAGTCATGGGGGTTGTCGATCAACTGGCGAGTGAAATGCTTACCAACTATCTTGAAGAACACCCAAAAGAGGCAAGAACCATTGTTAACAAAGTGATCCTTGCAGCTACGGCCCGCCATGCTGCCAGAAAAGCGCGGGAACTGGTTCAACGGAAAAATGTTCTTACCGGTTCAGGATTGCCGGGCAAGTTATCCGACTGCTCCGAAAAAGATCCTGCTCAATGCGAAATATACCTGGTTGAGGGCGATTCTGCAGGTGGAACTGCCAAACAGGGCCGCGACAGACGGTATCAGGCAATTCTTCCACTTCGAGGAAAAATTCTCAATGTCGAAAAAGCCATGCAATATAAAATTTTCGATAGCGAGGAAATCAAAAATATTTTTACCGCACTTGGCGTTACCATTGGTACAGAAGAAGACAGCAAAGCACTAAACCTCGACAAACTGCGTTATCATAAAATTGTGATCATGACTGATGCGGATGTGGATGGCAGCCATATTGCAACACTTATCCTGACCTTTTTTTTCCGGTATATGAAGGAATTGATCGAAAATGGGCACGTCTACATTGCAACCCCTCCGCTGTACCTTATCAAAAGAGGCTCAACCCAGCGATATTGCTGGACTGAAGAAGAACGCTTAAAAATCGTTGAGGAATTAAGTAACGGAAAAGAAACCGGAGTCCATATCCAACGCTACAAAGGCTTGGGTGAAATGAATGCCGAGCAACTCTGGCTTACGACCATGAACCCCGAATTCCGCACTTTGCGGCAGGTGATGATCGAAAGCGGCACTGAAGCCGACCGGATTTTCTCAATGCTTATGGGTGATGATGTCCCGCCAAGAAGGGAGTTCATCGAAAAAAATGCAAAATATGCCAATATCGATGTCTGACAATCGTTGGTTAATTCATATTCAACATGACCCGAAAAAAATACATTTATGTGATTGCGTCAGTTTTAATCCTGACAATCATGGCATTTTTTTTCTTTGGAAAAAACAATAAAGGCCAGCAGATAACCGCACCAGTTAAAAAGGGCAATTTCCCGATTGAAGTAACTACAACTGGCGAATTGGTTGCCAAGAGTTCTGAAAAAATATACGGACCGGCGGGATTAAGACAAGTTCAGATATGGCAGGTCAAAATCCAGGATATCATCCCCGATGGTACGGTGGTCGACTCAGGTCAGTACGTCGCAACACTCGACCGTACCGAAATTTCCAATAAAATCAAAGACGAAGAGACCAACCTTGAGAAACTGGAAAGCCAGATGACTAAAACCCGTCTCGATACTTCACTTGAGTTAAGAAGTGCACGCGATGAGCTGATCAATCTCAAATACGCACTCGAAGAGAAAAAAATCACCCTGGAACAGTCGAAATATGAACCACCGGCAACAATCCGTCAGGTAGAAATAGAATTGGAGAAATCACAGCGCACACTTGAACAGGCTGAGAAAAATTACAAACTCCGTTATCAGAAAGCTGTCGCCAACATGCAGGAGGTTGCTGCATCCTACAACCAGGCACAACGCAAACTCCAGCAGTTGACCGATGTGCTGAAACAATTCACCGTCCAGGCTCCCAAAGCCGGGATGGTCATCTATAAACGCAACTGGGATGGCAATAAATTGAGCGTCGGAGCCACATTGAATGCCTGGGAAAATATCGTGGCAGAACTGCCCGATCTGTCGGAAATGATCTCAAAAACGTACATCAATGAGATCGACATCAGTAAAATTAAAGTCGGCCAGCATGTTCAGATCGGCATTGATGCTTTCCCTGAAAAAAAATTCACCGGAAAAGTTATCGAGGTAGCAAACATCGGAGAACAACTTCAGAGCAGCAACGCCAAAGTTTATGAAGTCAGAATCGTAGTGAATGAATTTGACTCGATCCTACGTCCGGCCATGACTACAAAAAATAAAATCCTCACAAGTGTTCTAGACAGCGTCATGTTTATACCCATTGAGGCTATCTTCAACAACGATTCAGTGACTTTTGTCTATAAAAAAGATGGTGGTTCGGTAACCAGACAACAGGTGATTGTCGGACAATCAAATGACAATGAAATTATTATCAGGGCCGGACTCCAGATTAAAGACGAAGTGTTGCTGGTTCCACCTGAAAAAGCTGACAAACTCAGCCTTGACCTGCTTCCAAAGGAAACCATCGCAAAATATAAAGTAAGACCATCTCCTGTAAAAGTCCAAAAAGCATCAGTTAAAGACTCAGGAAAAACAAACAGCCCACTGCCTGCCACCTTGAAAAAGTAACTTTCCATGCAACATTTCGTAATTTTTAATTTGTAATTTATAATTACTCATAGCATGCTGGAACGTTACAAATATATCTTTAACATTGCCCTCGAAGCTGTTTTTCTGAATAAATTCAGATCAATCCTTACCGCTTTGGGTATCATTTTCGGAGTTGC
>CAIYES010000266.1 GCA_903925275.1 uncultured Bacteroidales bacterium
ATTCATGAATATCGTAACCCAGAAAAGTGCTGGGTATTTACTCCTGTTGGTGGGTTCAGCATGTGGTATGAACTTGGCAAATCCCTTGCCGGCATTAATATGGCACTGCCCGCAAGTACCAGTCAAATGAGCTTGATTGACAGTTGAATTAGTATCCTTCGCCGGAAGGATGTTATGTGCACCATGGCAGTCTGCACAGCCAGCAACCTTTTCAGGATACCCAAGTCGCACGTTCTTGCCATGGTAACTGGCAAAATATGTTTCAGGCGCAATGGTGGTCACATGGTTACGCGCCATCCTTTCCGCATCAGCATGACACTTCAAACAAGCCTGGGTGTGGATTGTCCGGCCTTGTGCAGCATCATGAATTTTGCTGATCGCATGAAGACCGTGGCAATCCGTACAAGCAGGTGCGTCATTGTTTCCACCAGCCAGTGCCTGGAAGTGAATGGATTTGAAATAAGCGGATTCTTTCGCGTGACACTGACCACATAACCTGGCAGCTGCCACCTTGTTATTTTTAAGGGAGGTAATTGCATGAATGTCCGCATGGCATTTTGAACAGGCAATGGGGAGACGTTCTGAGTTGTGAATGCTTACCTTGTGTTCTTTCACAATTGCACTGTGACAACTGCTGCAATCCATTGGTTTGAAAGCAACAATACACGATTTTTTTCCTTTTGCGGAACTGATTGCCTGCTTTTCGACATCTATAACGTGGCAGGCAGAACACTTGAGGGATTTGTGGACGGAAGCGTTGTAATCATGGGCAGAAATACTTTTTTCATGGCATGTCAGGCAATCCGGATTTGATGGGGAAAAAAGCGAAGTATTCTGCGCCATTACGCCTGTTGCTGCCAGACCAAAGGTCAGCAGACAGGAAACTATTTTCAATGTTAGGGATTGTAGTTTCATAAGCTTTAAAAGTTTTAGCTGCACAGCCCGCCAGCCCGTTTTTTGGAACCAATCTTTATCTTCTGGATAAAAGAGTCTTTAGGAAATAGTTTAAGCACCTCTGAAGGAGGAGAGGCCAGATTGAAGGTCTTTCCTGCAACTGTTTTATCCGCAAAAAGACTTTTCCAGTTCTGTAAACCGTTTTCCAATATGTAAAGGTTAACAACACCCTGCACCTTCAGGTATTTCCATGCTTTGATGGAAACCGAATCGTTTTCAGCGATGAGAACTACAACTCCCTGGGGCGGAAGTTGTGCAAGCGGAGCTACAACACTGGTTTTAAGAAGGTCATCAAGCGTGACATTTTGTGAACCACTGAGATGAAAAGCCTCAAAATCCTTACCCGGGCGCAGATCGAGGGTAATAAGCTTGATCGTTGCTTCGTTATTCGTTTTTACATATTCCAGGGGATGAATGAAGACAGCCTTTGTAGTCAGCTGAACTGCATAACGGCTCTCCATATATTTCCATTTGCGAACCGGATCGGGTTGACCAATGATCCAGACAAGGCCGGCTAAAACAACCAAAGTTCCTGCACCAAACAGGTAGGATCGTCTTGTGATTTTCCATGACATGGCTTTTCCGGTGCCCTTGATACGGAAATACTCTTCGACTTTTTCCGCCCCGTAAAACATAATCAATGCAAACAGGATGACAGCGAAAACAGTAGCACCTATTGACCAGCCTAGCAAGTCGGAAACAAGAAACCGGTCGGTGAATGAAGAATACCAGAAATCTTCGAATTTCGGAAGGGATTCTCCAAAAAGACCGGCACCGAGCACTGCACCAATAAGAAATAACAAGCCATCCAGTTTAAAACTCGCAGTAGCAACTAATGATGTACCGGGGCAATATCCCCCGACGATAAATCCAACACCCATAATAAGTCC
>CAIYES010000267.1 GCA_903925275.1 uncultured Bacteroidales bacterium
ATGAGGTTACCTTCGCATCAAATTTGAGTAGTAGTGCGTTGGCTTTTTGCAACTTTTTCTTCAAAAAGTCGCCAAGGAATCCGGATTTCTTTTGGCCAAGCTTTTTCTTTGCCGGTGGTGTGTCAAAGAAAAAGCGTGTTAAAAAAAAAGAGCCTCTTTCAAGGCTCTCTTTCGCAGGTTGGACTGTTTAGAAGGGAAGTTCGTCGGTGCTTTCCGGCATGTGATAATCGGTGTTGTCCGGGAAAATTGAAGCTTCCGTTTTTGGCGTTGCCGTTTTTTTTGGTTTGCGGGTGCTTTTCTTGGGAGCATCTTCAACCAGGCTTGGCTGATGTTCCGGTGTTTCAACCAACTTATTTACGTAAGCGGTGTATCCGTGGCCGAAACTGTCTGTATTCTTCAATTTCGCTACCTCAAAAGTGATGTAATCTTCACCGTTGAATACATGAGAGAGTTTTGCAATTTCTGACAGTTTAAAACTGAATTTTACGATTGATAAATTCGCGACCTGGGTGCCTTTTCCGATGTAATTTTTTTCAAATGTTTTCATAATGGAGTTTTTTAGGGTTAAATTTTATGCAAGTGTAATTAAGCTCATGGAGGGGCACTCAAGGAGGAATTGGAATACCGGAAGGCACTGAGGATATGCCGAGAAAATCCTTGAATGAGTAGAACTGTACCCTGGATTGAGGTAATAAATTAGCATAGAATTAATACCGGAACTCGGTCATGCAACCATGTAGAAAACGAATCGAAATGTACTTTCGCTGAATTAAGCGGAAAATTGGGAGAAAACTTATGGCAACTGAACTCGAGCGATTCGTGAGGATCATCATTGTAGTGTGGTGATAGTTTACTCAGTTGTCCAAAGGATTTGCTTGAAAATAGGTTTGAACGAAGGTATCCCAATCTGATGTGGCATTCAATAAAGCCTTGTAAACTGAACGGCTAATCCCATTTAACAAAACAGGGATATCAATCCATACTCGATTATTACCTGAAAATTTCCCTATAGCTAAATGAAGAGCGTATACGAGGCCCATACGATATCAATGGTGCGAGAGGCTCACCCCGTTGGCGATGCCTATGGAACGTCCAACTCGAATAGTGGTAGTGCATTTAACATTTCATTTTATTGATATTAAAAAATTTAAAACACCTTGATACATCAAATTAACTTGCTCTATTTTATATTCCTCGTATTTCCCATGAGCTGCTCGATTTCTTAAATCTAACCAAGCTGTAACATTTTTCTGCTCTAAAACACCGTATACGCCAGATTTTACCAAATCGGAATTTAAAACATCTGCTTTTTTGAATTTGATTCCATCCCCATTTTGAAATGTTGTTTCTATTGAGTGGTTATTACACAAAAATCTCAAATGTTCTTCTAAAACTGATCCAATCATAACAGCAGCAGGATCTTTATATTTTTGATCTAACAAATATTTTCCCATTTCAAGAAAATCCGAAATACTTCTGCTGATATTAAATTCTTGAAGGAAACTAACCATCCATTTTCGATTTCGTTTTTAATTGATAATAAAACATTTATACCTGCATCAACATTACTTTTATATGAATGGGCCATGTGAAGGTTGAATTCTTTGTAAAATGGATGATTCTCTCCATACAGGTTTTTTATAAAGGATAATGATGCGGATCGAAAACCAGCCCAAAGTCCTCCATCTGCATTACCTAAATTTAATTCGATAGTTTTTCTAATTGATTCTTTTCCTTTTAATATTAAGAAATCAACTTTTTGGATTAAGTCTTCTGTACTCATGTTACTATTTTAACTGCATTACTCTACCAACTTTAATGAAACAAACCTTTTTTTCATATACTTCCTGTCTATAGTATAAATTGGCAATGAGCGTTAGAAGAATAACAAATTTATAGAAATTTTTGTTTGATAATATTTTCATCAATTTTCTTCCTATAAAGTGCCCAAATTAGCAACTGGGCTACTTCTATGGCCTCCAATGTCACTATATTTTCATTTCATATGTCTCCAATTGCAATTTTCAGTAAAGATGTCTGGCTTGAAATATATCATATTAATGGTGTCCAGAATTTTGTTTGATTGTAAAATCCCACCACAATGTTTGGGTTCTGTCGCAATTGTAAAACCTACAAGTCTTTTGAAAATCCATTGAATGAAAGGTGTGTCCACTGAGAGCAGATTTACTATTTGCTGTTTTGTCATATATGTAAATTTATTCCCTTTACCGCTGTATGGATTGTTGATAGTAAAAAAGTCAAGGTCAATGTCAAAATATACTTGATTTTCGGTTGTTATCAAGAGATGTTGCTCTATGTCTTTTAGTGTCTTAAATTTTTTAATACGATGGGTGTTACCCTGCATGTCCGTCAGTTCTTCATCCTCCCAATCATCGTCAAATGTCCCTAGACAAAGCCCTTCTTTTTTGCAACTTTCTTCTCTGGCGGGATTGAAAAGAAAAAAGTTTCTGTAATTGTATGTTCTATTGGTTTATCACTAAACCAGATTCCGGCCTTTGTTCAATAATCACGGACATTTATTTTATAATCCAGGGGGATTTAATATTCTCTCGATAAGATTCCCCTCCTAAAGGTAAATCAGCCAATTCTAATACAGTATTATCAAGACGAATAATTTCCTCTAAAGATATTACTCTGTAATCATTATCGGAAACAATATTCTCTGCTCCTGAGAATTGCCATGATCCATCATCCTGATAGTGGAAGACAAAGAGAATAGGTGATTGCTTCTCAAGTACAAATTTGGTTGTAAAAACTGCTGTATTAAGGCTTTCGACGAACTGCTTACTAAAAAAAGATTTGATAAGGTCATTAGCTTGATTTCAAAATTTGAAAATCGTAAATTATACTATTCCGTTTACCTCCTTGTAAAACCATTCTAAAAATCGATCTTTTGAACTTCTTAATTTTCCTTGGGAATAAATAATAATCGATATTACATCTAAAACATTATTTTCTTTCCAAAATGTTACTTCAATTTCAGAAAAGTAATCATTCCCTTCTCCACTTCTGTTTGCTTCAATATCGAAAGTTATTCCTTTCTCAAGCAGTTTATTAGACAACTCTTCTAGTAATTTTTTTACTGAATCTTTAATATCTAATTCTATTTCAAGTTCTGTCATATTGGATTATTTTTTGGGAATCATTGGATATTGAATCCACTCATCTGGAAATTGTCTCATTGTCTTTTTATTGGTTTCTGGATTTGGTTCTGTAGAAACATGCTCTTGATGCTGGTGGATAACTTCTCCCTTTTCATTAGTTACTTGATGAATTTTGGATAAGGTATTCCCTTTACTATCTTTTTCAATTAAATGTTCAGATTTAGCACCATCAGATCCTACAATCTTTCGTGTCTTAACTTCAGTTGTCGTATTAGTTGCCTTAGTTCCATTTTTTGCTTCTTCTCCATAATTATTTCCTTCTGCTAAATGGACAACAGCATTTCCAGTCATTAGAGTACCTTCAGCCGCTACCGCAGCCCCTGCGGCTGTTATAGCCAAAGAAGCCCCAGCAGTTTCAGGCGCGGCGGCAACCCCTCCAATTGCAGCATCAGTAACAACCGCTGTAACTGCAACACCAAAAACCAAAGATGCTGCATCTGCATGGTTAAGGGCGTTATTATAATCTGATGCATCAGTTGTTGTATATCCTGCCCGCGTATTAGTTCCTAATACATTATCAGTTATACCTCTGACAGAACCATTTACAATATCCCACCAATCATTTCCGTCTGGATCAATAAACCTGATCGGGTTATCAACTGCATAAATATAAGGTGAGTATTGTGGATATTTTGCTGCCAATGGATCCGGAGATACCCAGCGACTTGAAAATTCCGGTAAATAAATAACCTTGGTTGTATCTTCTTCAAGAAAGGCAACGACCTTATTGGTTTGTGTATTCAATAATATCGTCCCGATCTGAACAACTTTTTCGTTCTTAAAAAATTCATTGTAGTGACCATTACTAAGGGTCAACGGTTTTTTATCGAATCCATGCTGTTTGAAAATATCCTGGGCGCATATTAGCTGCGTACTTAGAATAACAAAAACGCCAATTAGGAAACAGACCTTTTTCATGCTTATTTAGTATAGAGACAATTTCAAAAACCGCTTATTTTCCTCCTTATTAGAATATTGACAAACAGAACTAGTTTGGAGAGATCCTTTGAATATTACTCTTTCTTGAATGCACGGGCAAAAACCCACATGGGTTATTTACAAGGTAATATTATATCTGTTCGTTGACTATAACCATAAAACCCATTCCATTGTTTCTTATTCATCATAATAGTCACGACAGAATCCAATAAAAATCCCCTATTGGTTATTTTATAAAAAAGTCTTGGATTGTAATAACACGAATCGCAATTTTCACATGGGGTTTCGACTATAGAAAGTATTCCGCTATATTCTATATGTCCAGAAATTTTTAAAGGACCATTATAAAAAAACGGTAAAATTTCTGTCAATAATGTTTGGGAATGTGAAATCTCATATTTGTATAATTTATTAAGATCTGGAGCATCAAACACTTTTAAATATACAAGATATTTAACATTTGATATTTTAATCACTTTGGGCCAATCATTATCGTCAAAAAGATACTCTGTTTCTGAAGTGTCTTCAAAGACTTTTTTATCCGATAGCCAAATCTGAATGTGTTTATACGTATGATTTTGATCAAATTTTTCAATAAGTGGAATCTGTATTGTAATTCCATCAATTACTTTGATCTCCTTAAATCCAACTCCATCTTTTTCATGACCTGAGATACTAAGAATGCTAGTCAATCCAAGCAAAATACTCAATAAATATCTCTTTATCATAATTATTTTATCAAAATATAGTATTTAACTTCTTGTTTGGTTGTAAATGCAGCATTACGGGTTCCTGTAATTGGAACGAAGCCGGTAGATCCTTTAATCCCAATATTTGCTAATGTTCCCTTTCCGATATTATTACCAACTGACAAAGTTGCAACATGACCTGATTTTAAGTTGCCTTGCGCATCTTTTTCATTATTTTTATAAGCTGCCACTACCAAATTACCATTAGAAGCAGATTTTTCTGCTGTTGTTTGATCTACACTTTTATATGATTTTGATGTTGCTAAACTGCCAGCCATATCATTTGCTTTTCCTGTTACTGTTACACCTTCTTTACCAGTTGCCGATTCAGCTGTCTTCATAACATCCTGGGTGGCTTGATTGCAATGTGTTGTTGACCCATCAGATTGTAGAGCCGAATTACCCATATTTAAAGATTGTTGTTCTTGGATTGCCGAGGTAACTGCTTTGTCGGTAACTTGATCTACACCTCCTTGATTGCTATAATTACCAGTAAATTCATAATGAAGATCTTTTCCAGTACCAGTCTGTTGAAATACAGCATTCGATCCATCGTCAGTATGACTTACTAAATTACCTTCCTTGTCTAAAAAGTTTGATGCATCCATCCCATTGGGATCAATAAACAAGATTGGGTTGTTTAATCCATAAACATATGGTGAATTTTCTGGATATTTGGCTGCTAAAGGATCCGGAGATACCCAGCGACTTGAAAATTCCGGCAAATAAGTAACCTTAGTCGTATCTTCTTCAAGAAAAGCGACTACTTTATTGGTTTGTGTATTCAATAATATCGTCCCGATCTGAACAATTTTTTCGTTCTTGAAAAATTCATTGTAGTGACCATTACTAAGGGTCAACGGTTTTTTATCGAATCCATGCTTTTTGAAGATGTCCTGGGCGAATAATAGTTGATAACCCAAGGCAAAAATTATTAAGAGAATTGATTTTCTCATATCTTAAGTGTTTACTTCAATTTCCATCTCATTGATTCACAAGTTAATATATAATTAAATCTGTAACCATCTGCTAAACTTTCAACTAATTTTTCGCCTTCTATTTTGATACCCTCATCGACAAATGATAAAATCAGATTGTTATCATGAATATTAACTCCGGTAAAAAGAAGGCCAAATACCCCCTCTTTTTTCTGTTTTTCAGTAAGGCTATTAATTGAAATGAAGTTTACCCCAGTAGATTTTACCTCTTCGGAGAATTCAAAAGTTGGTTGGAAATTATCAGTAAAGATATAATAATCATGTGCCAGACTCCTTTCTCCTTTAAACTGATTCAAAAAATATTCTTGAGTTGTATTTAAAACATGCAGTAACCCAGAATTTATCATCGAATCCAGTTGATTATCTGTCTGTGCTTTGACTTGAAGAGTTATATTACATGTGAACAAAAAAAAACAAGATATAAATATTGTATTTTTACGAATTTCATCTCACTTCTTCTTTTTAATGTTCTATTTTAAACTTGATCGGCAAGTACATTAACACATCTACTGATTTAGAATTAACCTTACCTGGCATCCATTTTATAAGTTTAATCAATCTAATTGCTTCTGCGTTACATTCATTACAAAGCCCTCTTTCTATTTTGATATTAGAAATCTTTCCTCCCTTTGTGACAACAAAGGAAGTTAATACTGTTCCTTGACCATCAAATTCTCCCGGCCATTTAATATTATGGTCACTAGCGTTGCGTTATAGTTACAACAATATCAACTGATTACGATCTTGTTCTTTGACATCTTGAATATTTTCGTTTAAAAAGAGATTTTTTAAAGGTGTTCTATCA
>CAIYES010000268.1 GCA_903925275.1 uncultured Bacteroidales bacterium
AAGTCTATCATTTTTGTAGTGTTTAAAATTGTAATAACATACCTCCTGTCAGGAGCCGCCATTCCCCTGTAAACGGTAAATAACAATGCGAGATTTCGGCAATTAAGAATGCAAGAAATCGGTAAATAAGGATGCAGAAATTCGGTAAATAAGAATGCAGGATTTCGGTAAATAAGCATGCAAGTATCCTTCCTCGATTAGTTTCCATTAAGAGCAAAGCTGGAGGTTTCCAGGGGAATTGCCCCCGGGGGCAATTCCCCTGGAAAATGTCTCCTTAAATTTTTCTGACTTTTGGGGTCTAACCCAATAAGTCTGCTATGGAAAACTATGTCAATTTTTGGATTATGTATCATGAAGTACATCGTCATCATATTATGGGCTTGACCCCGCCCCAGATAGCGGAGTTCTTTGTGATGGATACACGAACGGTTAAAAAACTATTGTCTATGAGTGAGAAGGAATATGAGGATTATCGGGAACGCCTGTCTACCCGAACCAAGAAGCTCGCCCCCTATGAGGATTATATCAAAAACCGGATTGAGCATTGCCTGGATGCCTCCTCCGCGCAAGTACACGACTGGTTGAAAGAACATTACCCTGACTTTCCCCGGGTGAGCATAAAGTCTGTTTATAACTACGTGCTGTATGTGCGCAACAAGTACCAGTTGCTCAAAACATTTGATTCCAGATCGTACAACCAGGTTGAACAACTCCCTTCCGGAGCACAAGCCCAGGTTGACTTTGGTGAGTATAATATGACCGATGTTGGTGGGAACCGCAAAAAAGTTTACTTCTTTGCCATGGTTCTTTCACGTTCACGGTATAAGTTTGTCGTATTTAACGAACATCCATTTACCACGGAGACTGCAATAGCAGCGCATGAAGCAGCTTTTGCATTCATGGACGGTGTCCCAAAGGAACTTGTTTATGATCAGGATAAATTGCTGCTGGTCAATGAAAACAAGGGCGACCTTCTTCTCACCCACGCTTTCCGTTCATACTGCCAGAGTCGGCCATTTAAATTGCATTTCTGTCGAAAAAGTGATCCGCAGAGTAAAGGGAAAATAGAAAATGTTATCAAATACATCAAATATAACTTTCTCAGGGGCCGGAGTTATTATAGCATTCCCACACTGAATGACCAGGCGATCGATTGGCTGGGCCGCACTGCAAATGCCAAAGTGCATTCGGCCACATTAAAGGTTCCACGGCTGGAATGGGAGGCTGAGCGATTGTTTCTTTTCCCGTTCAAATTACCCTTTGATTTTGCCAGGGAAAATCCGGCGTACAATGTCACAAAAGATAATGTGATCCATTTTAAGGGCAGCTGTTACTCGGTTCCTGATGATACGTTCCAGAGGCCAAAAGCAGAAGTATTTGTCCGGGAGCAGTATGGCTACCTTTCCATCTTCAATAACGATGGCGAAGAAATTGCCCGTCATCCTATATCTCTGCTCAAAGGTCAGTTAGTGCGCAATAACAACCATAAGCGCGATCATACCAAAAAGATAAAGGAATTGATCAATCAGGCGACACAGTTGTTCTCCGATGAGAATAAGGCGAGCGGGTACCTCGAAAACATTCATCAGCAAATGCCCCGCTATGTCCGGGACCAGATAGGCATGATTGCTTCAGCAGGAAAAAAATACACCAAAGACGAAATGGATCAAACACTGGCTTACTGTCTTGAAAACAGCCTGACAAAGGCTGCTGACTTTGAGCCGGTGTTGCTTTCATTAAGACAGGCAACAACAGAACTTCCCTCGTTGGAGACTGAGGTTCTGCACCTTCAAAACAGTAAATACCGGATCCAGCCACAAACCAGCAGTATATCAGATTATAATAAAATACTTCTCTAACCATGGAAACAAAAACAGAAAACCTGTGTAACCTTGCACGGCAACTCAAACTCACCGGCGCAGGTGGAGCGATGAATGACCTGTTGATCAATGCTCAACAAAAGCAAATCAGTTATCTTGATTTTGCATTCGGATTACTGAATGCAGAGATCGAGCATCGGAACCGGCAGAATCTAACAAAGAGGCTCCGTAACGCAAAATTGCCGGCAGATCATGACCTGGGGATGTGGCAGGAAAATCACCTCAGTGGGATATCCCGGCAGCAATTAACCCAATTGCGGGAATGTATCTGGCTGGAACAAAATTTTAACATCATCCTGATGGGACCCAGCGGAACAGGAAAAACCTTCATCGCTGCTGGTCTGTGTTATGAAGCCTTGCTCAAAGGGTATAAAGCCTGCTTCAGAACGATGGAACAACTGATCCATCTGCTTAAAATGAAAGATATCACCAAATCGGCAGCCCGTGAATATCTGGTCCTGCTCAATGCTCATCTGTTGGTGATTGATGATATTATGATGTTCCCCATCGAACGCAAACAATCAGTATCCCTGTTCAATCTCATCGATCATCTGCACCAGAATGCCTCTATTATCGTCACTACAAACAAAAGTCCCGATGACTGGGTGAAGGTTCTTGACGATGAAGTCCTGGCCGCAGCAATCCTGGACCGGTTGCTTTTTAAGTGCGAAGTTGTGAAATTATCCGGGAAATCGTACCGGCTGGAAAACAGAAAAACGATCTTTGAAAATAACGTTCTTTAATATTTTGTTTCTTTGCAAATCGGAAATTAACGATGCAGATTTACTTGCATTCTTATTTGCCGAAAATCTGCATTTGTAATTACCGCTTACAAACTGTCAATAATACATCATTCTTCTTCACGTTACCGCCATTTTCAAATGCTTTTAAATGTGGCATTAAGGCTAAAAGATTTTTGAGTTGACCACGCTACGACCGGAGTGGTGTTGCTGTCACTCTTCCGGCAGCTGGTGTTTAACAAAAATAATAAACTCATGATGACCAATGAGCTGATATGGGATCCGGCTTTTGTTTTCATGACAGAGAGTTTAGTGTAATAGTTTGTTATTTAGTGTGTTATAAGAGTATATTTAGGATATTCCAAGTCTGGTAATGTTTCACGTTGAGTCCTGTCCAATTTCGTCTGCGTACAAAAAGTTCCTGGCTGGGGTAAAAAATTAATGGTGTTTTATCCTTAAATGGTCCAGGATTAGATGCATAGAGGGAGGGAGAACAGAATTGGCGGCTTTGACAATTCAGAATGGAAATGTACGCCGTTTTTTATTGGATTCAACGTTGC
>CAIYES010000269.1 GCA_903925275.1 uncultured Bacteroidales bacterium
AGTGGTTATCCACAATTAATATTTATTTATACCCACTATTGTACACAAGCATATTTGTATCGATATTTACAATAAATATTTTACAGTGGTTATTGACATGATTTTTAACATTAAACTTTAACACAAAAAATATTTATTCATATAAACTAATTCTTAATCTCTCACTCCGATGAAAACAAAAAATTTACTTAACCTTGGTCTGATCCTGATCGTTATACTCAGTATGAACATCATGGGATGCCAAAAAGACGCAGACAAGATTCAAACTATCCCTGATGATGGTCAAACTGCAGGATTGAAAGCAGCAGCCACGGGGTCAATTGTAACTGCAGGTACCGTAGTCAATGGACAATTTGATGGCGGTGTAGCATTAACTACTGATAATTCCGTAACATTGAAAGTCACAGTAACCGGAGTTGGCACATATAACCTTTACAGCAATACTGTAAACGGATATAGTTTTGCAAAAAGCGGTTCATTTACTGCAACAGGAACCCAGTTTGTAACATTACCCGGCACCGGTACTCCAACCGCGACAGGGGTTAACACCTTTTTAGTAACTTTCGGAACAACATGCAGTTTTACCGTAGTTGTGGTCAGCGCTGTTCCAATAGTTCAGAGTTCATGCAATACAAGTTATACCTATTATGAAGTGGCAAATCATAAAACCCTGAAGGTATGGCTCGACCGCAACCTTGGTGCTTCTCAGGTAGCCCAGGCAGCCACCGATTTCCTGGCATATGGCTCATTGTATCAATGGGGGCGGCTTGCTGACAATCATCAATGTATCAACTGGGCCAGCTCGTATTCCGGCACAGCAGTGAACGGGGTTACCACAATCAGATCATCGACAAATGCCCCCGGTCATGCCTTATTTATCAAGACTTTAGTATCGCCTTGGGATTGGAGGTTTCCACAGAACAACAGTCTTTGGCAGGGTGTAGCCGGAATCAACAATCCATGTCCGGCAGGATTCCGTATCCCGACAAACCCAGAATTTACCGCCGAAGTTGCAACATGGGTGACCAAAAATATAGCCGGCGCCTATGGTTCATCGCTGAAGTGGGTTACTGCAGGGTATCGTGATTTTCCTGACGGTAACATTTATCAAACCGGAGCTACGGGCGCTTACTGGTCAAGCACCGTTGCCAACACTACAAAAACCATAGTACTTCGGTTTACCTCAGCCATGGCAATTACAGCTGATGATTTTCGCGCAGTGGGTTATTCGGTACGTTGTATTAAAAATTAGGGAAAACTTTCGGATACAATTGATACTGCATTTTAACATTGTGATTGGTTAAGCTTAGTATATCTTCCCCTGAACCCTCAAAAGACATTGGCTCTTTTGAGGGTTCTGATTTTAAGGATGGTTCTGCATCGTTGCAGTATTTAATTGTTTTCAGCAGGGATTCTTTTCTATGATTTCTCAGGGAACAGTCATTGAAGATATGGCTTTCATTAAATCCTTTTGTACTTTTACAGGATAATTTTATTTCGAGCGCATGGAATCATCAACTTATATCCGCCCTTCATGGGATGAATACTTTATGGAGGTTGCCCATACTGTTTCAAAGCGTGCCACCTGCGATCGTGGCCGCAGTGGATGTGTGATCGCGCGCGACAGGCAGATTCTGGTCACAGGTTATGTGGGTTCTCCACGAGGGTTGCCCCATTGCGATGAAGTAGGCCATCATATGAAAAAAGTACTTCATGAAGACGAACGTATAACCCAGCACTGTGTGCGAACAGTACATGCCGAACAGAACGCAATATGCCAGGCTGCCCGTTTAGGGATTCCCCTGGAAAAAGCCACTCTCTATAGCCGCATGACCCCCTGCCGTACATGTGCCATGCTCATTATCAATTGTGGAATTGAACGTGTGGTTTGTGAACGAAAATACCATGATGGAATTGAATCGGAAGAAATGTTCCGGCAAGCAGGTGTGTTGCTGGAATATGTGCATGATGAAATCCAGCAATACGAAAAGCAATAACTTATCGTGAATTGGAATAATTCCGGCAACAATGCTGTAAGGGAATAATTTACCCGGCAGCAGATGCAGACATTGCCGAAGATTACCGGATAATGATCAGTTTACGGATCAGAAATTCACCGTCGGTTCTTATCTTGATAAAATAACAACCCTGTGGCATTGCAGTCAGATCAAATGTAAAGTCGCTGTTGACGGAACCAATCATTGAACTGACAACATTCCCTGTAAAATCCACCACTTTTACTTCTAATTGTCCGGGTGGAATACCTTGTACCATAAGCCGGAATTTTCCGGTAGTCGGATTCGGACAAAGCCCGATCCCACCGGACGGCAATTCCGCCAGAGAAACGATCGATTGTGCCTGGGTTACTGTGACAAACTGAGGCGAAAGTCCCGCCACCGTGACTGTAAGCATGGCCATCCTGGTATAATAATATGGATTTTCGGTGTAGTCAGCAATGATGGATCCATTGCCACTGCCTGCCGGAGAAACAGCACACCATGACGAGTCAACGACGACAGTCCAGTCTGTATTTGAGGTTACCGAAAAATCGGTCGTTCCGGCAGAGGGTGAAACATTCCGGTTGAGGGGAGCCACTGCAAGAACGGGAATCGCACCTTCCTGTGTGACTGTTACAACAATTGTAATAAATCCGGTTACTGAAACAGTAATGTTGGCAACCCGTTGTGTTACCAAAAAATTTTCCCCGCAAACGGCATCAAGAATTCCAAAACCTGATCCCGAGGGAGTGACGGTACACCATTCGGCGTCACTCAGAGCCGACCAGTTGGTATTGGAGGAAACTAAAAATGAGGTGGTCGCGGAGGGTGCAGGAATATTCTGATTCTGAGGTGTAACATCCAGTGTTGGGGCTACCCCATCCTGGGTAACGGTAACTGTTACAGGAGCCATGCTGTTCACTGATACAGTAATTGTCGCTATCCGCTGATCCACGGAAAGATTTTCCAAAACGTTTGCAATAATAATTCCGTCACCGGAACCTGCCGCTGTCACCGTACACCATGAATTGTTGCTCACCGCACTCCAGTTGGTATTGGAGACAACCGAAAAACTGGTGGTTCCCGACGGTGCAGGAACATTCTGATTGGAAGGCATTACAGTAAGTGTAGGAGAAGCACCAGCCTGGTTTACTGTCACGGTCTGCACAAATACCCCGCCGGAAGGGGTGGCCGTAATATTCGCAAGCCGGCTATTAATAGTGGGGTTGTCTGTAAAAACAGCATTGATTGTACCATTCCCTGAACCCGACGGATTCACCGTACACCATGCGGCATTGCTGGCTACAGTCCATGATGTGGTCGGGTTTGCAGTTACATTAAATGTTGTAGCGCCGGCTAAGGCGGCAACATTTTGGTTCACCGGAGTTACGGAAAAAATATAATAGAGGTCCGATTGCCAGAGTCCGCGTCCGTAGGTTGCCGCCTTGAGCCTGCTATCAGCCGGATTCACTGCATCATAAAAAATTTCGAGTTCACGGATATCTACAGTTGGTAATCCTGAATTAAAGGCAATCCAGTCACTGGTTGTTGCATCCTTGTAAAAAACATTCGTTCTATTGCCAACATAAAGTCCTTCATTGCAGTTCTTATCATAAACAAGGCAGTTTAGTGTGATCGAAGGCAGGGTCCCGGATATGCTTGTCCAGGTAGATCCTTTGTCGGTCGATTTATAAACTTTCGTTCCTGCTGTGGCATACACAATATTCTGATCCGTAGGATGGGCTTCGAGGTCAGAAGGGGTACTCCCTCCCGGAAGGGCGCATGCCGTCCAGGTAGGGCTTGTCGCATTGGCGTTATCGCACCGTTTGAGCGATCCGCTTCTAACCACATACAGGATATCTGTATTTGCAGGCGATTGCTCCAAAACGGTGCAGGTTCCCGATTCTCCCGTGGATATTTTAGTCCATGAAACAGACGAAGGAACAGGGTTTTTCACATTGGTGCTTCTCCACACATTCACATATCCGCTAAACATGGTCGACGGGATGGTTTCGTGAAGAATATAGGGAGTAACCCAAGCACCGCTTTCAGTAATGCCATTGCTTCCATTCGCCGCAATGGTGGAATAACCTCCTCCGGAGGAACAGAAAATGACTCCATTGTAAACAGACCCATAGCGGTACAGGGTGTCAGAATAATCCACGATACATTCCATGCCGTCGCCACCAATAACGGTCGTAAAGTTCGGTCCGGTATTTTTGGAGGTACCATTATCCTGGTAGCCATTCATGGAAAGCGTTTGCTTTGTGGCACTTTGTCCGATTCTATATATCTGCGCAATGGCAAGTCCGGAGGAGATATCTGTCCAGTTCGTCCCTCCGTTACTTGTTTTATAAATTCCTCCATCGCAACCTGTAAATAAATTTCCGTTAACCGGCGACCAATCCAGGCAATGGATATCCGCATGAACGGAGGGTGCACATGTTACCCCCCACGAACTGCCAACCCAATGCGAATTAATTGTCCAGGAAACACCGGCATTTGTTGATTTCCAGATATTGACACCACCCACATACAGTGTATTGGCATTGGTCGGATCTACGGCAATACAGAGATCATACCATGCCTGGCTGCTGCTCCCTCCACCATTACAGGCATAATCCATAATATTTGGGGAAGAAGATTGTGTGGTAAAATTCAATCCGTTATCGGTGGAGCGCAGCAGGCCGGCGAAAGTACCGTTGGTCTGGCACAAATAAACCCAGGAAGGCTGATTTATGCTCACCCCAATAACGAGTCTGTTGCCGGTAATTACCCCGGAAGTAATCTGGGTCCATGTGTCACCAGAATTGGTTGAACGGTAAAACTTCCCTCCTTCAGTTGCATAAACAATGGTAGGATCACCAGGGTTTAACCGGATATCTTTATAGTTGCTGGTATTGGAAGATTTCCTTGTCCAGGTTAAACCACCGTCAACCGACTTATAAATTCCACCACTTGTACATGCCAGGATCATATTGGGATCGGACGGATACCTGATCATCATCCCCACAGTGAGGTTGCCCATGCCGGTATTTGATGACGACCATGTCGTACCACCGTCTATACTTTTATAAATACCCATCCCCGGTGAATCGCCAGCATCCCGGTCGCCGGTTCCGATTAAAATGAGACTGGTATTTGTGGGGTGCAGTAAAATAGATGAAACACCAAGTGAAGGCGTGGTTGAAGTAAGCACACTCCAGCTTATCGCACCATCGCTGGTATACCAAAGCCCACCCGAAGGTGAGCCGATATAAAACTTATTCGGGTCGGTAGGATGAAAACAAATGCCATTGACCCTGCCCAGGCCATTGGGTTGACCGGTGGCATTTCCAGGGGATGCTATGGGACCAATCTGGCTCCAGTTTCCATTGGTTGACATCGCTCCGTCATGCGATTCCATGTAGTGCTGGTATTCTTCCATCACCTGACCCGGTGGAGTCAGCCGGCCATCGGCCTGGAGGCAGTTCTGGTTTATGTATTCCCAGCGTTTGAATACCTTCCAGCCATTGTGCCGGATGTCGTCACGCCCTTCCCAGTATTTTTCGAAAGCACGCTGTGTGTCAGCAAACCGTGCAGTCGGATCTTGCATCATCTGCACCCAATAGGGAAAACTGGCAGTGTCTCCTGCTGCCGGATCAGGCAGAAACTGAGCATGTAACCCAGTCAACAGCATTGATGTTAAAAAGGCGGTAAAAAATAATCTCTTCATATTGATATCTTGTATGATTCATAAAATCAAAGCATAAAGGTATGACAATCTGAGGTGATTTTTACTGAATTTCAAAAAAATACAAAGCGGTGACGGATGTTGCAAACCTGCTTCTTGTCTTTCCACCGATGGATCCGGATCCTACAAAAACAATTTTAACAATTCCGTAAAATTAATCAAACCCGAGATTTGTAAAATGGTCAGGAGTACCGATACTAAAATAACGGCACGGATAAATCCGGCACCCTTCTTCACTGCCAGGTGCGATGCAATCAGTGCCCCGATCATGCTTCCAGCTGAGAGAATAAACCCATACAGGTAGTTTACCTTGCCATCGATGATGAAAACCAGTAAAGCAAAAATCGCATAAAAAAAGACAATCAGATTTTTTACGGCATTGGCTTTAACCAGGTCGTACCCAACCCCCAATACAAGCGCCATCAGAAGAAAATAGCCTACTCCTACCTGGATGAACCCTCCATAGAAACCAACTAAAAAGAAGATTAAAAATTGCCACCATTTCAGAGGTTGCAACAACCTCGCCGGCTTTTCTTTCAGCCATTTATCGGGTTTGTAGAACAGGAAACCCAACATAAGGACCATGGAGACAGCCATCGCAATCTCAATGACCCTGGAATTGACATCGACTGCAAGAACGGCCCCAAGAATAGCACCAATGGTTGCAGGAATGGCAAGATAAACCGGCCGAAGGTTGTCAAACATCTTCTGGCGAGTGAAATTGCCAACAGAAGAAAGCGTCTGAAAAAAAATGCTGATCCGGTTGGTGCCATTGGCAATTCCGGCTGGCAGTCCAAGAAGAATCAACAGAGAAAGACTGATTACAGAGCCTCCGCCCGACAGGGTATTGATAAACCCGACGAAAATCCCGGCAATTACGATAACAATGATTTCTGTGACCGACATCTAAAAAAAAATTACCCTGTTCTAAAAATTCACCCGTTCACCCGTTCACCCGCTCACCCGTTCACCCGTTCACCCGTTCACCCGCTCACCCTCTCACCCGTTCACCCGTTCACCCGTTCACCCGTTCACCCACTCCGTTCTCTATCTTGTTTATCCAGCCTACTGTGCCTCCTGCCATAGCTGAAGTAGATGATCAGGCCGATGGCAAGCCAGACAATAAACCTCATCCAGTTTGTCACGCCGAGCTGGGCCATCAGGTAAAAGTTTGTCAGCAATCCCAGAACCGGGATCAGCGAAAGTTGCCTGCGAATGCCATACCAGGTAAGTATAACAGCGGCCAAAATGAACATCAGCATTGGAAATTGATGAAGGAGCAGATATGGGATGCGGGATAAGAATGGCAAGATGCAGGATAAATCGCAGTTTGTGGTAAAAAAGCCCCTGATTTCAGGCTGGTTCCAATAAAAAAGCAAAACAAGTACACCACACCAGATAATTGGGAGAAAATAGCGACTGTTCAGGTAAGGCACCTGAAAACCCTTTTCATTGTCGGGGATCTCATTTTTTTTCCAGCCGCCCTGCAGTACCAATACCCCTCCCGAAACCAGTATAAAGGCAAAAAGGGTACCGATGCTTGTCAAATCGGTTACTTCCGTAAGGTTCATGAACAGCGAGGGAATAGCAACCAGAACACCGGCAATAATTGTCGAAAACCAGGGAGTTTTATACCGCGGATGAATTTTTGAAAACGACCGGGGAAGCAATCCGTCACGGCTCATACTCATCCAGATACGGGGTTGCCCCACCTGGAACACCAATAGCACACTGGCCATGGCAATCACGGCGCTGATAGCGATTACGCCTGAAAGTCGCGTCAGGTGGAGTTTTTGGAAAGCATAGGCCAGCGGGTCGCCAACGCCGAGTTCGGAGTAATGCAACATCCCGGTCAGCACCAGGCTGATCATGATATAAAGCACAGTGGTAATTATCAAAGCCATGATAATAGCCCTGGGCAAATCTCTGCGGGGGTTACGGCATTCCTCGGCTGTTGTTGAGATGGCATCAAAACCAATGTAGGCAAAAAACACCCCTGAAACGCCTTTTAGCACTCCGGTCACCCCGTTGGGGGCAAATGGATGCCAGTTTTTCGGGTCAATGTAAAACGACCCGACACCAATGATGAGAAATAAAATTCCGATCTTTAGCAAAACCATGGTATTGCTGGCAATCTTGGTCTCATATATGCCTACATAAACAAGCACAGAGATGAAAACAACGATGGAAAAGGCCGGTATATCGGCAATGATACGGATCCCTCCCACCACGGGTGCCGATTGCCATGCTGTATAGGCCTCACGGAGCATATCCGACAAGTGTGACAAGGGTACCCCACGCATCAGTTCGAGCGATGCCTGGTGATATCCTCTTGCTGCCGAAAGGTAGTCGATTCCTAAATATTCCGGAACATGCAGGCCAACTCCTCCAAGGAAACCCGTAAAATAATCGGACCACGATATCGCAACGGCAATATTGCCAATAGCATATTCCATGATGAGGTCCCACCCGATGATCCATGCGATGAGTTCCCCGAAACTGGCATATGCGTAAGTGTAAGCACTTCCGCTTATTGGAATGAGCGAGGCAAACTGGGCATAACACAAAGCCGAGAAACCACAGGCCATGGCTGTAAAAAGAAATAGCAGCGACACGGCTGGACCACCGCTGGCTGCAGCAGTTCCGATGGTGCTGAATATGCCTGCACCGATCACGGCTGCAATACCCAGCGCCGTCAGATCATAAACGTTGAGGCTTTTTTTTAGTTCCGACTTTTCACCTTCGCGGTTATGGGCATCCTGGAGAATATGACTGATTGATTTCTTCCGGAAGAGGTGCGGATTTGCCACGTTAAATTTTTCGCTAAAGTTAGAATTTTTTTCATTCGGGCGGACAGGAGGATAAGTAGACGGGCCGACAGATGGACAAATAAACAGGTTGATTTTATTTGTAATTTAGTGCAAAAATTTACCATGAAAATAGCTGTATTTGGCGCAAGTGGAAAAACCGGTATTCTGATTGTTTATCAGGCGCTTAATCAAGGACACCATGTCACTGCTTTTGCACGCCAACCGTCGAAAGTCACCATTCAGCATAAAAACCTTCGTATCATTCAGGGTGATATAATGGATTACGATAAAGTCAGATTGGCCGTTGAAGGTCAGGATGCGGTTTTATGTACGCTCGGCGTGAATATAAACAAACCCAACACGCTTCTTTCCGATGGAACACGAAATATCCTCCAAGCCATGGAATCAACAGGGGTCAAGCGGTTTATATGCATGTCCTCCGCCGGAATACTGGGAAATGACAGTGGCTTCTGGTTTGGAAAAATATTCATGCCGCTCTTTCTGAAGCACATATTTGAAGATAAAAAGCGGCAGGCAAAGGTTATCGAAGCGAGCAATGTTGAATGGGTGATCCTCCGTCCGACAGGGTTGACCGACTCACCGAAAACCAATACCTACAAAATAAATCCCGGCAACCCAACTTCGCGAACCATACCGCGTGCAGATGTGGCTGATTTCATGTTGAAATTAGTTGCCGATAAGCGATATGACCGCACATTGCCGGCACTCTCGAGTTATTAAGATTCTCAACAAAGTACCATTTGGCAGAAGAACTTTTTCGGCGATAGAAATCAAAACAAAAAATTAAACAGAAATGAACCTGAAATTCAAAAATAAATTCCTTGAAAAATGGGGCACCTACTTCGGGGATAGCGAATTACCCATAACATTTTTCTATGTGGATGATCCGGGTGATGTAGCCCGTGCAAACCTTCCCAACGGACACAATTGCATTGTGTGCGAGCTGGCACTGGTGCGCAAAGGCACGCCGCTGGCATGGAATGTGCAATCGCTCGGTTGTGGAGGCGCACGCAGGTATCTCGGGTACACTGATAAGATGCGACCAAATTTCGAATACTTCCTTTCGCATGGCATCCCGGGTGAACTGGAAGGGGAACGATATATCCAAACCCCGGAGATGGTGAAAGAGTTCATGTCGAACATGCGTTGTATCCCTGCAAAGGGGCGCTACATTATTTTTAAACGGTTTGATCAGCTTACGCCCGATGATGAACCGGTTGCGGTTATTTTCTTTGCCAAACCCGATGTTCTTTCCGGACTGTTTACCCTCGCCAATTTTGACCAGCCCGATGGAAACGGTGTCATTGCACCATTCGGGTCGGGATGCGCAGCAATCGTTTATCAACCCTGGTTTCAGAATGAACTGGAAAATCCGAAAGCCATATTGGGCATGTTTGATGCATCGGCCAGACCATGTGTTCCGAAAGATACCCTGTCGTTTTCGGTACCCATGAAGAAATTTGAAAAAATGGTCGGCAATATGGACGAAAGTTTCCTGATCACTGATACCTGGGAAACGGTGAAAAAAAGGTTATAAATTACCGACATTGCCACAGATGTAAAACAGCTTGTCAACCGCAGCCAAATCCTTTCCAAACGGGCAAATTACCGGTTTCAGGTGCTCGTAATATTTTCCCGTGATTCCCTGCACTTCGTCTGAAAGTGAGAGAAATAATGGTGTAGATGCACCCTGCTCAGGAGATTCAGATCCTCCGAATCCAAACGCATTGCTTAGCTTTGAATTCACATCACCCGGATGACATGCATTCACCGTGATTCCACTTGCCCGAAAATGCCGGGCGAATGCAACACTCAGCATGCGGTCGGCCTGCTTGGCTTGGCGATAGGCTGCATCGTTGTTATACGGCCTGCTTATAAATTCCGGATCGGAGAGGTCCATCCCACCGGCCCAATAGCTGGCGACATTTACAATCCGGGCATCAGACTGACCTTCCAGAAAAGGCTGAAAATATTTTATCATCCAATAATAGCCCAGGACATTCGTTGCCCATTGCACCTCGATCCCTTCAGATGTTTCAGTACGCCGCCGCGGAGCGGTGGCCGCATTGTTAACCAGCAGGTTCAATGGTCCCTCCCATCTGTGGCTGAAAGTGCTGATTTCTTTCTGCAACCCGAGATCAACAACCTCAAAAAAAATTTCGGGATTTGAAGTTTGCTGAACGATGGTATTCCTAACCTTTTCAAGCCTTGTTTTGTCTCGCCCCACCAGCATGACCCGGAATCCCTTGTCGGCGATTCCCAGGGCAATGGCCTGCCCAATGGCGCCATAAGCCCCCGTTACAATTGCGTTTTTCTGATGGATGTGCATAGGATTCATTTTAAGAATCTCAAAGTTACAGACAACTTTTATAACATTTACGTATCTTTATCATTAGATTCTCAAAATTAACCAAATGAAAAAAATCATCCTCTTTTTAGGCTTCTTTGGATGGTGCGTGGCCATGGTTGCCCAACCATCGTCTTTCTATCCCCGCGGTGCCGGAGGCGGGGGAGCGCTCTTTTTCCCCACCATCAACCCTGCAAACGACAATGAATTCTATATCAGTTGCGATATGAGCGAATTGTTCCATTCAACTGATTTTGGCAAGACCTACAGCCAGGTTCCCTTTTCAAAACTACAGGTATTCAGCACCTCTACCTGGGAATTCACCTCTAATCCTGACATCGCTTACTCCAACCACAACGATGGCAACCAGGGTTACCCGGTAAAAACCATCGATGGCGGAAATTCGTGGAGCATGATTCCCGGGTATGATTCAAATCTTGGTCAGGTATATCAGCTCAGGGCAAATTATGACAATCCCAGTCAGTTCATTATGGGATATTACGGTGATATTGTTATCTCAAACAATGGCGGAACAACCTGCATGCTGATCAAGCACGCTTCCAACATGGGAGCCGGAATTATCCTGGGTGGCGTGGTATTCGACGGGAACAACATCTACATTGGCACCAATGAAGGGATATATTATTCCCAGAACGGAGGAGTATCATTTTCAGCATTAACCATGACTGGAATTCCGTCGGGGCAGGTGATTTGGAATTTTACCGGAGCCCGGTCAGGTAACACCTTGCGATTTTATTGCATCACCAGCAACACCAGCGGCACATACAACGGAGTGATGCCATGGGATTATTACAATTTTGCCAAAGGAATTTATTCCATGGATGATGCTTCCGGAACCTGGGTCGCAAAGATGACCGGTATTGATTTTTCGAATGATTTCATCATGTATGCTGCAATGGCACGCAATGACATCAACACGGTTTACCTGGCCGGGAACGATAAAAGTTTGGCGGCACCGCTCGTTTATAAAACAATGAATGCCGGATCGAATTGGGAGAAAGTTTTTAAAACCACGCTAAACCAAAATATTGCAACAGGATGGTGCGGATATGGAGGTGATAAGGTTTGGAGCTGGGCCGAAACCTGCTTTGGGATAACCGTTTCTCCAAATAATTCGTCGAAAGCCTTGTTTGGTGATTTTGCCCTGATCCATACCACCACCGATGGAGGAAATTCATGGCAACAGGCCTATGTCAACCAATCGGACCAGCACGCGGCAGGCCAATCCACGCCTGCAAAACAATCGTATCACAGCATCGGACTGGAAAATACAACCTGTTGGCAGGTTTTTTGGATTTCGCCCAGCAATGTATTCGGTGCGTTTTCCGACAACGGGGGCATCCGCAGCACCGACAGCGGCCAAACCTGGGGTTTCAACTATACCGGCTTTATGGTTAATACGCTGTACAGGATTGCAGGAGTGCCTGGCGGAACCATCTTTGCCGGAACCTCCCGTGTTCATGACCTTTATCAGAGTACCCGGCTGCGCGATGCCCAGCTTGATGTTGCAGATGGGTCTGGTAATATCTATTATTCAACTGATGGCGGTATTTCCTGGACGCTGCTGCATGCATTTGGGCACCCGGTTTTCTGGATCACGGCCGATCCTAACAATCCGGATCGGATGTACGCCAGTGTGGTTCATTACGGGAGTGGCGGTACCTCAAGCCAGGGAGGTATCTGGATGACCAATAATCTGACTGCATTGGGCTCTTCAGCATGGATTCACCTTCCGCAACCGCCACGCACCGAAGGGCATCCTGCTTCAATTGAAGTGCTGAATGACGGCAAAATGGTCTGCACCTTTTCAGGAAGAATAAACTCATCCGGCTCCTTTACAGCAAGTTCCGGAGTCTTCCTTTACGATCCGGGTGCCGGGTCATGGACCGATGTCAGTGACCCTAACATGTATTACTGGACAAAAGATATCATCATCGATCCATCAGATTTAACTCAAAACACCTGGTATGCCGGTGTGTTCAGCGGCTGGGGCGGCAATCCGAACGGCAAGGGTGGTTTATACAAAACCAAAAATCGCGGAGCATCCTGGATAAAACTGACCGGCAATCAGTTTGACCGCGTAACTTCCATGACTTTCAATCCATTAAATTTATCTCAGGTATTTCTCACCACCGAAATTCAAGGCTTATGGGTATGCCACAATATTGAAGCAACCACACCGGCCTGGAGCCTTGTCGAAAGTTATCCCTTCCGACAGCCAGAAAGGGTGTTTTTTAATCCTTTCAATTTAAATGAAATGTGGGTAACAAGTTTTGGGAATGGAATGAAGACAGGTTCGATGAATCCTGCTTTTGTGGAAGAACCTGCCACTGACATGACAGATTTTGCCGTGTTTCCGAATCCCTTTGCAGATGAGATCAGGATCAAATCAGCCAGACCTGGGAATTCATTTGAAGTCTTTGATAGCCATGGAATATGTATGAATAGCGGAATACTTGAAACAGGACAAACCAGGCTCAACACCATTGGCTGGAAAATAGGTGTTTACATTTTACGGATTTCAGGAAAAACTGTCAAGATCATCAAATTCTGATATAAACATTTTTAACAATCCTTGTTTGTTTAAAAGTCAATTAATCAAATATTTGTGTGTCTTTCCAAATAGAATTCCAAGGATTAGAAACAATGAATCACCTTGTCGCAGAGCGGCGGGGAGTTACGATTTTTTGCTTTGAACGATTATTTTGTATATTGCACCATAAATTCCAATATCGGTTGCCTATGAAAAAAAGTATCCTGATTATTCATTGGATGCCAAGGATTTTGTGCATTCTTGCCATATTGTTTATTAGTATGTTTGCCCTCGATTCTTTTGGGCCGGGCATGTCGCTCGGGCAGCAGATCAGCGCATTTATAATGCATCTGATCCCATCCTTTGTATTGGTTTTATTCCTGATTGTTGCATGGAAATGGGAACTCATCGGAGGAGCTATCTTTGTAATAATCGGACTTGGGTTCATGCCTTTCATTTACATGATGAATTTCCACATGAACCATTCCGTATGGATGAGCCTGGGTGTGATACTTATCATTAATTTCCCATTCATGCTGGTGGGAATCCTTTTCATTCTGAGTCGTTTTCTGAAAAATAAAAATTCAAAAGCCGAATAAAAATGAACCTGAAACTGCATTCACAACTGCTGATAGCAGCGTTTCTGCTATTAAACCTGCAGGGTTTTGGCGCTTCCCTGAAAGAAAAGAAAGATACTTCGAACACGCAGAAAATTCTTGCACAGCTGGACTCGATCCGGCAAAAGCTGCAACCCACAGCCGTACCCTGCAAACCTCTTTCTACGCCACTAGTTTTTCCGAAAGTTATTGGCATTGGGTCTATTTTATCAACCAGAGCCAGCCATCATGTGGTATTTGGTGATTACATTTATCTTACAATCGACAGTGTTGCTGCCTTGCAGGCGCTTACCGATTCCATTACCGGTTTGAAAAAAGACTCCCTGGGTGATTTAATTCTATACATCAATGGCAATGCCATGCGCGACATCGTGGTGCAGAACATCGACCGGGAAGAGCATGAACTTATTTTTCATCTTGACCGTCATTCACAATACCTGATGAAATTTTACCCGGAATTCCCATACCTGTGGTCCACCATACCAGTCTCGATCAGCGCAGGTTATAAAAGCGGGGTAATCATTCCGGTTGATCCTGCGGCAGGGTCAATTTACCTTGAATACGTCAGCAGATGGTCTATGATAAATTCCTTCATTTTCATCCTTTCTATTTTAGTAAGTTTTATCGTTCTTGCTGCAACAACCAACCTGATCAGGATAGGGAATGACGATAGTCCTTTCAGCCTTGCACTTACGCAGCTTTCGTTTTGGTCGATTGTAATCGCTTCTTCTTTCATCTATATCTGGATAGTCACCGAAGAGCTTCCGCCCATTACCGGATCAACCCTGATCCTGCTCTCGGTCAGTGCGCTTACTACCGGAGGCTCGCGGCTTGTGGATATCCGGAATAAGACAAAAAAGGATCTCATGCTAAGCTCTGATTCGTTCCTGGAGGACATCCTGAAGGATGAACTGGGATATAGTGTTCACCGTGCCCAGATGTTTATGTGGACAGTTATCCTGGGGGTTATCTTTGTAACAAGTGTGATCAGGTTTCAGCAGATTCCACAGCTCGACGAAAGCTTGCTGGCGTTGATGGGAATTAGTTCGGGCGCCTATGTTGGTTTAAAAACCATGGAAAATAAAAAGGGTTCTGAACCTAAAGCTCCCAAGAAAAAAGAGGCCGTTACATCAACAGCTACTGAGAATCAATAGGCTTGTATTCCGGATGATGCCATCGGTGTCGAACCCGCATTCATGGTGGAGTTCTGCAACAGAACCCTGTTCGATAAACTGATCGGGGATGCCCAATCGTTGAACCTTTGCCGTATAACCATGATCGGCCATGAATTCCAGAATGGCTGACCCCATGCCCCCCATTACGGAGCCATCCTCGACCGTTATTATCTTTTTAAATTGGCTGAAAATTTTGTGTAACATCTCCTCATCCAATGGTTTCAGGAAACGCAGGTCATAATGAGCCACCATATGTCCTGCTTTCTCAAGTTCAGCACACGCTTCAACGGCGTAATTCCCCACATGGCCAAGGGTGATGATGGCCGCATCTTTTCCGTCGCGGACGATCCTCCCTTTTCCAACTTCAAGCGGCACCATGGGCGTTTTCCATTTTGGCATGACACCCCGGCCCTTGGGATACCGGATCGCAAACGGACCCATATCTTTCAACTGTGCTGTAAACATCATGTTGCGAAGTTCTTCCTCGTTCATGGGTGAAGCAACAATCAAATTGGGAATACACCGCAGATAAACAAGATCATAGGCACCATGATGGGTTGCACCATCTTCGCCCACCAAACCACCCCGGTCGAGGCAAAACACGACATTCAGCTTTTGAAGAGCCACATCGTGTATTACCTGGTCATAACCCCGTTGCATAAAGGTGGAGTAAATATTGCAGAAAGGAACATATCCCGAAGCCGCCATGCCGGCGCTGAAAGTAACCGCATGTTGTTCCGCTATGCCTACATCAAAGGTACGGTCAGGAATTTTGGCCATCATCAGGTTGAGCGAACAACCGGTCGACATGGCCGGGGTAATCCCGACAATTTTCGGATTTGCTTCAGCCAGTTCAATGATGGTTCGTCCGAAAACCGTCTGATATTTCGGTGCAAGTCCCTGGCATTTATCTTCCTTGATCGTACCCGTCGTTTTGTCAAAAATACCGGGGGCATGATACACCGTCTGATCTTTTTCAGCCTTTTCGAACCCCTTGCCCTTAACAGTGTGAATATGAAGCAGTTTCGGACCTTTTATGTCATTCATATCTTTGAGCAACTTCACCAGACGGATCACATCATTTCCATCCACTGGTCCGAAATATCTGAAGTTAAATGCTTCGAAAAGGTTGCCGCTCTTGAGCAAGGTTGTTTTTACGGCGTTCCCCAATTGTTTTACAATGGCGCGGGAATTTTTCCCATATTTTGTTCCGCCACCCATCGCAAGCCAAATTTTATCACGAAACTTGTTATATGTTCTGGAAGTGACAATATCGGCCAGGTAATCCTTGATAGCACCAACATTTTTGTCGATGGCGATCTGGTTATCGTTAAGGATCACCATAAGGTTGGCATTTGAAACCCCGGCATTGTTGAGCGCTTCCATTGCCATTCCTCCTGTCATGGCGCCATCACCGATTACCGCCACATGATGCCGGTCGGTTTTCCCGCTCAGTTTTGCTGCAACAGCCATCCCCAGTGCCGCGGAAATGGAGGTGGATGAGTGCCCTACACCAAATGCATCGTATTCACTTTCCGACATCCTCGGAAAACCGCTGATTCCTTTGTAGGTCCGGATGGTTTCAAACCGATCTTTTCTACCTGTGAGAATCTTGTGAGCATAGGCCTGGTGGCCAACATCCCATATAATTTTGTCGAACGGGGTATCATATACATACTGCAGAGCAACTGCAAGCTCAATGGCTCCAAGGCTTGCCCCCAGGTGTCCGGGGTTGACCGACATCACCTCAATGATGAACTGCCGGATCTCCTCACACAACTTTGGCAACTCATCTAATTTAAGTTTCTTGAGATCTGACGGGAGATTAATACTCGTTAACAGTGGTCCTGTATGAGGAGTCATTTTCGTGATTTTATAGCAAGCCGAGTTCCAGAAGGGCAGATTCTGAAAGCATATCTTTGTCCCATGGCGGTTCAAAGGTGAGTTCAACCTTTACAACACCGACACCTTCAACGGTTTTTACAGAATCACGAACCTGATCAGGCATATCTTCAGCGACCGGACAGTTGGGTGATGTCAACGTCATCAGAATATAAACATCTTTCGTTTCTTCGTTGATCTGAAGATTATATATCAGGCCGAGATCGTAAACATTGACAGGAATTTCAGGGTCGAAAACCGATCGGATAGCGGCAATTATCTTTGCTTCAAAGGGAGTATGATGAATTTGTTTGTTCGATTCCACGACGATTTTTTTGCAAAGATAAGGTTATTCTTCCAAGAAGAATGACCTTTGACGATCCTAAAATGGTCATCCCACAAGCAAAAATAATGGCAATACAGCCATTTATGGAACTCGTGAAATTTCCGGATTATTATTCAATCCCTGGTTCTCATTAATAACCAAGCGTTATCGGGCTGCTGACATCACATATCGGCGGACAAGGGCTTGATATCGGAGAATCAGTGTCGAATATACTATTCTTTACGGCATCCATACCCGTATTATCAACTCCGACAACGATTCCGACCTTCCTGGCATTGTTGTCCCTGCCAAAATAGATCCTGAAACCTGTCAGGTTCGGGTTTTCTTTGGAAATGGTATTCATGGCTTCCAATTGAGCCTTGTCAACCGTAAAACCTTTGATCACATTGTTGAAGGAAGCCGCACCCGACATGTAGCTCTTAAATAAACTATTCGCCTCGGCTGGTGTAATTGCAATAATCCCGGATCCGGGAGCAGGTATGGCCGGTCCGTTTGTAAATGAGAGCAAACCGAAGATTGAAATTCCAAGCACGATGCCGGTGACAAATCCAATAACTGTGAAAAAATATTTGTTGATTTTCATGTGCTTTTTATTTAGAATGATGATAAATAATTACTAATTTCGCACAAAGATAATTGTTTGTAATCATTCTAAATAATTTTTTGTGATGTTTTTGGTTAATTTTAAAGATGATACCCGAAAAACAACAGCTTTGATGAAAAATATTTTACCCATCAATCTTGTTTTATCACTTCTGCTTATGTTTTCAGCCGGGGGATTATTTTGTCAGGTTGATCCGTCAGCATATGTTATGAAAATGTGGAATGAATACAAAGCAGCAGACAACGATAGTCTCAGGATCGAAAAGCTTTCGCGACTGGCATTTTTTTACAATGATTACTTAGATGATCATATGCTGACTGACAGCCTGAGCGAACAGGCAATTCAGCTTGCAGAGACCAGTCACCGCCCTGAATTGCTTTTACTTGCCTGCAACCGGTATGTCGAATCCAACGACCTGGATTCATATTATAAAAAAGCGCTGGGTTATGCATTAACGGCAGAGCAGATTTCGGACATTACGAATAACGCCGAGACTGCATATCTGACAAG
>CAIYES010000270.1 GCA_903925275.1 uncultured Bacteroidales bacterium
ATCTATTTCGCAGCTACGCTGCTTTGTTATTCACGACCTGTTATTAGTACTACAAAGATTAGGCAGCTATGCTGCCAATTGGTGAGTGGCGCTGAATGAGTCGGAATAGTCAGGGGAGCAAGTGTAAAACCCCCGGATTTTTCGCTTGAACCTACCTTCACCCCAGATTTATCTCTTGATCCCTAAAATTGAAAAGCTGCATCCTTCGGATCAATCGGAATTCCCTTTCCCCCCATAAATTCCTCTTGATCCCGGAATTGACTCTCCTGGAAAATCTTCAAGGTTGAAAATCTCCAGCTCATCATCGAAAAAAGAGCCAGGTTGGTGCAAACCCGCAATGAACCTGAAAGGTTCCAAATCTTATCGATGACTTCAACTGCTCCATGCGGCTGAATGACTCAAATGTGAGACGTTGTTTCACATAGTATTAACATTCAGTAATATATAATTGTGGGAGCGTAAAATTAGGTTTTTTGAGAACCATACGATATATTTGTGTCGAACTGGCATCAAAAAAAGTAGTTTTTAGAGATGCAATAACCCTTTCAGGCAATCCATTATGAGACGCCTTCAATTCAATTTCAATTTCCCGATGGCCGTCGCTCTTCTGGCTGCCATGCTGTTTTTATTTTCCTGCAAAAAAGACTTCCCCCGCCAGGCTGCAGTGTTGACTGAATCCATGGATAAACCTACTGCCACAGCCAATGGGAAAGTAATAGACATTGGACAAACCACGATCAACGATCATGGCTTTTGCTGGGATAACACAGGTGCACCAAATGTTGACGGACAAAAATTAGCGCTTGGAAAAATGGGTCAGACGGGAAACTTCAGCGGGAAAATTCCAGGCTTATCTCCAAAAACTGTTTATTATCTGAAAGCCTGGGTTTCATCAGCGGATGGTGTTGAGTATGGCGACCTGATCAGTTTCGTCACCCCCGATCTGCCAACGGTCGTTTTACAGGTATCCGGGGAAATCACCGATACCAGTGCAAGGTGCAGCGCTGATGTTATTTCCGATGGCGGAGCGCCTGTTATTGCCCGTGGGGTGTGCTGGAATACCGCTCAAACTCCGGACACCAATAATTATGTCTTTCGTGACAGTGTTCATGCAACCGGTGCATTTAATTATACAATCTTAGGCTTATCTGCCGGAACTAAATACTATACCCGTGCATTCGCCAAAAACATTTATGGCATCCGGTATTCTGATGAAACCTCCTTCACAACGGCGCAGAGCGCTATGATCCCGGTAGTGACTACCGTCGAAATTTCCAATATCACCATCAACTCGGTGACCTCCGGAGGAAATGTTACTTCAGACGGTGGAGCCAGTGTGACTGTTCGGGGAGTATGCTGGAATACGACACCTTACCCTACAATCGATCAGAATAAAACAACCGATGGTAGTGAAACCGGCCTGTTTGTAAGTTCTGTTACAGGCTTAATCGCCAACACAACTTATTATCTCAGATCTTATGCCACTAATTCCATTGGCACTGGATATGGAGAAGAAAAGAGCTTCACTACCTTACCAAATCCGATAATCCCAACAGTGATAACCACCTCTGTCACGAATATCACCACAACCAGCGCAACTTCGGGAGGCACAGTCCTGGCTGATGGAGGCAACGGTGTTACAGCCCGCGGAGTGTGCTGGAGTGCCGCACCCAATCCAACCACCTCGAATACCCATACCGTGGATGGAGTTAGCCTGGGTACTTTCACAAGCAATATTATAAGTTTAGTTTCAGGAACGAAATACTTTGTTCGGGCTTATGCCAGCAACAGCGTTGGGACTGCTTATGGGAATGAGGTAAGTTTTACAGCAGGGCAAAATGTCACCGCACCTACCGTTACCACGACGGAGGTTATCAATATTGCCCAAACCACAGCCACCTGCGGCGGGAATGTGACTGCCGATGGCGGAGCAACCGTAACTGCACGAGGCGTGTGTTGGAGTACTTCCATAAATCCAACCACTGCCAACAGCAAAACCAGTGATGGCAGCGGAACTGGAGGATATCTGAGTTCGATGACAGGATTGACGGCCAACACCACCTATCATGTCCGCGCTTATGCTACCAACAGCGCGGGAACATCTTACGGTAATGAGCGAATATTTACCACGCTTACCGAAGTAACCATTCCGGCTGTAACCACAGCGCCCGTGACAAACATTACTAACAATTCATCGACTTCAGGAGGTACTGTCACCAATGATGGAGGAGCATCCGTTACCTCACGGGGTGTATGTTGGAGTACAGCCAACAATCCTACCATTGCCGATCCTAAAACCAATAATGGAACCGGAACCGGCAGTTTTATCAGCCAGATTTCCGGTTTGCTGCCCAATACCTTTTACCGGGTGCGTGCTTATGCCACCAACAGCGCCGGAACCGCTTATGGAAACCAGCAAACCTTTTCGACACTGCAAAATCCAACCCTTCCAATCGTTTCAACAACACCTGCAACGAATATTACCGACACAACTGCCACCAGTGGGGGCACTGTGAATTCTGATGGAGGTTCGGCGGTGACGGTGAGGGGTGTTTGTTACAGCGTATCTCCCAATCCTACGCTGGCCGGCTCCCATACAACGAATGGCAGCGGAGTAGGAACCTTCGCAAGCAACCTGACAGCACTTACCCCGAATACACTTTATTATGTTAAGGCTTATGCAACCAATGGCGTTGGTACGTCATATGGAAACGAGATCACCTTCACAACACTTACATCTGGCACTCTTGCTTCTGTTAACACGACGGTAGCTTCCAATATTACACAAACCACTGCAACCAGCGGTGGTAATGTTACCTCCGAGGGTGGCTCTTCGGTTACTGCCCGGGGTGTATGCTGGAGCATCGCCGCGAATCCAACTACTTCCAATAGTCATACTACTGATGGTAGTGGAACAGGCTCGTTTGTGAGCAATCTCACCGGGCTTACCCCCGGCACATTGTACTATTATCGGGCCTATGCGACCAACAGCGTTGGAACGGCGTATGGGATTGAAGTGATGTTAACTACCCAATCAAGTGTGGTCACTCCCACTGTGACTACCACTGCAGTGACCGGCATCACACAAATAACGGCCACCAGCGGTGGCAATGTAACTGCCAGCGGCGGCGCAACTGTTACTGCCCGTGGTGTTTGTTGGGGCACTTCCTCAAGTCCTACTATTTCTAACAGTCATACAATTGATGGTAGTGGAACTGGTGTGTTTGTGAGCAGCCTCACGAGCCTGACACCGAATACGCTATATTATGTAAGGGCTTATGCAACGAATAGTGTGGGTACGGCGTATGGGAATGAGGTAACGTTTACCACACTTCCAAATCCAGTCTTGCCAACAGTAACGACAACCACTGTTACAAATATCACCCAAACCACCGCCACCAGTGGAGGAAATGTCACTTCTGATGGCGGAGCAACAGTGACGGCACGTGGTGTTTGTTGGAGCACTTCTTCAAATCCTACAACTACTAATAGCCATACAACGGATGGCAGTGGGACCGGGGTGTTTGTAAGCAGCCTCTCTGGCCTTACAGCAAATACTCTTTATTATGTGAGGGCTTATGCAACAAACAGTGTTGGGACGACTTATGGTAATGAAGTGAATTTTACAACAATTTCATTTTCGATTGGTCAAAGCTTTGGTGGTGGGATAATTTTTTACATTGATGGCACGGGGCAGCATGGGTTAATATCTGCGACAACAGACCAAAGTACAGGAGCGGCATGGGGATGTTACGGAACCTCAATTCCAGGAACATCCACCGCCATTGGCACGGGACAAGCAAATACGACGATTATTGTTAACTGGTGCATGGAAACAGGCATAGCAGCCCGGATTTGTGATAACCTTGTTCTGAACGGATACAGCGACTGGTTTTTACCATCAAAAGATGAGCTAAACGAAATGTACTTGCATAAAGCTGTAATCGGCGGTTTTGTAGATAGCAACTATTGGAGTTCCTCCGAGGCCACTGATTACATCGCATGGTACCAAGGCTTCGGCAGCGGTGGTGGCAACGGCTATAAGTTCAACAACTATGCAGTGCGTGCTGTGCGTGCTTTTTAACGAATGACCATGTAATAAAAAGAACAAGTCAAACGAAAACCCGATTAGCCATTGCCGCTGACTTTTAAAAAATAATGCGAAAGATTGAAGTAGGAATTGTTGAATTTATTTAATTATTACAGCAAACATAAATTGATATATGACTGAATTTCAAATACCTAAAATACCAAGCGATAGTTTGTATAAGTTTATATCTCTTTCAGGAATCTTGTTGATATTATTTGGGTTTTATCAAGTAAATATAAAAATTAACGGGATTTCGATATTTGCAATAATAACCGGGTGTATTTTATCAATTTATGGATTTCGCAATTGGTTTGTTAAAATTCAAAAACCACAAGATAAAATAATTAAAGATGAATCATATAAGTATGAAAATCAAAAATCTATTTCCATACACCAGATTCAATTTGCTAAAGAATTTGAAATTTATCAGAGCTTGTGGAAGACACTGATGGAATTTGAACAAGATGTAGAATTTGTTTTTGATAGGGTTAAGGATTATGAAAAATTGGATCAAGAAAAAATGGACAAAAATAAAAATGAAATAGGCGAAAAAATGAAAGAATTTTGGTCAAATTACAACAAGGTTCGATCAATGTATAACACTAATAAGCCATTTTATCCAAGAGAAATATTTGATGAACTTGAGCAAGTCATCCATTTATCTGCAAATTTGTATGTTGAAGGAATATTTATGGATACAATTAAATCGTTAAAAGAAATAGGTATTCATACAGATTGTCCTTCTATTTTTAATGAAATAATCCAACGTATTGAAAATGTTTGTTCCAAAATAAGGGATCGGATTGAATTGACAAGTATTAAAGATTGAGTTTTTTATAGAACAACAAGCATAAGTCCGGGCAATTCTGGGCAATTTGGTTAGGAAAGAGGTGGGAGCTCAATAACTTGATTAAGTAATTCAAATATAAAATCAGACAAGCCATTACTACTGTTTCCTGTCGGGTTAGGTGAAATAAGTCAAAGTAAATGGAACAAACATTACAGTCAATTCATATTTTAACATTACTTTCAACCTTAATTGACAAGCAAGTTGAAACATTAGTTTTGTCAAAAGGAGAGAATAAGCAAACAGAAGAAATGCTGTTCTTCAATGCAAGGTCTCTAATAATCCTTTATACTTGTTCATTCCTTTCTGAATGGGAGGATTTTCTTGTAAAGCGATCAGAAGAAAAGCACAAACAAAGTATAATTACAGGGAAAAAAACTGCCAAGCCAGCCATTGATAGAATTAAAGGATGGACTGATCTAAAAAAATATAGAAATACAGTTTTAGCACATAATTTTCGTGATAAAAGTAATAACTCAGAGCCAATCTTTCCTATGGACAGTATTGAATGTTTGATCGTTCCTAAACATATTTCAGAATTTTTGTTATTAAGAATGTTGGTGCTTACGGCTGTAAAAATAATTTCAAATCCTTTTCTTAACGAACTCTCAACAGACAAGATGGAATTTTTTAAATATATTGAACCTCAATTTAAGGAAATTGATGAAGATAAAGAAATGGAAGTAATTTCAATTAAAATTAATAAAATAATTAATGAAACCAACTGTAATGATCACCTGCCAATAGCGATCTGATACCAGTTTACCTTATAAAACAACAATGAAACTTATCAAGCAGGACATCGAAATCACCCCAACCCAACTCAAAGAGTTGTACCAGCACCGTCAGGTTGATTTAAAATGTCTACTTGAAAGCGCGAAGTGCCATCAATAAAGCAAAACAGCCCCAGTTTCTTAACTGAGGCTGTAATTCAGAGAATTGTGCTATTTCTCTTTACGCACACCCTTGTGGGGTTGTCCGTTTTGGTTCACATCAATAAACTGCCCGGTATTGGTATCACGTTTTACCCATTGTTCAGTTTGAGGATTGTAAACTTGAGAACGTTCCCGCACAGCACCATTGCGATGCCCATCTCCGGTTTTTCCATTTTTAGCCATAATAAACAAATCTTGGATCACAAGCTATTTTATACTGAGGCGCTTATGGTTTTGCCCAAGGAATAAATTTGGTAGCATTGCAAATATGTCTACTTTTACAGTCGAATATATTATCCCTCCAGGAAAAATATTCATTCATCATCCGAAGCTTTATTCCATAGGCTTCGGTTTTTTTTATTTAAGCTGTTTCAAAAACTTATCTATTTCATCGTGAGGTAAACTGGCATTTATTAATTTTAACTGTTCCAATAAGTCTCTCCCTTTTGCCTTTGATATTATTCCATTTTCAACAAGTGTGATAATCACCCAAATACTGCCATGTACTTCAATTTTTAAATCTTCGGCTTCGTTACGTAATTTTTTATCCCCGGTAAGCAACGGACATTTTAACTTGTGCGATTTCCAAAGCACCGTTTTATCGGTAATTCCTTTGAAAAACCTCTTGGTTGGGAAATTCAGTATTTCTTCAACCTCATCAGCCGATATTTTAAACACGTTAAGCTTCTTTGCCCTTATAAACGATTCTATTTGCTCTTTTTGGTTCGACACCAAAATTTCTTTCACAACAAAATCGGTTGTGCAAATCTCAAAGTCCAGTGCGAAAAATTCCGGTAATGCACCAATGCTGATGATGTCAAAAAACACATTTGTATCTGTTATAATCAACTTCATACCAAGGGTTGCATTTGTTCTCTGAACCGCCATACGGAAGTGCCGGAAAAATAGGCAGCTTCATTTACGGAAATAAGTTCCTGACCTAACGCTACATATATCAATCGTTCAAAACGGACAGGTTTTTCTTTACTTAAAAAACGACCAGGCTCCTTACCCGGCTCATGTAGTTTTCTTTGCCGGTAACCAATATTTAATTTTTTATATACATAGTCGTTAATGATTCCCAATTGTAAAGCGCGGGAAAAAATAGCTGAAAAGGATATTCCCCAGCGTTCTTTTATTAAAATCAATTCGTTTTGATAAAAGTGAAAGCGGTGTTTATGAAGGTCTTTACGTGCCATATCTTCAGGATACAGCAAAGCACAGGCGAAGGAGTGACATAGTTTCTCTTCACATTTTGCTTCTACCCCTTCCGGAAAAGTCAACGAATGATGCGCCAATTCATGTAATGCAGTAAACCGTTTTCTTACAATATCTTCGTTCTCAGATGATTTTCGTAGAACGATTATCTTATGGTTACCTGAATCAGCTTTAAAACCATCAAAAGATTTTGGAGTTTCAATTTCAACAATCTTATACCCTTTGTCTTCCAGCATTTCAACCACATCAGGAATTGGGTCATA
>CAIYES010000271.1 GCA_903925275.1 uncultured Bacteroidales bacterium
ATTAATTACTTGAATTTAGGGCAATTTAAGTAATGGTCCATTGAAACATCCATTGTACAAGATTATACAAAAGGAAATACAGATATGATCAAAGCCTTTTTAAAAGATTCTTTGATATATGGAATTACAAATGTCCTAACCAAAGGGATTTCCCTTATATTGGTTCCGTTTTATACGCATATCTTAAACCCCGGTGATTATGGCGTAATAGAAATCCTTTCAATTGCATTAACCATTATTACAATGGTTATGCCGATGGAAATAACACAGGCAATATCAAGATTTTTCCCTGATCCCGGTTATCAAAAAGATAAAAAATCGATTGCATCGACATCTTTGTTCTATTCATTAACTGTATTTTTATTTTGCTTTTCCATATTTGAATTATTTCCTAAAAGGATCAGTTACCTTCTTATTTCCAGAGATGAAACATTTTTAGTACAAATCATGGGAGCAGTTATCATAGCCAACGGACTGTTCTATTTCACCCAGAATCAATTGCGCTGGATGCTCAAACCGATCAGATATATGATCTGCTCATTGGTATATTCGCTTACCACAATTTCGCTAAGCATCTTATTTGTATTGGTGTTAAAATATGGTGTAAAAGGCGTATTTGCCGCTCAGGCAATTGGTGGGTTTTTAGGATTTATTGTTGGCTTTTCCCTGGGAAAAGAGGTATATACATTAAGTTTTTCTTATAAAATTCTCAAGGTATTGCTCAAGTACTCCACCCCAATTGTACCGGGAACCTTGATGGTTTTCATGTTTACCTATATTGACCGGCTCCTGATCAATCGTTTTTTCGGGCTGGTCGAACTCGGATTATATGGTATAGCTTACAGGGTTGCATCCATTGTTGGTATTGTGATGAACGGAATCACAGGTTCTATAACACCCATCATAATAACAAATTACAAAGATCATGACACGCCAGCCAAATTAGAAAAAATCTTCAGGTATGTCATTTGTACATCGCTTATCATTACGACGACAATTTCTATGTTCTCAAAAGAAATACTCTCAATCATTGCCCCTCCAAACTATTCCCGTGCATTTATGGCCATTCCGTTTTTGCTATATGCGGGATTTCTGGCAAGCTTCTATGTCTTTACGCCAGGTTTATTCATTGCAAAAAAACCTATTTATATAACATACATAACCATTGCCGGGGCTGTATCAAATACAATTCTGAGCCTCATCCTGATCCCCTATTTTAACATCGCAGGTGCAGGATTGGCAACTGCATTGGCTTCATTCATTGTTTTTGGAATTTACATGTACCTCTCGCAGAAATTTTATTACGTACCCCACCAGTTTAAAATATTGACAATATCATTCTTGATATCTGTTATCATAATCATAGCAGCCTTATTTCTGGGTTTTTTCGTTTCCTTTAAAGTGCTTTTTTTCATTAAAATATCTTTTTTGGTATTTAGCATTTATTTATTTACACATATTAAATTGGTAGATATCAGGGATTTTACATTTTTATTCAACTATATAAAAACACGCTTTTCACCCATCGGGATCAAAAGCAAAATAATGCACTGAAATATCTAAAGGAATAATGTTCATGCAAGCCAGGATTGACATTCATTGATATCCCATATGACCACTAAAATAGAAATTATTATAGTATGAAATCATTGTTAAAAAGGTTTTTTAATGTACTTGGATATTCTGTAACCAAGATTGCGGAGGTTCCATCAAGGTCTTCAGAGTACGATGAATTTATCGAATTGTATGAATTTTGCAAACCATATACAATGACAAGCATTGAGCGTATGTTTGCACTATATAAAAGCATTGAATATGTAGTAAAGAATAAAATCCCCGGGGATTTTGTGGAATGTGGCGTATGGAAAGGAGGAAGTGCTATGCTTATAGCATTAACATTATTAAAATTTAATCAATCGTCACGAAAAATATATCTGTATGATACCTTTGAAGGTATGTCAAATCCTACTGAAGATGATGTAGACATCCATCTCAGAAAAGCAAGCGATCAGTTACTTGAAAATTCACAGGAAAAAGAAAATTCAATCTGGTGTCTCGCGGCATATGAATCAGTGCTACAAAATGTCTTGACAACAAAATATCCATCAGATAATTTCAAACTAATCAAAGGTATGGTTGAAGAAACAATACCAGGTAACAATCCGGGGCAATTGGCATTGCTCAGGTTGGATACGGATTGGTATGCTTCAACCAAACATGAACTGTCACATTTATATCCATTACTTGCTGATAAAGGAGTATTGATCATTGATGATTACGGACACTGGCAGGGGGCCCGAAAAGCAGTTGATGAATATATTCTGTCGAATCAGCTTCCCATACTCCTCAACCGTGTAGATTATACTGGCAGGGTTGCTGTCAAAGTTTCATGAGTTTGCAGCCGAAATGAATATTTAACGATTACTGAATATTTTTCAACATGAAAGAAATGTTTACCCCGGGTTTTACCGGACCTTCTTTAAAACAGATTCTAAAAATCGAGTTTACAAGCTGGTTTGGTAGAAATTTCAGAAAGGGAAAAAGCAAAATCAAAATTGTACGTAAGCCTCTTTTGCTTGATATTGGCTGTGGATCGAATTTTAAGGATGGTTGGGTACATGTTGATTTTTTTCAAACTCCCAGATTAAAATTTTGGAAAAAATATCCCCCAACAGAAAGCCCCGATGTTGAAACAGACTTGAGATACCCTTTAAAATGTGAGGACAATTCTGTCGACGGCGTATATAGCGGGCATACTATAGAACATCTGTTTCCCAGTGAAGCCTATCAACTCCTTTGTGAAGTATTCAGAATTTTAAAACCGGGTTGCTGGCTTAGAATTAACTGTCCGGACATTGAAAAATATGTTAATTTTTATTTAGGGAAGGAGCTTGATCCGAAATTTTCAAAATTTAAATCCGGGTGCGAAGCGATATGCACAATTACGCAGGATTATGGTCATCATTCGTGCTGGGATGAACAACTTATGACAAAAGCATTAAGCAATGTAGGTTTTATGGCTATAAAAAAAGTAAAATTTGCCACAGAAGGATCTGATCCAAGGCTTATTAAGGAGGAAGATGTGCGAAGTTGGGAAACCCTTGTCATGGAAGCCCAGAAACCCTTCTGATTACATCATTTTTCGTAGTCTTGAATGATCACCCAGGTTCAATTCAAAATCATCTATACAATATAAACAATTCTTATGTGCGGTATTTCAGGAATTTTCTGTTTTGACGATAGGTCATTAATTGACAAAATCGTGAAGATGACAGATCTTATTAAATACAGAGGACCGGATGATTTTGGCTACCTGGGGTATAATACAGGCACACATTATTTAAAACACTTTAAGGAGCCTGGTGAAGTTATTGAATCCTGTAATTTTTTTATGGGACACCGCCGTTTGTCAATCATCGATCTGAGTCAAAACTCGCGACAACCCATGTCATACATGGATGATCGGTACCATCTTGTGTTCAATGGTGAAATATACAATTATGTTGAGTTGAAAATAATTCTCAATAAAAAAGGTTACACTTTTCATTCAAAAAGCGATACAGAAGTCATTCTGGCGGCATACAATGAGTGGGGGACAAATTGTGTTCAGTATTTTAATGGAATGTGGGCATTTTCGCTTTTAGACAAAAAAGAAAATACACTCTTCTGCTCCAGAGACCGCTTGGGGGTCAAACCATTCTATTATTTCTCAAATAATACAGGTTTCGCATTCGGGTCCGAAATTAAACAGTTGCTCATTTTAGACTTTGTTGAGCAAAAATTTGATTTGGGAACTGTATTTGATTATCTCGTTTTTGATATCTACAATAGCCTGGGGTCTGATACATTTTATAACTCTGTCAAACAACTTCAGGCAGGGCACAACTTATTTATCAATTTGAATGACCTGAAATTACCGGATGGTCTGGAACAAAAACAATACTGGCATCTGGATATAACCAAAAAACTTGATGGCCAAACAGATGCTGATTACGGAAAAAAGTTTTGTGAACTTTTCGAAGACTCCGTTAAATTAAGATTGCGAAGTGATGTGCCGGTTGGAACGGCATTGTCAGGTGGTCTGGATAGCAGTGGTATTGCATGCATGATAAATAAAATACATGATGCCGGCAACATCAGTGACCTTCAAACTACATTTACTTCATGTTCTGACCGCCCCGAGTATGATGAAACAACTTTTGCTGAACTTGTCGTTAAGCACACGAATTCTAAGGCATATTTTACAATACCTACCTCTGAAAAACTACTCAATGATCATGAAAAATTAATATGGCATCAGGAAGAACCGTTTTTAAGTACCAGTATTTTTGCAGGATGGTGTATCAGCGAACTTACCAGGCAAAATGGGGTAATTGTAACATTAGATGGCCAGGGACCGGATGAAATGCTGGGGGGATATCATCCATATGATTTTTATCTTTCAGATATGCTGCAGCAGGGGAAAATATCATCTTTTCTAAAAGGAGCTGTAACCTACAAAAATAAGTTGGATATTTCTTATAATAAACTCTTGTATCAGGTTTTAAAAACATTCTCCAAAAAATACATTTCGAATAGTCAATTCGTTAGGCACAACCATAATTTATTGTACCTCAATAAAGACTACATCAACGAAGGATTTCAAAAATCCCATTACTTAAACCGTTATAACAATATTATGAAGGACCAGGGCTACCTGGATACCTATTTTTTAAATTCAACAACGTTGTTTCCATTGCCGGGAATCCTAAAACAGGTCGACCGCAATTCAATGGCTTTCGCTACTGAATCAAGATTGCCTTTTCTCGATTACAGATTAGTAGAATATACTTTTTCCCTGCCAATCTCTCAAAAAATCAACAATGGACTGAGCAAAATAGTGTACCGGAATGCGATGAAAGATATTCTTCCTGAACCGATCCGGACCAGAAAAACCAAACTTGGGTTTGTCACGGCTGAGCCCTTTTGGCTAAGAGAAAATATGATAAAAGAACTTTTTTTAAACGAATATAATAAAATACCAAAAGATCATTTGCTCAATCAACATCAAATTCTCAAAGTTTTTTCAGATTTTCTTGATAACAAAGCTCCATTTTCAACCATGTACTGGAAAACATTTAACCTGTTATCTCTACAGAAAATTTTTAATATTAATTACTGAAAAAAAATTGTAAGATTATAACCAATCAGTGCACTGATCATGGCCAAAACCATTAGACTTGAAGCTCCGATAGTCATTATCATCTATAATCGTTTTTATTATTCAACAGTGTTATATGAAAAACTCCTTGAACTGAAACCATCACGGTTATATATTGTTGCTGATGGCCCCAAAAACGACTCCGATAAACTGTTATGTTTGAAAACAAGGAAAATTTTTGATGCCATAAGTTGGGACTGCAATATTACAAGGATATATGCTGAAACGAATCTTGGCTGCGGTCCACGTGTCTATTCAGGGTTAAATGAGGTGTTTCAATCTGAAGACCGTGCAATAGTTTTAGAAGATGATTGCATTCCGGCAAATTCATTTATTGCCTTTTGCAACGAAGTGCTCGAAAAATTCAAAAATGACAACCGGTTTATGCATATTTCCGGTAGCAATTTTACACCTGAACGATCAAATGATGAATTTAGCTGTATTTATTCAAAATATGGTCATATCTGGGGCTGGGCAACATGGAAACGCGCCTGGGATCTGTTTGACTATAATATGCCTGAATGGCCATTAATTAAAGAAAAAAAAGTGCTTGAATATTTCTTTAATTCAAGAAAAGAGTTCAATTTTTTTTCACGACATTTTAATACATACTATAATGACCCCTCAAAACCCTGGGGATACAGATGGATGTATTGCAGACTGATAAACAATGGATTGTCTGTGATTCCAAAAGAGAATCTCATCACAAATATCGGCGCTGACGGAACTTACAATTCAGCGGGCATTAATAACAAAGCGTTGTATAAAAATGTTTCATCAGATTTTTG
>CAIYES010000272.1 GCA_903925275.1 uncultured Bacteroidales bacterium
TCAGGGGCGAGATTGCCGCGCAGGATGGCGATGCCTCCCTCCCGGTGATACGGATTGTTTAAGGGTCGAATGACATCAGGATTGAGAACTTTTATTCCCTGCAAATTATCTTTTACTTTTTTATTGACTGGTGAAGGAACGCTTTCTTGCATATATACAGTACGAAAAACGGTATTCTCTCCACACCGTAATTGCTTACCAAACCGATCTGGATCAGTTTTTTAAGTATTTGCAATTGCAATATTGTATCACTGACATCCGTGAGGTAAACCATCCGATGATCAGGTCATGGCTTGTGTATTTGATGGAGCATCAGATCGGTACAAGGTCAGTCAACCGCAAACTCACAACCCTTAAATCGTTTTATAAATTTCTGCTGAGGGAAGGTGTTATGGATGAAAATCCGATGCGAAAGATCACCCCTCCTAAAACCTCGAAGCGTTTGCCTGTTTTTGTCGAAAAAGAAAAAATGGAGATGCTTTTTGATCAAATCGATTTTGGTGAAGGGTACCCCGGGATGCGAAACAAGCTGATTCTGGAGATGTTTTATTCAACGGGTATGCGTTTGACTGAGCTTGTCAACCTGAAAGAAACCGACGTTGATTTCCATCATGATACAATTAAGGTGTTAGGTAAACGTAATAAAGAGCGTTTGATTCCGTTCAGTAAGAAATTTGAATCCCTGTTGAAATCGTATATCGATATTAAGCGGAAGTGTTTCGGTAACACCGACGACCTTTTTCTTACCGATAAAGGCCGCGGAATTTATTCAAAAATGGTATACCGAACCGTAATCAGATATCTTGGGGAGGTAACTACAATGGGAAAAAAGAGCCCGCATGTATTGCGTCACACTTTTGCAACACACCTGTTGAATAACGGAGCAGAACTAAACGCAGTCAAAGAACTTCTGGGTCATGCCAATCTTTCGGCTACCCAGGTTTATACCCACAACACGATTGAAAAATTAAAGAGAGTGTACAAACAAGCCCATCCAAAGGCATAAAAAAGGAGGTCTGAATGAATGTTAAAATTAACTCTGTCCATTTCAAGGCTGACAAGAAGTTGGAAGCTTTTATCAATGAAAAACTTGAAAAATTGCACATCTTCTTCGAAGGTGTCATTGGCAGTGAGGTAATATTAAAAACGGAAAATACCGAAACAAGAGAGAATAAAATTGCTGAAGTCCGCTTGATCATCAAGGGTTATGATCTTTTTGCCAAGAAAGAGGCTTCCACATTTGAAGCTGCAATTGATCTCGCTTCGGAGGCCTTGCGTAAACAAATTGTTAAACATAAAGAAAAGGTAAGAGGAATTTAAAGTTGTAGCTAAATAAAAACATGAAGGCAACTTGAATAAAGTTGCCTTCGTCGTTCTCTGAAATGCATGATTGACGCTGATTTAGGAGTTCGGTACAGATTTTGTTAAAAAATATTTCTCTTTTTAGCCATAATTTATCAAAATCCTTGTTTTATATCCAAATTGTTTATACTTTTGCAGTCCTTTTCAAAAAAGGAATGCTTGCCGATGTAGCTCAGCTGGTAGAGCAGCTGATTTGTAATCAGCTGGTCGGCGGTTCGAATCCGTACATCGGCTCTGAGTTAGCGTATCAGGAGCGGAAAAATACCTGATAGGGTTCTTTGAAAGAATGAAAAAGTAGTGAACTGGCAAACTGGTTGTCGATGAATATATTATCAAAATCTTCATCTGACCAGTTAACAGTGCAATCGGGGGGATACCAGAGCGGTCAAATGGGGCAGACTGTAAATCTGTTGGCGCAGCCTTCGGAGGTTCGAATCCTCCTCCCCCCACCAGAAGGTGGTGAATTGGTGAATCACGCGGAAGTAGCTCATTTGGTAGAGCGGAAGCCTTCCAAGCTTCAGGTGGCGGGTTCGAGCCCCGTCTTCCGCTCAAATGAAACCTACGCCTTTGTAGCTCAGGGGTAGAGCACTTCCTTGGTAAGGAAGGGGTCAGCAGTTCAATTCTGCTCAAAGGCTCACAGAGAGACGCATCGCGATGCGTCTCATAGTTGAAAGACGCATAGCGGCGTCTCACAGTAAATGACGCATCGCGATGCGTCTCTTACATGAAACATATTATATTGGACAATAAACAGAAACATCACGTAATTAAA
>CAIYES010000273.1 GCA_903925275.1 uncultured Bacteroidales bacterium
GCAAAAGATAAAACCTACAAAGATTTTGAAGGCAGCCTGTCCGAAAAATCCAATGTTTTCTGCTATTTCAGTACCCGCAATGCGCTAAATTCATTGAAAAATCTGATGAGCCAGGATCTTTCTGATCAACTAAACCCCGTGATGGACAGCTTGCGAAAATTTGAATCTGTCGCATTCCAATTCAGCAACACCGATGGTCTTTTTTATTCAAACATATTTCTGCGTTACAATCCGAATCTCGGCAAAGAAGGTCCGTTGGAATGGCAGGCAAAGCTCGATACTACCATCGCAGGTCGACCGAAGATCATCCCTGCAATTTCAGGCAGCGACCCTGCAATTGTGGTTTCTGACGTTTCAAACAACCTGTATTTCATAACTTCACAAGGGCACATCGCATGGAAATTGCATATCATGGGCACCTTGATGGGAGAAATTCACCCCATTCACCTTGCCGGCAGTGATTCATTGTACCTTTTATTCAACACGGATACACATCTTTATTTGCTACATGCCGACGGACGTTTCGCCGATAAATTCCCGATGCGCTTTCCGCTTCATGCAACCAATGGTTTGACCGTTACTGATTGGGATAACAATCATGACTACCACATTCTTGTAGCTTTCCAGGATAACAGGGTTTATAGTTTCTCGCTCGATGGTACTTCAACAACGGGCTGGAAACGCCCGAACCTGAAAGAAGAGATTGTTGATCCGCTGGCAACTCATGTGATCGGGAAGAAGGATTTTGTTATGATTTCGGGACGAACAGGCAACACCATGATCGTCGATCGCGATGGCATTTCCGTGATTCCCCTTGGACCAAAATTTCTTCACGCACCATCCTCCGGGTTTTATCCCAATAAAACCAATAAAAAGGGCGAATTTATTACCACTGATCCAAATGGGAAGGTAATCTTTTTACAAGGCAACGGAAAATCAACCGAGGTAACCCTGAACCTTTTTTCACCAGGTCACCGTTTTTTTTACGAAGATATCACAGGAAATAGTCAGCATGAGTTTATTTTCATCGATCGGAATAAAATCTATTATTACAACCGTAATTTTAAACTGGTATACTTATACATGTTCCGCCACATAATCAGCAATCCGCCTTTTCTGTTGCAAGGCCGGGACGGAAAAGTAATGGTTGGTTTTGTTGTACCCGAGACCAACGAGCTATTTCTCTTCGATCATAACGGTTACCGCGAACTCGAATCCGGTATTCGTGGAAATACCCCATTCGATATCGGAAACCTCGCCGTTGATGCCGGGAATAAAATGAGTCTTGTGGTTGGTGCGGGTAAATATCTGAAAAGCTATCGGTTAACGAAGCCGGAGTAAGAGTCCTGCAGGAGGTTCTATCCCTTTGGGAATATGGTTGCGTTTATACAACATTTTAATTTTGATACCGTAGCCCTGTGAAATCTGATAAAGGGTTTCACCCTGCTGAACTACATGGGTTGAATTCGCTGCTTTTCTCCGTTTTGATTGCAGATAGAGTATTTGCCCCGGCACAAGGTGGCTATCGGTCAAATCATTATATTTCATAAGATTTTTCTCTGAAATA
>CAIYES010000274.1 GCA_903925275.1 uncultured Bacteroidales bacterium
ACTATAGCTCTATGGAATTCAATACAAGCAAGCTGAACGACATGCCGGAGATGAAAACAACGGCAGCACATGAGTTTATGCATGTTGTTCAGGGATGGTACGATCCCCGTAACAGGTACTCCAAGGCAAAATCTGCTTCACCTCACTACTGGCTTGATGAAGCCGTTGCAACCTGGGTTGAAGAACGCTTTGCCGTTTCGGGTTATATCTCAGCAGCACGAAAAGGAAATGAACTGGAACAATTCATGGGAGGTCTTAATGAAACAAGGGATGATGTGAATGCAAGGTCTTTCGGCTATGGGATGTCAGGGACAATCAAATACATCATTGATGACCTCGGCGATGGGTTGCTGAAAACAATATATGACAATATTTATAGTGGAGAGAATCCTGGTCAGGCTATTCGTTTGTCAATGGGAATGGTTTATAAAGATTGGTATCTGGAAATGATAAAGGATTATTCCCTGGGACTGATCTACTCAGATGTGACCCCTGGTCTTTTCCTCGGCGGAAGAGATGAAAAATATACTGCAACACTTGTATCAGACACCTTGTTCAAGCTGAAGAATAGCTACAAACAGCTCGCCTCCAGGATTTTCCTCCTCGATGTCAGCGCTTTTCCTGCCGATGAACAGACTGTGCTTTCTGTTGATGCTGATCAGCAGGAAGATCAGATGATCATGGTGTATGGAGTCAAATCCAAAGAACCCTTGATGTTCCTTGGTCAGGATGCCAATTCTGTTACAGTCGCAAAGTTAAAATCCGTGATAACGAATGGGTGTTCAAAATTCATCATCATTTGCACTAACAGCAATTATAACAGCAGCAACAACAATGAAACCGAATTGTCGTTCAAGATCAGACTGGTAACTCAGAAACAATTTCTGTCTCTGACCTTGGCACTGATACCAGCCGTTCATGATGATGAGTATGATGATCAGGGGGTTCTGATTAGTAGTTCTGATGCCAGCTTTAGCATTGGTGACCTTACCAAGGTTCCGTGTACACAAAACGGGAACATTATAACCGCTTCATTTCCATCACCTGCTACAGGTACAGTGAAGATCACTTTACACCCCGATCACACTTTGTCGTACACAATAGATTATCAATCTACTACTGCCTACAAAACGGAATCTCTTAATTGTACCGTTAATAAAGTTCCGTATTTCGGGAGTACAGGAAATATGGACTTATACAATGCACTGACGGTATACCCTCTCGTGGAATCATTCGTCGCTCATACTAATTATACCAGTGGTAATTATGATGTCTATGAGTTAATTCAGAGTACAAAATATGATTATGGCACAGGCATAAGCCTGTATTACTGAAGACCCCGCATTTGATAACTTCTTCTAAAAGATCAGCATCAGTAAAATGGCCCAAAGTCTGACGATTCAAGAAAGGGATGTATCAGTGACATGTTAATTTTCGCTACTTCGCTATTTCGCTACTTCGCTATTTGAAAGGCGAGTCCGCCTCTTTGGCCATATGGTTGTAAACCATTCCATCCATAAACTTAGGGAAGAACTTGTTTAGCAAAACGGTCATTTTGCCCATGGTGGTTAGGACGAGAGTATGTTTTCTTTTTTCAATGGCATTGCATATGAGCTTTGCCACGGTTTCGGCCGGCATGAGTTTGCTTTCATCGAGAGGTGTTTCACCCTGGGAGGAGCCGTCTTTCGATAATGCAATATTGCGGATGTTGCTCGAAGTGAAGCCGGGGCATGCGATAAGTACATGAAGTCCTTTTTTAATGTTTTCAATGCGGATGACTTCAAGGAGTCCGTGCATGGCGAATTTCGAAGCTGAATATCCCGCTCTGCCGGGGAGGCCCTTGTAGCCCGCTACTGAAGAAACCCCAACAAGTGAACCCTTGGTTTTGAGCAGATGGGGAAGAGCATAATTTGAACAATAAACAGTTCCCCAGAAGTTGGTGTCCATCAATTTTCTTATCACATCCAGATCAACTTCCTCGAACAAGGCCCTCATGGAGATACCGGCATTATTGATGAGAATATCGATACGGCCGAACTTGCGAATTGTTTCGTCGATCAGTTTCCGGCAATCATTTTCGCTGGTCACATCGGCTTCCACGTTCAGGTACGATGAGGAATTCCACTCTTTTGAGATGTGCTCCAGAGCTTCTTTGCGGCGTGCGGCAAGGACGACCCTGGCTCCGCGTGCATAGGCTTCCCGTGCAAGGGCTCTGCCGATTCCGGATGAGGCTCCCGTGATGATTGTGACTTTGTCTTTCATGAGGTGCTGTTTCGGCAAAGATAGAAAATGATGTACGATGTACGATGTA
>CAIYES010000275.1 GCA_903925275.1 uncultured Bacteroidales bacterium
ATAATCAAATCAACATATTAATGTCTTAATTGGAATTAATTCACCATGAATAATTTTCAACAGGAATTTCGACTCCATACCCCGTCAGCAAATGCATCCTGCATTTGTTCTGAAGGAACCTTAGAAACAACAAGAACCATAGAAACAATAGGAACCTTTCCATCGTTCCATACAGCCATATCCTCTCATAATATTTCCGAATTGAAAAATAAAAATCTAAGTATATGAAAACCTATACCTCTACTCTCAATTTATTAACACAAAAACCAGACAAAGTATCCGCTGGTAGGTGTGAAAACCTGAACAGTTCCGGATCTCCAACACGGTTTAATTCGGAAACACCGCCTGGTCGGGGAATTAAACGATTCGAGAAATTCGTTACGTCGGCAAAGGCGATGGCATTGGTAATTGTGATGTTGTTTTCGGTTTCATTTGTTCAGGCTCAAAGAACAGCTAGTGTGAGTGGTAACTGGAGTAACACTGCAACCTGGGGTGGGGCTGCTGTTCCTACATCAGCAGATGCTGTTACAATTAACAATGGTATAACTGTTACTGTTGATGTAGCGGCATCTTGTTTATCATTAGCTTCTGTTAATACTGGGGGTATTACAATAAGCGGAACAAATACACTTGATGTAACTGGATTGATTAACTTATTGCGACCAAGTGCCAATAATACCAATTTTACAGTTGCTGTTGGTGCAGGATCCCTTACTGCGGGATCACTGACTATGGCTGCGACTACCACCACGCGAAATGATGTTATAACTATATCTAACGGTACCGTTACGATAAATGGAGCGATAACTACTGGTACAACAGGTTGTATCTTTACTTTTACGGGTGCAGGTAGTTTAGTTTTTAATGGTGCCATTACCGGTACTCCAACAATAACTACATTTGCGGGTTCTACGGTTAATTATGCATTTGCTGGCGCGCAGACAGTTGTGGCTGCTACTTATTCTAACCTTACTTTATCAGGAGCCGGAACAAAAACAACCGGAGGAGTGGTAACTGTTGGCGGTAATCTCTCAGTTGGCGATGGCACCACGTTTACCGCTGCGGGCTTTGCCTTAACTGTAACAGGAGCTACGACCATTGGAACGGGAACCAGCGGGATACTTACGATCTCTTCAGCCACTGGTGCCAAAGCCTTTAACGGGGATATTACCCTAAATGCAGCGTCAACCTGGAACAACACGACCGCAAATGCTACGCTTACCCTTGCGGGAAACCTGACGATCAACGGAACCTTCAATGCAGGGACCGGAATCCATACTTTAAGCGGGGCAGGGAAAACAATTGCCGGAACCCTGAGTATCCCAAGTGTAACCATGACAGGGACATATACCAATAATGGCACATTATCTGTTGGAACAGCTTTGATTGGGGCTGGCGGATTAACAAATATCGCTACCTTAAATATTGGAGGCACTTCCACCATTACTACGCTTAATGCTTCGACACCCGGCAACACCGTTAACTACAACGGAGCTGCACAAACCGTTAAAAATGTAATCTACGATAATCTGGTCCTTTCGGGCACTGCTGCCTCGGTTAAGACTTTTGCTGCCAACACAGTAATTAACAGTGATCTGGCGATCAACAGTGTAACTGCAAATTTGGGTACAGGACTTATCCATCAGTCGCTTACCTTGCACCTTGATGGCAGCGCGTCAGCTTCACCTGTCGGCACCTATGGATCGACCGCCACTGCTGCTACCTTTAATACCGATGCAGCACATTTTGGGTCAACGGCTACTGGTATTTTATATGTCAATACCTGTATC